>NZ_SOFR01000044.1:0-445813 GCF_004402735.1 Cryobacterium sp. MDB1-18-1 | reverse complement strand
CGGCGGTGCCGGCAGAGACCGCGGCGCCGGGCGCGGGTGGAGCCGGCGGAGCCGGAGGAGCGGGGGGTGCGCCGGGCGCGGGCGGGGTCGAACCGGCATCCGCCGCTGAGCCGTAGCCCGAGGTGGGGCGCGGGCGCTCGCCCGGACCGGAACCGTTTCCGCCGCCGTTTCCGCCGCCGGAAGACCCGCCGCTGCCAGGACCGCGGCGCACGAGGTAGAGCACGAGCCAGACGATGCCGGCAACGACCGCGAGGCCCCACGCTGCGCTCAGCGACGTGCTCAGCCAGCCGGGCATGCCCCAGGCCGCGGGAGGGCCGTCCCACCAGAATCCGCGGGTGAACGGCACGACGGTCAGGAGGAGGACGGCGCCGATCCCGATCATGGCGGGCTCGAAGCGGCCGCGGAGGGCTTCCTCGGCGTGGATGCGGCCGAGTGCGTTGGGGAGCAGCGCCCAACCCACCGCATAGACGAAGAGCACGGGCGCCCCGAGCACGGCGAGCACGAACGCGATGCCGCGCACGATGATCGGGTCGAGTCCGGTGCGGCCGGCGATGGCGCCGCAGACCCCGGCGAACCAGCGGTCTGCGCCGCGGACCATGCCGCTGCGGCGGATCCAGTCGAAGAAACGGGTGAGCTGGTCTGGACCCGACGGGCCCGGGCCGGCCGGGTATGTCGGATTACGCGGTTGATCGGTCATAACTTCACTCAACCACCCGCGATAGCGCGCTGCTATGGGGGAGAACCCTGAACGGACCCTGAGATCTGGCCGCACCGGATCGGGGCGGCCTTCGGGGTGCTTGGATGAAGACATGAGAACTGAGCGGATGTCCCGGCCGCGCCAGCGGATCATCGCCGGCGTCTGCGCGGGGTTCGCTGAGCACACCGGGTTGTCCGTGACGGTGGTGCGCACCGCGACGCTGCTGCTCGTCCTGGCCGGCGGGGCCGGCGCGCTGCTCTACGCCTGGCTCTGGGTGACGACGCCGACCGCGACGGCGAACCCCGTCCGGTTCGGGGCCGCCGAGCTCCCCAAGGCGAGCCTCGCGCGGCCGGCGCCCGGGTACGCCGGTTCCCCCGGCTCCCGCCACGGCCTCGGCGGTCCCGCGGATGCCGCGGCCGAGCGAGCCGCCGCCGCCGCGTCCTCGGCCCGGTCGGCTCCGATCACGGAGATCCTGCTCGGGCTCGCGCTCCTCGCCGCCGGTCTCACTCTCGTCGCGAGCCGGCTCGGCGCCGACATCCCGCTCGCCGTGGTCATCCCCGCGATCGTCGTGCTGTCGGGGACCGCGCTCGCCTGGCGGCAGTTCGCGGACATCCGCGGCGGTTCGGAGCAGCACTCGTCCGCCCTGCTCGTGCGCGCGCTCGGCGCCCTCGTGCTCGTCGCCGTCGGCATCCTGCTGTTCTTCGTGACGAGTGACAGCCCCGACGGGTGGACGGTCGTGATCGCATCCGCTTCGGTGCTGCTCGGCGTCGTCGTCGTGATCGCGCCGTGGCTCGTGCGGCTCTCGCGCGACCTCGCCGACGAGCGCGCGGGACGGGCGCGAGAGGCCGAGCGCGCCGAAATCGCCGCGCACCTGCACGACTCGGTGCTGCAGACGCTCGCACTGATCCAGCAGAAGGCAGGGCCGCAGAGCGACGCGGCCCGGCTCGCCCGCGCCCAGGAGCGGGAGCTGCGCGAGTGGCTCTTCACCGGGACCGGGACCGGCTTCGGCACTGCCGCGGGCACGGCCGCGAGTACTGCCGCAGGAACGGATACCGGTGCGGGCGGGGCCGGCGGCATCCCCGACGTCGATCTCCCGACGGCCCTCCGCCGGATAGGGGCGGAGCTCGAGGCCGACTTCCCGGTGCAGTTCGACATCGTGAGTGCGGGCTCGAGCCTCGGCCCAGCCCCCGAGGGGTTGCTCGCCGCGGGGCGCGAGGCCATGCTCAACGCGGCGAGGCACTCCGGCGGGCCGGTGTCCGTCTACCTCGAGACGGGCGCGAACGCGGTGAGCCTCAGCGTGACCGACCGCGGCCCGGGCTTCCGGCTCGACGACGTGCCGGACGACCGGCACGGCGTCCGCGAGTCCGTCATCGGGCGGATGCGCCGCCTCGGCGGCACCGCGCTCGTGCGCCCCGGCCCCGGCGGCGCGGGCACGGAGATCCTGCTCACCCTGCCCACGGCGCCCGCTCCCGCAGACCCTGCCCTCCCGCACCCAACCAATTCGACGGACTTTGTGATGACAACGCACCTGAGCGGCCCGGAAACGATCGAAGACCCGAAAAACTCCGTCGAAGCGGTTCACCCCGACCGGACTCTGCCCGCGGCAGCGGATGCCGACGGGAGCCGCCCATGAGCGAGCCGCACGGCACCCCAGGCCCCGGCACCGATCCCGGAAGCGCGCCCACCCCGCCCGCCGCGACCGCCGGTCTCCCTGTCGTGATCGTCGACGACCACTCGATCTTCCGCTCGGGCCTGCGCGCCGAACTGGACGCGGACATCCGCGTGCTCGGTGAGGCCGCGACGGTCGACGAGGCGATCGCGCTCGTGGTCGCACTGCAGCCGCGGGTGGTGCTGCTCGACGTGCATCTGCCCGGCGGGCGCGGTGGCGGCGGCAGCGAGGTCATCCACGACGCCGCGCACCGGGCGCCGCACACCCTGTTCCTCGCGCTGAGCGTCTCCGACGCCGCCGACGACGTGGTCCGGGTGATCCGGGCGGGGGCCCGCGGCTACATCACCAAGAGCTCATCGGGGGCCGAGGTCTCCGAGGCCGCACGCCGGGTCGCCGACGGCGACGCCGTGTTCTCGCCCCGGCTCGCGGGGTTCGTGCTCGACGCGTTCGGCGCGGTCGCCGGCGAGACCGCAGAGACGACGGAAGAACTCGACCGCCTCTCCGCGCGGGAGCAGGAGGTCATGCGGCTGATCGCCCGTGGCTACACCTACAAGGAGGTCGCCGGGAGCCTGTTCATCTCGCCGAAGACCGTCGAGACGCACGTCTCAGCCGTGCTCCGCAAGCTGCAGCTCTCCTCCCGTTACGAACTCACCGCCTGGGCGCTCGAGCGCAAGCTGCTCTAGCCCCACTGCCGAGCCAAGCGGCGGCGGATGCCGGGCTACAGCAGCCCGAGTTCCATCGCCCGGGTCACGGCGCGGGTCCGGTCGCTCACCGCGAGCTTCTCGAAGGCGTGCAGCAGGTGCGTCTTGACGGTCGCCTCGCTGATGAACAGGGACCGGCCGATCTGCGGGTTGCTCTCGCCGGCCGACACAAGCCGGAGCACGTCGAGTTCGCGGGCAGACAGGCGCGGAGCCGGCGCGGCATCCGTGCGCACCCGGTGTACGAGCATCGCCGCGATCGACGGTGCGAGCGCGGTCTGGCCGCGCGCGACCGAGCGCACGCCCTCGATGATCTCCGCCTGGGGCGCGGCCTTGAGCAGGTACCCGCTCGCTCCGGCCGCGATGGCCGCGAGGATCTGGTCGTCGCTCTCGTACGTCGTGAGGACCAGCACCCGGGTCCGCTCGTTCGCCGCGACGATGAGCGCGGTCGCCGCGACGCCGTCGAGCAGCGGCATCCGCAGGTCCATCAGCACGAGGTCGGGGTTGAGCGCGGCCGCGAGCGCGACGGCCTCCTCGCCGTTCCCTGCCTGCCCGACGACCTCGATGTCGCCGGCGCCGCCGAGCAGGAGCGCGATACCGCCGCGCACGATCGGGTGGTCGTCGGCCACGATGACGCGGATCATCGCTCGTGCCTCGCCGATTCGACGGAGATCGTGGGGTGCCCGGCTTCCGCCGCCGGCACGGTCACCCGCAGTACGGTGCCGCCGCGCTCACCGGCGCCGACCGTGAGCCGGCCACCGACGAGGGCGAGCCGGTCGCGCATCCCCGAGAGGCCGAACCCGTTCTCCTGGGCGGGAGCATAGGCGCCGAGACCGCGACCGTCGTCGGTCACGGTGAGGACGGCATCCGTGCCGACGTGTTCGAGACGAACGGATGCCGCCCCCGCGCGGGAGTGCTTGCGCACGTTCGCGAGGCCTTCCTGGGCGCAGCGGAGCAGCACGACCTCGTTTTCCCGGTCGAGCCCGTCGAGCCCGGTGTCGGCGAGGATCACCCGCACCTGGATGCCGGTCTCGCGTTCGAAGCGCCCGGCGAGGCGGCGCAGGGTCTCGGCCAGGGTCGAATCTCCGACCCGCACGGGCGACATCGCCGCGACGAGGCTGCGCGCCTCGGTCAGGGCCTGCCGGGCGGTGTCTTCGATGAGCTCGACGGTGGGCCTCGCCCCGCTGTCCGGTCCGAGCTCGTTCCCCGCGCGCTGCGCGAGCATCACGAGACTCGTCAGGCTCTGGGCGATGGTGTCGTGGATCTCCCTGGCGAGGCGTTCCCGTTCGGCCGCGCTCCCGGCGTCCCTGTGCAGGGCGGCGAGTTCGTCCTGGGCGAGGCTGAGTTCCTCGTAGAGACGCCGTTGGGTGCTGCCGTCGCGGGCGATGCGGGTGATCCAGGCGCCCATCGCGATCGCGAAGACGAAGGAGATCCCTTCGGTGGCATACGCCTGCCCGAGGGCCGCGGGAGTGCCGCCGATGCCCAGCCAGAGACCCGCCCCCGCCGATGCCGCGAGGAGTGCACTCAGGGCCACGGAGACGAGGAAGGAATCGGTGAGCGTCCAGAGCAGCGGGAAGGCGATCGCCTGGAGCGTCGCCAGACTCGGATTGAACGCCGCTGCGACGCCCACGCCGACGATCAGCACTCCGCGGAAGACGATCGCGGCCAGTGCGACCGAACCGGTCCGTCCGGCCGGGCAGGCGATCGCGCGCCGTCCGAAACCGACATGGCCGATGCCGATCACGACGAGCGTCGCGAGCGCGCCGATCCGCGACAGCTCGTGCCCGTACCGGTACTGGTCGGCGGCCGCGAGCACCCCCATCAGCAGCAGTGACCCGCCGACGGCGACGTCCCACCAGCGCAGGGTCGTCATGGCCGGAATCCTCATGCGCCCAGCCTCCCACGCTCGCCGTGACCGGGGAACATCGGTTCAGCTGTCCTTGCGGATCCAGCGGAACGTCACCCTGCTGAGCACGAGCCCGACCACGAGCCAGATGCCGAGGTTGAGCGCGACGAGGGGGAGGTCCCAGACCCCGTTCTGCTCGAGGCTCGCGAAGCTGTCCGGCAGGAACACCGAGCGCATCCCCTGTGCCATCCACTTGAGCGGGAACAGGCTCGCGACGTTCTGCATCCAGTCGGGCAGCACGTAGAACTGCAGGTAGACGCCCGAGATGAACTGCAGGATCAGCACGATCGGGATCACGACGGCGGTCGCGCTCTTGCCGGAGCGCGGCAGCGCCGAGAGCGCGATGCCGAGGAACGCGCAGGCGATCACACCGAACAGGAAGACCCAGGCGAAGGTCAACCACTTGGCCGGGTCGGTCGGCAGGGCGATGTCGAGCACGAACCGCGCGACGAGGATCAGCAGGGCCGCCTGAATCGTGCCGGTGACGAGCACCTGCCCGATCTTCCCGATGAAGTAGCTCAGCGGGGACAGCGGGGTGCCGCCGAGCCGTTTGAGAGTGCCGTCGCTCTTCTCGCCGGCGATGTCGACCGCGAGGTTCTGCACCCCGGAGAGCAGCATCCCCGCCGCGAGCATGCCCGGAAGGTAATACGCGCCGACACTGACGCCGCCGCTGCCATCGGGCGCGCTGCCGATGTTGCCGGCCGAGCCGAAGGCGGCCGTGAAGATCGCGAGCATGATGAACGGGAACAGGAACGTGAAGAACACGCTGTCCGGGGTGCGGAAGTACATACGCGCTTCGTAATACACCCGGGCGAGGCCGAGCCTCAGCACACCGTGGCGGGCCGAGCGGATGCTGCCGGTCCCGGCAGTCGTGTCGATCGCGGTCATGCGAGCACCTCCGTGCTGTCGTCAGAAGCAAAAGCAGAAGCTGAACCAGCGGACGCCGCCGCAGTGGTTTCCGCGCGGTTCTCGCGCACGAGACCGAGGTAGACGTCCTCGAGGCTCGGGCGGATCACCTCGAGTTCGGCCGGTTCCGCGCCGCCCGCCGCGACGAGTTCGGCGACGACCCGGCCAGGCTGGTCCGTGCGGATCTCGTGGGGCGCCCCTCCGGCATCCCGCCAGCGGACCAGCGGCACCCGGGCCTCTGCCCCGCCGATCTCGTTGATCGCGCCGATGTCGATCAGGCGGCCCCCGGTGATCACCCCGGCGCGGTCGCCGAGCTGGGCGGCCTCGTCGAGGTAGTGGGTCGTGAGCAGGATCGTGGTGCCCTCCGCCTTCAGGCTGCGCACGAGGTCCCAGAACTGGTGACGTGCCTCGGGGTCGAACCCCGTGGTCGGTTCGTCGAGGAAGAGCAGTTCGGGCCGGCCGATGATGCCGAGCGCGACATCCACCCGCCGGCGCTGCCCGCCGGACAGCCGGCTGATGCGCGTCTTCGCCTTGTCCTCGAGGCCGACGGCCGTGATCACCTCCGCCAGCCGCCGGGGGTTCGGGTAGAGGCTCGCGAAATGCGCGAGCTGCTCGGCGACCGTGACGTTGCCGCTCTCGCCGGTCGACTGCAGCACGATGCCGAGCCTGGCCTTCCAGTCGAGGCCGCCGTGCTGCGGGTCGGTGCCGAGCACGCTCACCTCACCGCTCGTGCGATCGCGGTAGCCCTCGAGGATCTCGATGACCGTGCTCTTGCCTGCGCCGTTCGGGCCGAGGAGCGCGAAGGTCTCCCCTGGCCGGATGTCGAAGCTGATGCCTGCGACGGCCTCGAACGCGCCGTAGGACTTGTGCAGGTCGCGCACGCGCACGACGGGGTCTGAGCTGCTCGCGGGAGTTGTGGTCTTCATACCGAAAGAATCCCACCAGAGGCCCGGGAGCGTAAGCGTCCGCGCGGCCGACCCTGGCATCCACCGGTCGGTGGATGCGGGGCCGGCTGCGACGTCAGGCGAAGAGGCGCTGCAGGCGGTGGATGCCCTCAAGCAGCTGGTCGTCGCCGAGCGCGTATGAGAAGCGCAGGTACCCGCTCGGTCCGAACGCTTCGCCGGGAACAGCGGCGACCTCGGCCTGGTCGAGGATCAGGTCGGCGAGCTCGAGGGAGGTCGTCGGCGTGACGCCGCCCCAGGTGCGGCCGAGCAGCCCGGTCACGTTCGGGTAGACGTAGAACGCGCCCTGCGGCGTCGGCGTGACCATGCCGGGAATCTTGTTCATCTCGGAGACGATGAGCCTGCGGCGCCGGTCGAAGGCCTCCCGCATCGCGATCGCGTCGTCCTGCGGGCCGGTGAGCGCGGCGATCGCGGCGCGCTGCGACACGTTGGATACGTTAGAGGTGAGGTGCGACTGCAGGTTCGCCGCCGCCTTGATGGCATCGAGCGGGCCGACCATCCAGCCGAGGCGCCAGCCGGTCATCGCGTACGTCTTCGCGACGCCGTTGACGAGGATGGTGCGGTCGGCGAGGGCGGGAACGGCTTCGACGATCGAGAACGCGCGCACGCCGTCATAGGTGAGGTTCTGGTAGATCTCGTCGGTGATGACCCAGAGGCCGTGCTCCTCGGCCCACTCGCCGATCGCCTTCGTCTGCTCCGGAGAGTAGACCGCGCCGGTCGGGTTGGAGGGCGAGACGAAGAGCAGCACCTTGGTGCGCTCGGTGCGGGCGGCCTCGAGCTGCTCGACCGTGACGAGGTAGCCCTGGTCGCTTCCGGCGAAGACGTCGACCTGCACGCCGCCGGCGAGCCGGATCGACTCCGGGTACGTGGTCCAGTACGGGGTCGGCACGATGACCTCGTCGCCCGGGTCGAGCAGGGTTGCGAAGGCCTGGTAGACGGCCTGCTTGCCGCCGTTGGTGATGACCACCTGGGCGGGGGAGACCGCGAGGCCGGAGTCGCGGAGCGTCTTCGCCGCGACGGCCTCGCGCAGGTCGGGAAGACCCGCGGCCGGCGTGTACTTGTGGTTCTTCGGGTCGCGCACGGCGAGAAGCGCCGCCTCGACGATGTGCGCGGGCGTCGGGAAGTCCGGCTCACCCGCCGCAAAGCTGATCACCGGTCGACCGGCCGCCTGCAGGGCCTTGGCCTTGCTGTCGACCTTGAGGGTCGCCGATTCCGCGATGGAGCCGATCCGGGTAGAGATTCGCTTGAGTTCGTGAGCCACAGAACGAGCATACGGTGGCCGCACCCGCGCGGCCAGCATCCGCCCCGGCGGCCCCAGCTTTACAGTCGTGCCGGTGTGACCTAGACTTGATCGAGGTAGTTGAAATCTGCCATGCTTTTTTGCGCCTTTTTCTCGAGTATTTTTCGGGGGGTGGTGTGAGTTCGCATGGCGATCCGGCTGCATAGGGTGGTGGCTCAATTGGTAGAGCAGCGGTCTCCAAAACCGCAGGTTGCAGGTTCGAGTCCTGTCCGCCCTGCAAGTCGGTGGCATTTCCGTCGGCCCATGAAAGGTGTAACAGGTGGCCCGAAAAGTTGTCGACGAACCCAGTGAGGAAATCGTCGCAGACGCACGACTCGCTCGCGACGGCAAACGCGGTCCGTTCGCACGGATGTCTCTGTTCCTGAAGCAGGTGATGGCGGAGCTTCGCAAGGTTGTCACGCCGACCCGCAAGGAACTGCTGAGTTACACGGCTGTCGTGCTGGTCTTCGTAGCGATCATGATGGCGCTGGTTTCCGCCCTCGACTGGGTGTTCGCACTCGTCGTCACGTACGTCTTCGGAACACCAAGCGGCTGACCGGCCGCCGCCAAGGCGGCTGACCGCACGGCCAGGATTCACGGCAACGCTGCGCGGGACACGTCTTCGTGCCCGCGCACTACATAAGGATTGAGATTTAGTGACTGAGACGAATCACGACGACGCCGACTGGGCCACCGCCGCCGAGCAGGCGTCTGACGACGACGAAGCACAGGAAGGCAACGTCCACGAAGCGGAGGAAGAGTCCGTGGAGGCCGCCGAACAGGTGGCCGTCCACGTCTTCGACCCCAGCGTCGGCGTTGAAGACAACCTCGACGCCGCCCTCGACGCCCTCGCCGGCGCGGTCGACCCCGCAGCCGACTCGGAGGTCGACGACGCCCTGGACATCGACTCCGTCGACGAGGCCGAGGCTGCCGCCGAAGCCGTCGACGACGAGGAAGATGTCGACGGCGGCGCGGACACGGCCGATGCAGAAGCCGATGCGGCCGACGCTGCTGACGCATCCGCTGAGCCCGTCGACGAAGACCCATACGCCGAGTTCCGCAAGGAACTCCGCTTCCAGCCCGGCAAGTGGTTCGTCATCCACTCCTACGCCGGCTTCGAGCGTCGCGTGAAGTCGAACATCGAGAACCGCAAGCAGTCGATGGCCATGGAAGATTTCATCTACCAGGTCGAGGTTCCGATGGAAGACGTCGTCGAGATCAAGAACGGCCAGCGCAAGATGGTCACCCGCGTGCGTATCCCCGGATACGTGCTCGTCCGCATGGACCTCAACGAGGACAGCTGGTCCGTCGTCCGGCACACGCCGGGTGTCACCGGCTTCGTCGGCAACGCGCACAACCCGACGCCGCTGCGCTTCGAGGAGGCCTTCGGCATGCTGAAGAGCCTCGTCGAGATCCAGGACGTGCCGTCCGCCAAGGGCGCGGGCACGCACGGCAAGATCGCGACCCGCGCACTGCCCGCCGAGATCGACTACGAAATCGGCGAGACCATCACGATCAAGGAAGGCTCGTTCGCGGGCCTGCCCGGCACGATCAGTGAGATCAAGGCGGAGAGCGGCAAGCTCATCGTCCTCGTCTCCCTGTTCGAGCGTGAGACCCCGGTCGAACTCAGCTTCGACCAGGTCACCAAGCTTTAGTAAGTTTCCCCACCACCGGGGCCCGTCCGGGCCACCGGGAGAGTTGCCTCGCGGCCGCTCGTCATCATAAAAGAAGGAAGAATCATGGCACCGAAGAAGAAGGTTACTGGTCTGATCAAGCTTCAGATCAAGGCCGGCGCCGCAAACCCCGCACCGCCCATCGGGCCGGCACTGGGCCAGCACGGCGTGAACATCATGGAATTCTGCAAGGCATACAACGCCCAGACCGAATCCCAGCGCGGAAACGTCATCCCGGTTGAGATCACCGTGTACGACGACCGTTCCTTCACGTTCATCCTGAAGACCCCGCCCGCAGCGGAGCTCATCAAGAAGGCCGCCGGCGTCACCAAGGGCAGCGGAACCCCGCACACCGTCAAGGTGGCCAAGCTCACCCAGGCGCAGGTCCGCGAGATCGCCGAAGCGAAGATGGTTGACCTCAACGCCAACGACATCGACGCCGCCGCGAAGATCATCGCCGGCACCGCACGCTCCATGGGCGTTACGGTCGAGGCCTAACCTCAACCAGGCATCCGCCACCAGCAGTACGTGGAAGAGCCGGCCAGGCTCGCACCACACTCTCAAATCTTTATATTCAGGAGATTCACATGGCACAGAAGTCAAAGGCCTACCGGGCCGCGGCCGAGAAGATCGAGGCCGACAAGTTCTACACCCCCACCGAGGCCGTCACGCTCGCGCGTGAGACCGGCTCCGCGAACTTCAACTCGACCATCGAGGTCGCATTGAAGCTCGGCGTCGACCCGCGCAAGGCTGACCAGATGGTCCGCGGAACCGTTATTCTTCCTCACGGTACCGGCCGCGTGTCGCGCGTCATCGTCTTCGCAACCGGCCCCGCGGCCGAGGCAGCCATCGCTGCCGGCGCCGACGAGGTCGGTGGCGACGAGCTCATCGAGAAGGTCGCCGCCGGTTACACCGCCTTCGACTCCGCGGTTTCGACCCCGGAGCTCATGGGCAAGGTCGGTCGTCTCGGTAAGGTCCTCGGCCCGCGTGGCCTCATGCCGAACCCGAAGACCGGAACGGTCACGACCGACGTCGCCCGCGCCGTCAACGACATCAAGGGCGGCAAGATCGCGTTCCGCGTCGACAAGCACGCCAACGTGCAGTTCGTCGTCGGCAAGGCATCCTTCACCGCCGAGCAGCTGAACGAGAACATCACGGCAGCACTCGAGGAGATCGTCCGCCTCAAGCCGAGCTCGTCCAAGGGCCGCTACGTCATGAAGGGCGCCGTCTCGACGACCTTCGGTCCCGGCATCCCGCTCGACGTCAACGCCATCTAAGCACCGGCACCAGCACCACAACGAAGGGCCCGTCGCAAGACGGGCCCTTCGTCGTACCCGTCTCGTCCTGGCGACGGTCAGTCAGAGACGGATGTCGGGCGCGGCTTCCCCGGATCGACGACTCCGGGTGCGGCATTGCCCGGATGTGCGCGGAGCAGCGCCGCGACCGCGAGCGCATCACCCTCCGGCTGGTGCGAATTCGTGTGCGGCTTCGCGATGAACAGGTAGAGCAGGCCCGCGCCCATCACGACCGCCAGCCCGATCAGCACGATCCAGTCGTCGAGGAAGACCCCCGTCTTGCCGGGCAGCGCCAGCAACACCATCGCGAAGACACCGTAGGCGAGGGCGACCACGTTGACGACGAAGCCGGCCCTGCCGAGGTTGAACGGACCGGCCGGACGCCAGCCCTTGATCCTCTGGCGGAGCGCCGCGAGCACGACGGACTGGAACGCCACGTAGATGCCGATCACCGCGAATGCCGTGATCTGGGTGAGGCTGCCGCCCGCGTAGATCAGCAGGCAGAGCGCGAGCGGGATCGAGCAGGCGACGATGAGCGCGTTCACCGGGACGGCGGTGCGCGGACTCACCTTGGACAGCCAGGCGTGGCCGGGGATCATCCCGTCGCGGGCGAAGGAGAACATCAACCGGCTGGCCGCGGCCTGCAGGCTCAGCACGCAGGACAGGAACGCCGTGATCGCGACGACCAGGAAGAGCTTGGCGCCGACGGTTCCGAGCGAGGCCTCGAGGATCGCCGGGATCGGGTCGATGTCGTTGCCGTCGACCACCGCCTGCAGGTCGGGTGCCGCCATCACGTAGCCGCCGAAGGAGAACAGTGCGGAGACCCCGCCGACGAGGATGGTCAGGATCATGGCCCTCGGGATGCCCCTGGCCGGGTTCGCGACCTCCTCGGCCACGTCCCCGCAGGCTTCGAAGCCGTAGAACAGGAACAGTCCGGCGAGTGCCGCGCCGAGGAACGCGACGGCGTAGTTGCCGTCGCCCTCGACGCCCATCGTGCTGAAGAAGACGCTGAACTCCTGCTTGCGCTGGAAGATCAGCAGGTAGAGCCCGAGCCCGATCACGCCGATGAGCTCGGCGCCGAGGCCGATCCTGGCGACCCGGCCGAGCATCTTCGTGCCAGAGAAGTTGAACGCGAAGGCGACCAGCAGGAACAGTACCGAGAGGCCCAGCGTGACCTCCTTCGTGACCGGCGCGTCGATCAGGCTGCCGAGGAAGCCGCTGCCGAACTCGGCGACGGCAGTGATCGTGACGAGCATCGCCCAGACGTAGACCCAGGCGGCCATCCAGGCGTATCGCTTGCCCCAGAGCCGGCGGGTCCACGGGTAGATCCCGCCGGCGATCGGGTACTGCGAGACGACCTCGCCGAAGACGAGGGCGACGAGCAGCTGGCCGGCGCCCACGATCAGGATCCAGAAGATCGAGGGCGGCCCGCCCGTGCTGAGGGCGAGCGCGAAGAGGGAGTACACGCCGACGAGCGGCGAGAGGTAGGTGAAGCCGAGGGCGAAGTTGGCCCACAGCGACATCGAACGGTGGAAGGAATCCTCGTACCCGAGCACCCTGAGGTGCTCCTGGTCACCGATTCCCCTCGCGGCGGGCGTCTTTCCGGGCTGATCTGCGCTCATCATGACCTTTCGGCTGCGGTGCATCCTGACGTCGTCGGCAGGCTGTGTGTGCCCACCATAGTGACACCATTGCGAGAAAGCTATAGAACCGGATGTTTGCCCCGAAAGGGGTGGATCAGCCGATGTAGCTCATCACGTGCTTGATGCGGGTGTAGTCCTCGAGGCCGTACATCGAGAGGTCCTTGCCGTAGCCGGAGTGCTTGAAGCCGCCGTGCGGCATCTCGGCGACGAGCGGGATGTGCGTGTTGATCCAGACGCAGCCGAAATCGAGGCGCTTGGCCATCCGCATCGCACGCGCGTGGTCCTTCGTCCAGACCGAGGAGGCCAGGCCGTACTGCACGTCGTTCGCCCAGGCGAGCGCCTCGGCCTCGTCGGTGAACTTCTGGGCCGTGATGACCGGTCCGAAGATCTCGTTCTGCACCGCGTCGTCGCCCTGCCGCAGGTTAGAGACGATCGTCGCCTCATGGAAGTAGCCGAGGTCGCCCTGGCGGTGCCCGCCGAGCGCGATGTCGGCGTGGTCGGGCAGGCCCGCGATGACGCCCTGCACCCGGGCGAGCTGGTCGGCGCTCGAGAGGGCGCCGAAGAGGATGCCGTCCTCGCGCGGGCCGCCGGTCCTCGCGTTCACCCGGGCGTACGCCGCGAGTGCTGCAACGAACTCGTCGTGGATTCCGGCCTGGACGAGGACCCGGGTGGCGGCGGTGCAGTCCTGGCCGCCGTTGTAGAACGCGGCCGTCGCGATGCCCTCGACGGCGGCGTCGATGTCGGCGTCGTCGAACACGATCACCGGGGCCTTGCCGCCGAGTTCGAGGTGCACGCGCTTGACGTCGAGCGCCGCGGTGCCCGCGACCTCCATGCCGGCCCGTACGGAACCGGTGATCGACACCATCTGCGGGATCCGGTCGGCGACGAGGGCGCGGCCCGTGGTGCGGTCGCCCATGACGACGTTGAAGACGCCGGCCGGGAAGAACTCCGCGGCGATCTCGGCGAGGAGGAGCGTCGAGACGGGTGTCGAGTCCGAGGGCTTCAGTACGACGGCGTTTCCGGCAGCGAGGGCGGGGGCGATCTTCCAGATCGCCATCATCATCGGGTAGTTCCACGGGGTGACCTGCCCGATCACGCCGATCGGCTCCCGCCGGATGAACGAGGTGTGGTCCTTCAGGTACTCGCCGGCTGACTTGCCCTCGAGCACGCGGGCGGCGCCGGCGAAGAAGCGTACCTGGTCGATCATGACGTCGACCTCGTCGCCGACGAGGCCGGCACGCGGCTTGCCGGTGTTCTCGCTCTCGACGTCCGCGATCTCCTCCGCACGCTCGGACAGGGCATCGGCGAACTTCAGCAGGGCGAGCTGGCGTTCGCCGGGCGTGGTCTCGCCCCACGTCTCGAACGCGGTCGCCGCTGCGGAGTACGCGGACGCGACATCCGCTTCTGTCGACACGGGGGTGCGCGCGTAGACCTCCTCGGTTGCGGGGTTCACGATGTCGAGCTGCTCGCTCGCTGCGGAGGCGACGTACTGCCCGTTGACGAAGTTACGGAGTTCACGGATGGACATGCGCAGGCCTTTCCCAAGCGTCTGGTCGGCGCTGGCCAGGGCCGCGGCGCCCGGGGCGGAGTTCCCCAGAGGCCGACGATACCCTAAATCATCCCAAATGCAATCTTTTATTCCGGTGGGCGCCGGACGATCACGTCGAAGGGAATCCCGGGGCAGGGCACCCGGTCATAGCCGGTGAGCGGATGCCCCGGGTTCGGCACGATGTCGCCCGCGGCGAGCGTGGCCTCCGTCGAGATCATGACGCGGCCGACCGCGTTGACGAGGGCGGCGGGCGCGCTGAGTCCGAGCAGGACCGGAAGCAGGGCCTGCTCGAGACGGGTGACCGACACGTCGGCCCCGATCACGCCGACCGTGCCGCCGTCGACCTGCACGGGGAGGGTGAGGGTCACGATGAAATCGAAGGTGCACAGGTGGTCGACGTACGGACCCGTGACGTGCGCCCGCCCGGTGGCTTCCGGCACCCGGTACCACTCCAGGCCGCGGAAGTCGCGCAGGTATTCGGTGTGCACCCGCGCCGCGAGGTCGAGCCGGGTGGGGGAGAGCGTCGTGCCGAGCAGGGGGTTCGACGCGAGCGGGCCGAGCCACCAGGCGAAATGCGCGGGGCGGCCTGGCCGGTAGTCCGCTGTCGCGATGAAGCCGGCGCCGACCAGGAGGGCCGGGGCGCCGTGCGGTGCCGTGCCGTGCGGTGCCGCGCCGTGCTGTGCCGTGCCGTGCTGTGCCGCGTCCCGGTGTGCGGCCGGTTCGGCCTCGCCGAGGAGGGCCGGCAGGACGAGCGTCTCCACGAGGGCGTCGAGTTCGGTCGTCGTCGTGAGCGGGACCGCTGCGGCGACCCGGTCCCGCCAGTCCCCGAGCACCGTGAACACGTCGGCGACCGCGGCGCTGACGGCGGCGGCGCAGGCCTGGGGAGCGAGGGGGGCCGGCGTCACGACCGGTGTTTCAGGCGCTGACAGCGGATGCCGCATGGAGCGTTCCTCCCCGTTCGATCCTGGTCTTCGCGGCATGCAGCCACTCGGCGAGTTCGCGCACCTGCCCGGCGACGAGGGTGCGGGCGTGCGGGCCGTCGCCACTCCGGATCGCCGCGACGACGTCCGTGTTGCAGGCAGCGACACTGGCTCGCATCGACGGGTCTGCGAGCCCGAGCAGGAGGAGCGGGCCGAACTCGGCCTGCAGCCGGACCTGTTCGCGCACGAGCCGGGCCGACTGGCTGAGTACCGCGAGTTCGAGGTAGAAGCCGCCTGCATTGGCGCGGGCGCCCGCGTCGCGGTCCCAGTCGGCCTGGGCGAGCCACTCGGAGAGTCGATCGGCATCCTGCGGTGCCGCGCGAAGTGCGGCCCGTTCCGCGCAGCCTTCGATGATCGTGGAGAAGTAGACCGCGAGGTCCGAGAGCTCGACGTGGGCGACGCCGCGGAGCCGGGTGTGCAGGAGCGTCTCGTCCGGGGCATCCGCCTGGATCACGAAACTGCCGCCACCGCGGCCGCGACGGGTCTCGACGAGGCCGGTCTCGCGCAGGATCACGAGGCCCTCGCGGACCGTGATCAGGGCGACACCGAAACGGCGGGCGAGCTCCTGCTCGCTCGGCAGGCGTTCGCCCGCCGTGAGGACGCCGAGGATGATGGCATCGGTCAGGCGACGGGCAACCTGCTCGGCGCGGCCGGCCTCGATGAGCTGGGCGAAGATCGCCTCCCGGGCGCCGGGTCGCAGCTGTGCCTCCATAGACTTCAATGTAGCCGACGGTGGCATGCTGGGAACTGTCGGACGGGTGCCGGAACCGAAAACATTCGGTATAGGATCACAACTGAGTCCCGTCGGTGTTGCCGGCCGGACGCGTCGATGGGGACCGAGGTGAGCTGATGCCGCACGAACCGTCGGCCCGCGCACCCCGGCTGAGGGTCGCCGATTTCTCGCGCGTGCTCGCCGGGCCGTATGCCACGATGATGCTCGCCGACTTCGGCGCCGACGTGATCAAGATCGAGAGCCCGGCCGGGGACGACACCCGGCAGTGGTTGCCGCCCACGGATGCCCAGGGCGCGTCCACCTACTTCGGTGCGGTCAACCGCAACAAGCGTTCGGTCGTCTGCGACCTCGGCACCGTCGAGGGACGGGCGGCGGCCTGGCGCCTCGCGACCACGGCGGATGTCGTGGTCGAGAACTTCCGGCCCGGCGTGATGGAGCGGTTCGGCCTCGGCTACGAGGCCGTGCGCGCCGCGAACCCCGGCGTCGTCTACTGCTCGATCACGGGCTTCGGTGCCGGTGCCGGTGCCCGGCTCCCCGGCTACGACCTCCTCGTGCAGGCCGTCGGTGGGCTGATGAGCGTGACCGGCCCGGTCGATGGGGAGCCGAGCAAAGTCGGCGTCGCCCTCGTGGACGTGCTCGCCGGACTCAACGCGCTCAGCGGCATCCTGCTCGCGCTCCGCGAACGCGATTCCCGGGGCGATGCCGGCGCGGCCGAGGCCACCGGCCCGGGCAGGGCCTCCGGAGGGCGCGTCGAAGTCGACCTCCTGACGACCCTGCTCTCGGCGCTCACCAACCAGGCGGCGGGCACCCTCGCAACCGGGCACTCTCCGGCGCGCCTCGGCAACGCCCACCCGAGCATCGCCCCGTACGAGCTCTTCGCGGCATCCGACCGCGACCTCGTGATCGCCGTCGGCACCGATTCCCAGTTCCGCACGCTCGTGCGCCTCCTCGGCGCACCCGGCCTCGCGACCGACCCGCGATTCCTCGGCAACGCCGACCGGGTGCGGCACCGCGCCGACCTCCGGCCCGCCCTCGAAGCCCTCCTTCGTGCCCATCCCGCGGCGCACTGGGTCGACACGCTCACGGATGCCGGGGTGCCAGCCGGACTCGTCAACTCGATCAGCGAGGCCTTCGCCTTCGCCGAGGGTCTCGGAACCGCGTCCGTCGTCGAGCTCGTGTCGGGTTCGGACCCGCGGCGCGTCAGCCGGCAGGTCGCCAATCCGATCCACCTCGGCGACCGTCCGGCCGGCTACCTGCTGCCTCCGCCCCGGCTCGGCGAACACGCAGGGGCCGACTGGCTCGGGCCGGACGCTCACAGCGCCCTCGGCGCGGCCGCTTCGGCGGAGCCGGCACCGGCACCCGTCCCCGCACCCGCATTCAGGCCCACTCCCGCACCACCCACCGCGCTCCGCCGAACCGAACAGGACCTCTCGTGACCGCATCAGGCCGCCCCACCCCACTCGTCGCCAGCCCCCTCGTCGACTCGGTCTTCGATCTCGACGACCTCCTCGCTCCAGAAGAGGTCGTCTGGTCGCGCAAGGCCCGCGCGTTCGCGACCAACCGCATCCTGCCCACGATCGAGCAGGACTTCGAGGACCGGTTCTTCCGCGCCGAACTCGTCCCCGAACTCGGCGCGGCCGGCTTCCTCGGAATGCACCTCGAGGGCTACGGCTGCGCGGGCGCGAGCGCCGTGAGCTACGGCCTCGTCTGCCTCGAACTCGAGGCCGCCGACAGCGGCTGGCGCACCCTGGTCTCTGTGCAGGGCTCGCTCGCCATGTCGGCGATCCACAAGTACGGGACTGAGGACCAGAAGCAGCTCTGGCTGCCCGGCATGGCCGCCGGCTCCCTCATCGGCTGCTTCGCCCTCACCGAACCGACCGGCGGCAGCGACCCCGCCGCGATGCGAACGACCGCCACGCGCGACGGCGACGACTGGGTGCTCACGGGCACGAAGCGCTGGATCGGCCTCGCGAGTGTCGCCGACGTCGCAGTGGTGTGGGCGCAGACGGATGCCGGGGTGCGCGGATTCCTCGTTCCCACCGGGACGGCGGGGTTCACCGCGACACCGATCGCTGGCAAGCTCTCGATGCGCGCGTCCATCCAGTGCGACGTCACCCTCGACGGGGTGCGCCTGCCCGCCGATGCCGTCCTCCCCGGCGCCACGGGGCTCTCCGGCCCGTTCAGTTGCCTGAACGAGGCGAGATTCGGCATCGTCTGGGGCGCGATGGGGGCCGCCAGGAGCTGCCTCGACGCTGCGATCGCCCGGTCGCGCAGTCGTGAGGTGTTCGGCCGCCCGATCGGGGCCATGCAGCTCACCCAGGCCAAACTTGCCGACATGCTCGTCGAGTACGAGAAGGGCGTCCTCCTCGCCCTGCACCTCGGGCGGCTGAAGGAACGCGGCACCCTCTCCCCGGCCCAGATCAGCGTCGGCAAGCTCAACAGCGTGCGCGAGGCCATCCGGATCGCCGGCCTCGCCCGGTCGATCCTCGGCGGCGACGGGGTGACGAACGAATTCCCGGTGATGCGTCACCTCGCCAACCTCGAGTCCGTCCGCACCTACGAGGGCACGGACGAGATCCACCAGCTCGTGATCGGTCGCGCTCTCACGGGGATGCCGGCGTTCTGACCCGGCCAGGGCACCGGCGGGTCGTTTCCGGCCGTACCCCCACTTCGCGGCGGGCGGGCCCGCCCGGCCCTTCGCGCCGTCGTCGCCGGAACGCCGTGTGTCATAGTTGAAACACGCGTACGTGGCGACAAGGACATCGGGTGGAAATAGTGTCGGTAACAGGCGGACAGGCCGCATTCGCTTACCTGCGCGGACGCATCCTCTCCGGTGAGATCCCGGGTAACGCCACCTTGCGCGAGCAGGCGCTCGCCGAGGAACTCGGCGTCAGCCGCACCCCGATCCGCGAAGCGCTGCGGAGGCTCGACGAGACCGGCCTCGTCGAGTTCGTGCCGAACAAGGGCGCGACGGTCATCGCCTGGACGACCGAGCAGATGCGCGAGACCTACTACTTGCGGGCCATGCTCGAGAGCCGCGCGGCAGGCCTCGCCGCGGTGCGGATCTCCGACGGCGACCTCGACCGTCTCGCCGAACTGATCACCCTGATGGACGACGTCGTGCTCGCGAAGGACGACGCCGGCATCTCCCGGCTCGGCGAACTCAACGCCGAGTTCCACCGCATCATCGTCACCGCCGCCGCGAACGCCCAGCTCACCCGCCTGACCGTGTCCGTCGGCCGGGTACCGCTGATGGCGAAGGCCTTCCGCCGCGACAGCGGATCCTTCCGCGCGGTGAGCAATCACCATCACCGCGACATCCTGGCCGCCCTCCGCTCGCACGACGCGCTCTGGGCCTCGACGTCCATGCGGTCGCACATCCTGGCCGCACGCAATTCGGTGCAGAGCTGGGACCAGGGCGACGATTCCGCCGTCACGCCTGGCGCCGCTCAGCCCGCTGACGCCAATCCGCTCGACGCGGAGGCAATCGACGCGGCCGACCTGGCCGACCTGGCCGACTTCACTCCGTAGCGCGCATCCCGGATCTCGGCCACAGACCCCTGCAGGGCGATCCGGCCGGCCTCGACCACCGCGACCCGGTCACAGGTCTCCGCGACGATCTCGAAATCGGTCGATGCGACGAGGAGCGCGAACTCCTTCGCGTGCCAGAGGTCGCGCAGCAGGGTGGCGTGCGCGGCCCGGGCGTCCGGCTCCAGGCCCGCACCGGGGGAGACCGCGATGACGAGGGCGGGGTCGCCGGAGAGGACGGCGGCCAGGACCACCCGGTGGAGGACGACGGGGTCGAGGTCCTGCGGATACTGCCGGGCCCTGGCGGCCGGATCGACGACACCGACCAGGTCGAGCAGGTCGACGATGTGCCGCTTCGCGACGTCCGGGGTGACGCCGATGCGTTTTCGGAGGGCGCCGGCGAGCTGGTTCCTCACCGACCGGGTGCGGTCGAAACTGCTGAGCGGGTCGGCGGGCAGGTAACCGATCACGGTGCCGAGCAGGCGTGCCGCCGGGCCGCGACCGGGTCCGACCAGTTCCACGCCCTCCACGAGGATCGAGCCCGCCGCGATCGCGGCGCCCTCCGGGAGTTCTCCTGCGATCGCGAGCGCCACCGAGATCGCGCCGGCGGCCACGGTTCCGACGAGGCCCAGGGACTCGCCGTGGGAGACCGACAGGGTGATCGCATCCACCGGGGCAAGTGTCGTTGTCGCCGACGAGACGCCGAGCCCGCGCACGTCGAGCACGGAACTCGCCCGGAAGGTGTGCGAAGGCACGGGATCCTCGTCCGGGTGATCGGCGGCGGCCGGGGCAGCGGCCGGTTTCCCGGCTCCGGTCGCCGCGACGGCGAGCTCGGGATCGGGGAAAGGGGTCACGGCCGGGCCAATCATTACGTCTCCCAGTGCTGTATGCAATCTTGACCACATCTTCCGCTAAATTCGCGAGAATGTCGAATCAGCTCCCCGAAATTTCGTCACTTTGCATACATAATTGACGGCCGGTGTGGCGAAACAATCCCGCAACATGAGGCGACTACGCTCCGACCATGGTTGACCTGTTCACCGGCTACGGTGCCACTACGAAGAGTCGGAAACGGACGGGGTCAGCGAGCGCCTGGGACGAGATGTTCCCGGATCCGTCCTCGCTCACTCCGACGGAAACGCGTGCCGCGTACAAGGACGTCTACGGCGCCCTGGCCAGAATGACCCAGGAGGAGCTGCGGGGCCGCACGGCGGCGCTCGCGAGTTCCTACCTCGCCCAGGGCGTCACGTTCGACTTCGCCGGGGAAGAGCGTCCGTTCCCGCTCGACGCCGTTCCGCGGGTGATCGAGCAACCGGAGTGGGTCACCGTCGAGGCCGGCATCAAGCAGCGCGTGCTCGCCCTCGAGGCGTTCCTCGCCGATATCTACGGGCCCCAGGCCGCCGTGCACGACGGCGTCATCCCGGCGAGCCTGATCAGTTCGTCGAACCATTTCCACCGGCAGGCCGCCGGCATCGTCTCGGCCAACAACGTGCGCATCCAGGTCTCCGGCATCGACCTGATCCGCGATGAAAAGGGCGCGTGGCGGGTACTCGAGGACAACGTCCGGGTGCCCAGCGGCGTGAGCTATGTCATCTCCAACCGTCGGGTGATGGCGCAGACGCTCCCCGAACTCTTCGTCTCGATGCGGGTGCGCCCGGTCGGCGACTACCCGAACAAGCTGCTCCAGGCGCTCAGGGCATCCGCCCCCGCCGGGGTCGACGACCCCAATGTCGTCGTGCTCACCCCGGGCGTCTTCAACTCCGCATACTTCGAGCACACCCTGCTCGCCCGGCTGATGGGCGTCGAGCTCGTCGAGGGCCGCGACCTGTTCTGCTCGGGCGGGCGCGTCTGGATGCGCACGACCGCGGGCCCCACCCGGGTCGACGTGATCTACCGCCGGGTCGACGACGAGTTCCTCGACCCGCTCCAGTTCCGCGCGGACTCCCAGCTCGGGTCGCCCGGCATGCTGATGGCGGCCAGGCTCGGGAACGTCACGATCGCCAACGCGGTCGGGAACGGTGTTGCAGACGACAAGCTCGTCTACACCTACCTGCCCGATCTCATCCGCTACTACCTCGGCGAAGACGCGATCATCCCGAACGTCGACACCTGGCGGCTCGAGGATCCCCTCGCGCTCGAAGAGGTGCTCGACCGGCTCGACGAGCTCGTGGTCAAGCCCGTCGACGGGTCGGGGGGCAAGGGCCTCGTGGTAGGGCCCGCCGCGTCGAAGGCGGAGCTCGCGACACTGCGGAAGCAGCTGCTGCGGGACCCGCGCGGCTGGATCGCGCAACCCGTCGTGCAGCTCTCGACCATCCCGACCCTCGTCGAGGACGGCATGAGGCCGCGCCACGCCGACCTGCGCCCCTTCGCCGTGAACGACGGAACGGATGTCTGGGTGCTGCCGGGCGGGCTGACCCGCGTCGCGCTCCCCGAGGGTGAGCTCGTTGTCAACTCGAGCCAGGGCGGCGGGTCGAAGGACACCTGGGTGATCGGGCTCGAACCCGATTTCTACCATGAGTCCTCCGCGCGCAACATCCAGGGCCTCGTGGCCGACCAGGCCGCGAACACCCAGGCGACGGCCGCGGGCACGCACCCCGTCGACCACTCGCCGCAGGACAAACCGCTGGGCAACAGCGACCAGCAGGAGCAACAACAGCAGCAGCAGCAGCAGCAGGGGAGGCAACCGGTGTCCGCAGGGGCGCCGGCGGCATCGAAGTCATCGGCGCAGGAGGACCGGGAATGTTGAGTCGCATTGCAGAAAGCCTGTTCTGGATCGGACGGTACATCGAGCGCAGCGACGGCACCGCCCGCATCCTCGACGTGCACCTCCAGCTTCTGCTCGAGGATCCCTGGATCGAGGAGAACCTCGCCTGCCGGTCGCTCCTCCAGCTGATGGGCAGCCCCGTCCCCGATGAGGGAGAGCTGACCCGCAAGGACGTTCTCGCCACCCTCGCCATGGACCGCACGCATCCGGCTTCGATCGCGTACTCGATCACCTCCGCACGCGAGAACGCCCGTCGTGCGCGGGAGATCGTGCCGACCGAACTCTGGGAGTGCCTCAACACGACGAGCGCGCGGATGCCCCGCAAGGTCGCGAGTGAGAAGACCCACGACTACTTCGCGTGGGTGCGGGAACGCGCCGCGCTCGCCGTCGGGATCGTCGAGGCCGGTGCGAGCCGGGACGACGCCTGGCATTTCTTCACCCTCGGGCGCAGCCTCGAGCAGGCCGACATGACGGCACGCCTCCTCGCGACCCGGTCGCTGACCGAGGCGAGCGGGCCGTCCTGGACGACGATCCTGCGTTCCTGCGGCGCGTACGAGTCCTACCTGCGCACCTACCGCGGAGTGCCTTCTGCCCGGAACGCCGCTGAATACCTGCTGATGGACCGGTTGTTCCCCCGGTCCATCGTCTTCTCCGTTTCGCGCGCCGAACAGTGCCTCCGCGACCTCGAGCCGCGCACAGACCGGGCCGGGGTCACCGGCCAGGCCCAGCGGGTGCTCGGCCAGATCCGCAGCCAACTGGAGTACCGACCGATCATGGACATCCTGAACGACCTGCCGCTGCAGATGATGCGCGTCCAGGACGCGACGAGCACCGCTTCCGAAGCCATCGGTAACCGGTACTTCCCCAAGGGGAACGTTCCGACCTGGACAGGGGAAGCCTCGTGAACCGCCTCCGGATCCGGCACACGACCGGGTACCGCTACAAGGGCGAAGTCGCCGCGTCATACAACGAGGCGCGGATGCTGCCGGTCAGTTCGGTCGACCAGTTCGTGCTGTTCTCGAACCTCGAGATCAGCCCGGCGGCGGGCAACCACTACTACGCCGACTACTGGGGCACCCGGGTCTCCTCGTTCGAGGTGCTGACGCCGCATTCCGAGCTGATCCTCACCGCCAACAGCCTCGTCGAAGTCCGGCCGCGCGAGCACGAGACCCACGAACACAGCTGGGTCGACCTCGCCGCGGACGCCCTGCGCACCTCGACGCTCTTCGAACACTCCCGGCAGACCCGCCTGACGAAACCGCCGATGGACGTTGAGGCGCTCGCCGCCGAGATCGCCGCGCGCCACACGAGCTCCTGCTCGGCCGCCTACGAGATCTGTGCCGCGATCGGCGACCAGATGCAGTACGTCCAGGGTGTCACGGGCGTGCACTCGACCGCCGAGGAGGCCTGGAACGACCGGCGCGGGGTCTGCCAGGACATCACGCACATCGCCCTCGGAGCCCTGCGCTCGGTCGGGATCCCGGCCCGGTACGTCTCCGGCTACCTGCACCCGAAGCCGAACGCCGAGGTCGGCGAGACCGTCACGGGCGAATCCCACGCCTGGGTCGAGTGGTTCTGCGGCGAGTGGCGCGGATTCGACCCGACGAACCTCATCGAGATCGGTGACCGGCACGTCTCCGTCGGCCGCGGCCGTGACTACAACGACGTGCCGCCGCTCCGCGGCGTCTACGCAGGCTCAGCGGGCTCCCAGCTCTTCGTCACGGTCGAGATCACCCGCGAGGCCTGATCGGCCGGGCGGGAACGGCGGGCGCGGGCTGCGGCGACCAGCATGACGGCGAGACCGGCCACGGTGACGACCGCGCCGGCCCAGATCGGCGAGGTGTAGCCGAGGCCCGCGCTGATCGTGAGACCGCCGAGCAGGGCGCCGAGCGCGTTGCCGAGGTTGAAAGCGGCGATGTTCGCGCCGGAGGCGAGCGTGGGCGCCTCGCTCGCGTAGCTCATCACCCGCATCTGCAGGCCGGGGACGGTTGCGAAACCGAACCCGCCGAGGAGGACGAGCGAGGCGATCGTCGCGCCCTGGCTGCCCGCGGTCAGCGCGAAGGCGACGAGGACGACGGCGAGCGCCGCCAGGACGACGATGAGGGTCCGGTCGACGGAACGGTCGGCCGCCTTGCCGCCGAGGACGTTGCCGACGAACAGGCCGACCCCGAAGAGGACGAGTAGCCAGGGCACGCTCGCGGCGGCGAAGCCGCTGACCTCGGTGAGGGTGAAGGCGATGTAGGTGAACGCGCCGAACATGCCCCCGTAGCCGAGCACGGTCACGGCGATCGAGAGCCAGACCTGGCTCGAGCGGAAGGCCCTGAGCTCGCCGCGGAGACCGCCGGCGCCGGCCGTGGCGTGCGCGGTCGCGGGCACGAGCGTCGCGATGCCGACCAGGGCGAGCACGCCGATCGCGGTGATCGCCCAGAAGGTCGCCCGCCAGCCGAGGTTCTGGCCGAGGAGGGTTCCGAACGGCACGCCGAGCACGTTCGCGACGGTGAGGCCCGTGAACATGATCGCGATGGCACCCGCCTTCTTCGTCGGGGCGACCATGTCGGCGGCGAGCACCGAGCCGATACCGAAGAACGCACCGTGGCAGAGGGCGGCGACGATGCGGCCGAGCATCATGACCGGGTAGGTCGGTGCGAGCGCCGAGATCAGGTTGCCGAGGATGAAAAGCCCCATCAGCGCGATGAGCACGTGCTTGCGTGGCAGCCGGGTGACGGCAGCGGTGAGGCCGAGTGCTCCGATGACAACGCTCAGGGCGTAGCCGGAGATGAGCCAGCCGGCCGCCGCCTCGCTCACGCCGAAATCGGAGGCGAGGTCCGGCAGGAGGCCCATGATGACGAACTCGGTGAGTCCGATGCCGAACCCTCCGAGTGCGAGGGCGAAAAGACCAATGGGCATGCGGGAGACTCCTTGGGGGGCGGAAACTGTACTTACGCGGTCATGCTGCGTACGCTGTTAGTTGCAGGCGCGTCATTAATACTTGCACACGCTAGATAATCGCGCAAGCAACTAGTTTGTCGACGAGGTCGACGGAAATCGGAGTGGACCATGGGCATCGAAGACGACGCCGTCGAGATCCGCGCCCAGGGCTGGCGCACGCTCGCCGCGCTGCACGGCCTCATCGAGGCGGCCCTCGAGCGCGCGCTCCAGGGCGGTGCCGAGCTCTCCGTGATCGAGTTCACCGTGCTCGACGCGCTCAGTCGCCAGCACGGCTGGCACATGCGGATGCAGCAGCTCGCCGGCGCGACCGCGCTCAGCAGCAGCGCAACGACCCGGCTCGTCAACCGGCTCGAGGATCGCGGCCTGCTCACCCGCATCCTCTGCGCCGACGACCGCCGCGGAATCTACACCGAGCTCACCGCGACCGGCCAGGCCCTGCTCGCGGATGTCCGCCCCCTCTACGACGACACACTCGCGACAGCCCTCGCCGAGGCCGAGGCAAAACCCGAACTGGCCCCGCTCGTCGAGGCCCTGCACCGCGTCCCCGACACCGTCCCCGTGGCATAGCTCCTGCAGATTCCGGAAGACCGGATGCCCGGCCCCGGAATTCCAAGGAACGTCCGGGCCGGGGTGGAGATCTGCAGGACGATCGGCACCCGCTTCGGTGTGCAGCGGCATCCGCTCAGGGGGTGGGACTCAGAGGCTGGGGGAGTGGGATTCCAGGAACTGGTAGACCTCGGTCTGGTCGACGCCGGGGAAGGTGCCGGTCGGGAGGGCGGCGAGCAGGCTCGTCGGGGTACGCGCGGCCGGCCAGGCCTGGCCCGCCCAGCGCTCGGCGAGTTCGTCGGGGGCGCTGCGGCAGCAGCTCTCGTCCGGGCAACGGGAGACGGCCCGGTTGTTCGTCTCGCGGCCGAGGAACCACTTCGTCTCCGAGAACGGCACGCCGACGCTCACCGAGTACTCACCCTCCTTCGCCTTCGCGATGCGGGAGGTGCACCAGAAGGTGCCGGACGGGGTGTCGGTGTACTGGTACCAGGGGCTGAACCGGTCGGCGACGTCGAAGACCGTGCGAGCGGTCCAGCTGCGGCAGACCGTCGTCCCTTCGACGGCGCCGAGGGCGTCGCTCGGGAACCGCACGGAGTCGTTCTCGTATGCCTTGATGATCGTGCCGGACTCGTGCACCTTCATGAAGTGCACCGGGATGCCGAGCCGGGCCGTCGCGAGGTTCGTGAACCGGTGCGCGGCCGTCTCGTAGGACACCGCGAAGGCGTCGCGGAGATCCTCCATCGAGATGTTGCGCTGCGCCTTGGCCTCGGTCAGAAGTTTCACGGCGTCGTCCTCCGGCAGCAGGATCGCCGCCGTCAGGTAGTTGGTCTCGACCCGCTGCCGGAGAAATTCCGCATAACTTGTCGGCTCCTCGTGCCCGCAGAGTGCGCTCGCGAAGGCCTGGAGGATCGGCGAGCGAGTGTCCCGGGATGCGCTCTGCTCGATCGGCAGGTAGATACGGCCGTTTCGCTTGTCGGTGACCGATCGCGTCGAGTGAGGCAGGTCCGCGACGTAGTGCAGGGAATAGCCGAGGTGCGCGGCCATGTCGGCGACGACCCGCTGCGGCACCGGCCCGCCCCGGTGGCCGACCGCGCCCAGCAGCCCGGCCGCCTGGGCCTCGAGCTCGGGGAAATAGTTGTCCCGCGCGCGCATGATGCCGCGCAGTTCCGCGTTGGCCCGCCGCGCCTCCTCTGGCGTCGCCGCCCGCTCCCGGTGCAGACGCTCGATCTCGTGGTGCAGGGTGAGGATCGTCTGCAGCGCCTCATCGCTCGTTGACCGGCCAATCCGGATGTGCGGCAGCCCGAGGGCGGTGAAGACCGGCCCCCGCTGGGCCCGTTCCACGGCGATCTCGAGGGCGGCACGCTCCGAGGGCGCCTCCGTCTTGAGCAGCTCGTCGACGGTCGTGCCGAGCGCGGTCGCGATCGTGCGCAGCATCGACAGGCGCGGCTCGCGTTTGCCGTTCTCGATCATCGACACCTGCGACGGCGCCCGCCCGACGGCGGCGGCGAGGGTGTCGAGGGTCATCCTGCGGGAACCCCGCAGTTCACGGATGCGCCGGCCGAGAGTCAGGGCGTCGATCCCGTGCTCGTCGGGTTCCGGCTGGGACAGGGCGGTGCGCAGGGAGGGATCGGCGGTGATCATCGCACCATGTTCACACGGTGCAGAACTTCACGCAAGCAGAAGAACTTCATTTCTTCTGTCATTCCAGGAGGGGTTCGGGTCGCTCAACCACCGCAGAGTAGGTGTCACAGGCAAGCAATGACGCAAACCCAAGGAGACAGCATGACCGAGAACGCAGCCCGCCCCGGCGACCAGACCCAGACCGCCGCCGAACTCGCCCTCGAGTGGGCGGCCGACGCACGCTGGAACGGTATCCGCCGCGACTACACCGCGGAGGATGTCATCAGCCTTCGCGGCTCGGTCCGCGAGGACCGCACTCTCGCCCGCCGCGGCGCCGAGAACCTCTGGAAACTCATCCACCAGAACGGCACGGCGGAGAACCCCGAGTGGGTGCGCGCCCTCGGCGCCCTCACCGGCAACCAGGCCGTGCAGCAGGTGCGCGCCGGCCTCAAGGCGATCTACCTCTCCGGATGGCAGGTCGCCGCCGACGCCAACCTCTCCGGCCAGACCTACCCCGACCAGTCGCTCTACCCCGCGAACTCCGTCCCCTCGGTCGTGCGCCGCATCAACAACGCGCTGCTCCGTGCCGACCAGATCGAGTCGAGCGAAGCAGCCGCGAACGGCGGAACCGGCACCGGCATCGACTGGCTCGCGCCGATCGTCGCCGACGCCGAGGCCGGCTTCGGCGGCCCGCTCAACGCCTACGAGCTCATGCAGTCGATGATCGAGGCCGGAGCGGCCGGCGTGCACTGGGAAGACCAGCTCGCGAGCGAGAAGAAGTGCGGCCACATGGGCGGCAAGGTCCTCGTCCCGACCGGCCAGCACATCCGCACCCTGAACGCCGCCCGTCTCGCAGCGGATGTCGCCGGCGTGCCGACGATCATCATCGCGCGCACCGACTCCCTCGCCGCCACGCTCATCACGAGCGACATCGACGAGCGCGACCAGGAGTTCCTCACCGGCGGGCGCACCGCGGAGGGCTTCTACGACACCCAGAACGGCATCGACGTCGTCATCGCCCGCGGTCTCGCATACGCGCCGTACGCCGACCTGCTCTGGGTCGAGAGCTCGGAGCCCGACCTCGAGCTCGCGCAGCGCTTCGCCGCCGAGATCCACGCGCAGTTCCCCGGCAAGAAGCTCGCATACAACTGCTCGCCCTCGTTCAACTGGAAGTCGCACCTCGACGATGCCCAGATCGAGGCGTTCCAGCGCGAGCTCGCGAAGGCAGGCTACGCCTTCCAGTTCATCACCCTCGCCGGCTTCCACGCCCTCAACCACTCGATGTTCACCCTGGCCAAGGACTACTCCGAACGCCAGATGAGCGCATACGTCGAACTCCAGGAGGCCGAATTCGCCTCCGAGGCAGACGGCTACACCGCCACCCGCCACCAGCGGGAGGTCGGCACCGGCTACTTCGACAAGATCGCCACCGCGCTCAACCCCAACAGCGCGACGCTCGCCCTCGTCGGTTCCACAGAGGCCGAGCAGTTCTAACCCGATTTACGCCCTGACCCGTCTCACCCCGAGCGGATGCGGCCACCCGGCCGGCCGCATCCGCTCACCGCCCCGAACACCTCGACCTCACCCTCCAGAAGGAGAAACCCCATGAATTCCCCCCTGGCGACGACCGACACGGTCGCCCCGACCACGAACACCGGCAGCTTCGCCATGATCCAGCCGCACCTCGAGGTCACCGGAGACCTCGGTGCCCGCTACGACGAGATCCTCACGCCCGCTGCGCTCGACTTCGTCTCCGAGCTGCACGACCGCTTCGCGGGCACCCGCCACGACCTGCTCGCGACCAGGCTGCGGAAGCGCGTTGACGCCGCCAACGGGCGCGACCCCGGCTTCCTCACCGAAACGGCGCACATCCGTCGCGACCCGAGCTGGCGTGTCGCCGGCGCGGGCCCCGGCCTCGAAGACCGCCGCGTCGAGATCACCGGCCCGACGGACCGGAAGATGGCCATCAACGCGCTCAACTCCGGTGCCAAGGTCTGGCTCGCCGACCAGGAGGACGCAACGAGCCCCACCTGGGCCAACGTCATCGAGGGCCAGATCACCCTGTTCGACACCGTCCGCGGGCAGCTCGACTTCACGAGCGCAGAGGGCAAGGAGTACACCGTCACGGGAGACGCGACCGGCGCGACCCCGACGATCGTGATGCGCCCGCGCGGCTGGCACCTCGTCGAGAAGAACATCAGCTTCGTCGACCGGGCGAACCGCACGATGAGCGCGTCCGGCAGCCTCGTCGACTTCGGACTGTACTTCTTCCACAACGCCCAGCGCCTGATCGAGGGCGGCAGCGGACCGTACTTCTACCTGCCGAAGCTCGAGAGCCACCTCGAGGCCCGGCTCTGGGACGACATCTTCAGCCACTCCGAGGACGCGCTCGGCCTGCCGTACGGTACGATCCGCGCGACCGTGCTGATCGAGACGATCCAGGCCGCCTTCGAGATGGAGGAGATCCTCTACGAACTCCGCGACCACTGCGCGGGCCTCAACGCCGGCCGCTGGGACTACATCTTCAGCATCATCAAGACCTTCCGCGCCCGCGGGCGCAGGTTCGTCTTCCCCGACCGCAAGCAGATCACGATGACGGTGCCGTTCATGCGCGCCTACACCGAGCTGCTCGTCTCGACCTGCCACGGCCGCGGCGCGTATGCCATCGGCGGCATGAGCGCCTTCATCCCGAACCGGCGCGACCCGCTTGTCACGGAACGGGCACTCGAGCAGGTCGCTGCGGACAAGAAGCGCGAAGCCGGCGACGGTTTCGACGGCACCTGGGTCGCCCACCCCGACCTGATCCCGACCGCCCAGGCCGAGTTCGATGCGGTGCTCGGCGACCGGCCGAACCAGCTCGACCGCACCCGCGACGACGTCAGCGTGACCGCCGCGGAACTGCTCGACGTCGCATCCGTCGGCGGGCAGATCACCACCGCCGGCGTGCGCGACAACATCACGATCGGGCTGCGTTACATCGAGTCCTGGCTGCGCGGTGTGGGGGCCGCGGCGATCGACAACCTGATGGAGGACGCCGCGACCGCGGAGATCTCCCGCTCGCAGGTGTGGCAGTGGATCCACGACAACTCGGTCACCGCCGAGGGCGTGCGCATCGACGGACCGTGGGTGGACGGCCTCGTCGCCGAGGTGTTCGCCGGCCTGCCCCGCACTCCCGGTGACCGCTTCGACGACGCGTTGTCGGTCTTCCGCACCTCGGCGCTCGAGCCCGAGTTCCCGACCTTCCTCACCGTCGGCGCATACGCCCGCTACCTGTAGCGGTCCGTCCCACCTCCGCGAAAGCGGGTGAATCGTCGTTCTGACCGCTGGTTAGCGACGTTTCACCCGCTTTCGCGGGCCGACGGGGTCGGTAGGGTGGGGACGTGATATCGATACGAACGGCGGGGGCGGCGGATGCCGGGGTGCTCGCCGAACTCGCGGCAGCGACCTTCGCGCTCGCGTGCCCTCCGCACACGACCCACGAGGCGATCGCGGCCTTCGTGCGCGACGTTCTCTCAGAGTCGAACTTCGACGCCTACCTCGCCGACCGCGGGCGGATGCTGTTCCTCGCCGAAGACCCGGAGACCGGTCTTCCCCTCGGCTACACCATGCTGATCTTCGGCGAGCCCGGTGACCCTGAGGTGCTCGCGGCCATCGGCATCCGCCCGACCGTCGAGCTCAGCAAGTGTTACCTGCGCGCCGAAAGCCACGGGCGTGGAGCGGCCGCAGCGCTCATGACGGCGACACTCGACGCCGCGCGGGATCGCGGCGCGCGGGGCGCCTGGCTCGGGGTGAACCAGGAGAATGCCCGGGCCATCCGTTTCTACGGGAAGCACGGCTTCGCGCGGGTCGGCACCAAGCACTTCCTGGTCGGCGACCGGTTCGAGGACGACTTCGTCCTCGAACGCGCCCTCTGACCCGGCGGCTCAGGCCGAGGGAACCGGGGCGGGCGCCTTCGCGGCCTTGACGTACTCGTAGGCGGCCAGAGCCGCGCGCCGGGTCTCGCCGAGGTCGACGAGCGGAGCGGGGTAGGCAGCCGTGCCGATTTCGGGCACGTACTCGCGGATGTACTCCCCGTGCGGGTCGAACCGCGCCGCCTGCAGTTCGGGGTTGAACACCCGGAAGTAGGGTGCAGCGTCCGCGCCCGATCCGGCGACCCACTGCCAGCCGAACGGGTTGCTCGCGCCGTCGGCATCGACGAGGGTGTCCCAGAACCAGCGCTCGCCCACGCGCCAGTCCACCAATAGATTCTTGGTGAGGAATGAAGCGGTGACCATGCGTACCCGGTTGTGCATACTCCCGGTCTGCCACAGTTCGCGCATCCCGGCGTCGACGAGCGGAATGCCGGTGCGGCCCTGTTGCCACGCCTCGAGCACGCGGTCATCGAGCGGGGGCCACGGGAAGCGGTCGAACTCGCGCTTGAGATTCTCGGTCGCAAGCTCGGGTGCGTGGAAGAGCACGTGATAGCTGAACTCCCGCCAGCCGAGTTCGGTGAGGAACCGCTGCGCGCTCGACGCGGTGGCGGCATCCGCCCCGCGGAGCACCCGCTGGGTGGCGTGCCAGACCTGGAACGGGCTCACTTCGCCCCAGCGAAGCCGCGGCGACAGGCGGCTCGTCGCGGTCTGGGCGGGGGCGTCCCGTTCGTCTGCGTAGCGCGCGAGCGACTCACGCAGGAACGTGTCGAGCGCCTCGGCGGCGAAAGCCTCGCCCGGCTGCCAGGCGGCACGGAGCCCGGCGGCCCAGTCCGGGCGGGTGGGCAGGAGGCCCCAGTCCTCGAGCCGGTCAGAGGGCAGTGTTCCCGACCCGTCGTCGATCGATTCCGGCGCCGGGTATGGCTCGCGCGGGGGCGGCCCGGCGACGCACGCCCGCCAGAACGGCGTGAACACCGAGTACGGGTTGCCCTGTCCCGTGCGGATCGTCCACGGCTCGAACAGCAGCGAACCGGCGAAGCTCCGGGCCTCGACGCCGTCGGCGTGCAGCCCGGCCTTGATCGCGGTATCGACCGCGCGCTCCGCAGCCCCGTAACGGCGGTTCCAGAACACGGCCCCGGCTCCCGTGGATGCCGCAAGCGTGCCGATCACATCGGCCGCCGGTCCGCGCCGGAGCAGCAGGCTCCCGCCGAGTTCCTTCAGTGATTCGCCAAGCGCATGGAGGCTGCCGTGCAGCCACCAGCAGGACGCCCCGCCGAGCGGCCGGACACCCGGGGAGTCCTCGTCGAGCACGTAGACCGCGACAATCGGCAGCCCGCGTTCGACGGCCGCGTGCAGTGCCGGGTTGTCGGCGAGGCGGAGGTCGTCGCGGAACCAGACGATCGTCGGCCCGGTGCCCGAGGCTGGGCTCACGCGCCCGTTCCCGAGACTCCGACATCGGAGATGCGGAGCACGATCTTGCCGCGGGTGTGGCCCTCTTCGATCAGGCGGTGAGCGGCCGGGCCTTCCGCGAGTTCGAAGACGTGGTCGATGTGGGGCCGCACCGCGCCGTCGTCGATCATCTTCGTGATCCAGTCCAGGGCATCCGCGTCGGCAGCGACCTTGAATCCGGTTGCCCGCACGCCGGCGGCCTCGGCGTCCGCCTGCAGGGTCGGCCAGCTGCCGCTCGGCGCATTGACGAGCACCCCGTCGGGCCGGAGGATGCGGAGCGACCGCGTGCCGGTGTCGTCGTGCACATTGCCGATCAGGTCGATCACGGAGTCGACGTCGGCGAGCACCTCGTCGAAGCGGATGCTCGTGTAGTCGATGACCTCGTCGGCGCCGAGCTGGCGCAGGAACTCGGCGTTGCGGGGCGAGCCGGTCGTGATCACGTACGCGCCGAAGGCCTTGGCGATCTGGACCGCGAAGTGGCCGACGCCGCCGCTGCCGGCGTGGATCAGCATCCGCTCGCCCGGGGTCACCTCGGCGATGTCGACGACCATTTCCCACGCGGTCAGCGCAGCGACAGGCACGGCGGCGGCTTCGATGTGGCTCAGCGTCGACGGTTTGCGGGCGACGCTCATGCTCGAGACGGCGACGTACTCGGCGTAGCTGCCCGTCGTGCGGGGGAAGCGGGTCATGCCGTAGACCTCGTCACCGGGCTGCAGAGGGAAGGCCTCGTACGGCGAGCTCACCACGATTCCGCTGAAGTCGTAGCCGAGCACGGCGGGGAATGCCGGGATTGCCGCCGCCACGCCAGAGCCGGCCCGGGTCTTCGCGTCGATCGGGTTGACGCCCGCGGCGACGACCCGCACGATGAGCTCGTCGAGTACGGGGATCGGCGTCGGCACGGTGTCCAGGTGTAATTCCCCGGCCGCGCCGGTGCGGTCGATGACGAGGGCACGCATGGTCGGGGGCACGTTCGTTGCATTTCCCATGAGTCCATTGTCTCCCGGCGGGCACCGGGTGGACAGCCTGAGAAACCGTCGGCCACCGGCCGGATTCGGTTAGCTACGTGACTCGATCTGGGGGTGCGAAAACGACGGATGTGCCTCACCTTGGGGGCTTGGAGGTCTGGATTTGCCCTGTCGCGCCGTCGTAGTCTGTCCACATAAAGGGGGACCGAAGTCCTCATTTAGGGGGACCGTTCGAGTCGAGCTCCACCGGGTGACCGGCGTGGCTTTGGCCTGTATTCGGTGACCCGTTGCCCGAGTGGAGTTTCGCGCCGCACCCGAAGTGGCGCGATCCTTCCCACCCGGGCAACGAACGAACTGTCCTTCCCACATTGGTCGGCCGAATCTCGGCCTGCAACTACCCTGATGCCCGTCGCGGCGTCGAAAAGGATCCATCATGAACAAGCTTCTCAAAGGCTCCCTCGCTGGCGCGGTCGGCGTGGCGCTCCTCCTCGGCGGTGCGGGCACCTTCGCCTCGTGGAACTCGACGGTGACCGCTGGTGGCGCTGCGACGATCGCGGCCGGCACCTTGTCCGTTACCGAGCCGACGCCCGCCGCGCCCGGAACCTGGACGAGCACGGTGGGAACGAACGCGCCGGTCCCGATCACGAGCATCGCGGCATACAAGGCAGTCCCCGGTGATGTTCTCACCTACACCAAGGTGCTCAACATTTCAGCCACAGGCGACAACCTGAAGGCGACGCTGTCCCTGAGTGGGGCCGCGATCACTGCGACGTCGTCGAGCACATTCGACACGAAGCTGGCGACGGCACTGAGCAGCAGCGCCGCCCTCACCGCCAACTTGACCGCCGTTACCGGTGGATACTCGGTCGTCAAGGGAGCGACAACCGTGACGGTCACAGCGACCATCACCTGGCCATTCGGCACCTCCGTCGACAACTCCGCCCAGGGCGGTTCAGTAAATCTCAGCAACTTCTCGGTCCTCCTGACCCAGATCTAGTCGGTCCCGCCGGTGCGTCTGGTCTCGGCCAGACGCACCGGCTTCCTAGCCTCAGAAACACTGTTGGTCGATGAATTGGGGTGCACATGTTTCCCCTCCAAACGTCTTCCCGCATGGTTCGGATCCAGTCAGTCCTTCGAAAAGGCCTGCGAGCCGCGACGCGTGTCCCCTCTTTTCGGACCATCGTCTCGACCGCGGTCTCTGTGGCGGCCGCGATCTGCCTTGCGGTCCTCGGCGCTGGTGGCTCATACGCATACCTCAATGCGAGTGCCCCGGTGTCTGCGGCCACGACCATCAAATCCGGCACCGCGACCCTGACCGTGTCCACTCTCACCCTGCCGACCAGCGTGCTCTACCCGGGCGTCACGGTCAGTGCCCCGGTCACCGTCACCAACGTCGGTAACGTTCCGCTCGCACTCCGGATCGCCGGATTCACTCCGCCGGTTCCGGCGACGACCCTCTCGGCGTCCCTGAGCATCGGCCTCTTCGTCGGTACCTGCCCGGTCGCGCCTGCCCCGACCTGGACCGCAGTCCTCAACACCACCCCGGTCGTCACGAGTCTGGGCAAGACCCTCCCCGTCGGCGGGTCCACCACCCTCTGCGTCTCCGTCACCCTGCCGCTGTCCGCCCCTGCCACGGCCCAGGGCCTCTCCGCCGCGAACTTCGGCATCGTCATCGACGGAATCCAGGCCTGAGCCATGTCCACCGTGCAGCGCCGCGCTCCTCGCATCCGTTCGCCCAAACGGATGCTGGCGCTCGCGTTCACCCTCTTCCTTACCCTGGCAGGCACGAGCGTCGCCCAGGCGAGCTGGACCGCGCCGGGGGTGACCGCAATCGCGTCCGTCACGGCCGGCAGCCTGGCCGTCACGCAGACCGGTTTCGACACGCTCGCCGTCCTGTATGACTCGAGCACGCTGTCGGTCACCAAGGTCGTGACCGTTACGAACAAGGGGAACATCCCTGCGCCGTACACGCTGACGCTGACGGCTCCCGCGACGACACTCGCGACCGGCGTCGACCTGCAGACCTGGCCCGTCGCCTCGGCGGCGTCCTGCTCGACCGGGGCGACCTCTACCAGTCCCACCGGCCAGCACTGGACCTCGGCACTGACCTTCTCCGGCAGCGGCGCGACCGCGCTCGCCGTGGGAACGTCCGCATACTTCTGCGTGCGCAGCACGATCACGCAGGCGCAACGCTTCGCACTCGTCGGTATCTCCGCAGTGCCGACCGTCACCCTCGCCTCGAGCGTCGGCAACTGGGCGATCGCCCCGCTCGCCATCTACGCGACCCAGACGGTCGCGAACACCCTGACACCCGGCGCGCCCACTGCAACCACGACGGACCACACGGCGACCCTGACCTGGGCCAAACCCGCCGACACAGCAGCCATCATCACCTACCAGGTCTTCCGCAACGGGACCCTGATCGGGACGACGACGGCGCCCACGGTGACCTACACCGACACCGGGCTCGACGTCGGCACGGCGTACAGCTACACGGTCAGGGCCCTCGATGCGGCCGGCGATGCCTCGCCCCTGTCCACAGCTGCAGTCATCGCGACCGCCGGCCCCAATTCCGGGGCCTGGTACAAGGTCAAGAATGCGACGACCGGACTCTGCATCGACGGCGAGAACCAGTCGACGGCGGCCGGAACTGCGATGATCAGCTTCGGCTGCAAGTCGACCGGTTTCGACAACCAGTCCTGGAACTTCTCGAACCCTGCCGGTGTGTCTGCGGTGAAGGCGAAGTACGCCCCTCAGCTCTTCTGGGATACCGGCAGGGGCGCCGCCGCCGGCCTCGCCGCACAACTCCAGAATGCCGGGACCTCGAACCAGAGCTGGCGCATCACGGCCGTCGGGGCTGTTGGAAGCGGTACCTACCGCTTCGTGAACGACAGCGGCCAGTGTCTCGACGTCAGCGGGCAGACCACCGCAACGAACAACATCCAGCTGGAGCAACAGCCGTGCGGTGTTCTCGGGCTGGCCAGCCAGACCTTCACCATGACGTGGGTGGGCTGACATGCGCCCGAACCCGATCCGGGGTCGCCGGGTCGCGGCATCCGCCCTCGGAATCGCTGCGCTCGCCATGTCACTCGCCGTTTCGGGCGTCGCAGCGCCGGCAAGCGCCTCGGCTGGCGCCACTCCGATCGCCCCCGTCGACCTGCTCCTCAGCACCGATGGCGTGACGTTCGCGACGACGCTCAACGCCGGCCTCTTCGACGGCCTCGGCCTGCTCGTCCCGCGCGGCAGCCAGCAGGCCGCCCTCTGGGTGCGCAACCCGACCGCCGCGCCGGCCGAGGTGCGGGTGAGCGCGCACGACGTGCTGCTCCCGTCCGGCGGATACGCCGATCACATCACTCTCGCCGCGTGGAACTCCGGAACCGGCGACACCCTCACCCGCACCCTCCGCAGGCTCGATAGCTGCGCGATCGTCGTGCCCTCGCAGCCGATCGCGGCAGGCGGCACGATGAAACTCGTCGTCACGTTCACCATGGCGGATGTCTCCGGCACTGTCGACCAGGGAGCGAGCGCGAGCCTGGGCTTGCTCGTGGCGATGCGGGATGCCGTTGCCGGCCCGTTCGCGGCGTCTCCGTGTGACGATCCGGGAACGGTCGTGCCGGCATTTCCCGGCGCTCCGCCGACGCCGTTGACCCCGACCGCCACGACTCCGACGGCGTACCCGGCAGTCGTCGGCAGCGGAATCCTCGCGCACACCGGCGTCGAACCGCCCGCACCCGTGCTGGTCGTCGGCGGCCTGTTGCTCGGGATCGGCATCTTTCTCCTGCTCGCCCGCCGTCGCCGCCCTGAGGAGGACCGCGAATGACCAGCACCCAGCTTCAGTCTGCACCGGAACACTCGCCGGCACCCGCGGCATCCGTGCCCGGTGCGGCCGCGAACGAGGCCCCTGCGCCCGTCGACCCGCCCGACAAGAGCCTGCTGCACTACCTCGGGCTCGCGGTCAGCGGAGCGATCCTGCTCCTCGTGGTCGCCCTCGCGCTGCTGCTGATCGTGGTCCCCAAGGTCACGGGGTCGACCCCGCTCACCGTGCTGACCAGTTCGATGGAACCCACCCTGCCGCCCGGAACGCTCATCATCGTGCGCCCGGTCACCCCGGACGAGATCCGCATCGGCGACGTCGTCACATACCAGATCCGCTCGGGGGAGCCGGGCGTCATCACCCACCGGGTCACCGCGATCAGCTCGAGCTCCGAAGGCGGACGCACCTTCACCTTCAAGGGCGACAACAACAGCGTCGCCGATGCAGACCAGGTGCTTCCGGTACAGATCCAGGGGCGCCTCTGGTACTCCGTGCCGTGGGTCGGCTGGGTCAACAACGCCGTCAACGGCCAGAGCCGCAGCTGGATCGTGCCCATCGTCGCCGGGCTGCTGTTCGCCTACATGGGATACATGTTCGCGAGCGGCGCCGTGTCCGCGCTGCGCAAGCGCCGCCGCGCGGCCGCCGCCGTGGCCGCCGGGGCCGCGAGGATCGCGTCTACGCCCGAGCCTGCTGCGCCCGGGTCGCCATTGCGTTGAGCACGTCGATCAACTGGTTCGCGTAACCGACCAGGATCGCGATCTGGTCCTCGTCGCGTTCGATCCAGCGGCATTCCGGCTGCGACCGGATCGGCACGAAGTCCCGGTGCTGCTCCCAGACCAGCAGCGTGCGATCGGCGCCGAGTACGTACTGCTGCCACCAGACCTGCCGCATATAGGAGCGCGGGATGCTGCGCCACGCCTTGTTCGTCGTCTTGATCTCCGAGAGTTCGAGCGTCCGGGCATCCGTGCCCACGCCGTCGGGGGTCGCGAGGTGGCGGCGGTGGCCGGCGGCATGGAACAGGGTCGTGCTCGGTTCGATGCCGTAGTTGTCGAGTACCCAGGACGCGATCACGGGCTCGCGGGCGCGACCGTGGTCGGTGTAGGTGTTGCCGCCGAAGTTGCTGCCGTTCATCTTGTCGTTGGCCGCGTTCTGCACCGATCTGGGAGTGGCGAGCTTGGCGACATCCGTGGCCGTGATGCCCTGGTTGCGGGCGCGCATCCAGGCCGCCCAGTCCGTTGAGTCGGCGACGATGCGCAGCAGGTGCGGGGCGATCGCCGGCGCAGCGACTGCTGCGGTGACGGCGGCGACGGATGCTGCGGCTGCCGAGGAGACCGTGAGTGACCCTGCCGGCTCAAAAAGCGGGAGCAGGGTATCGGTCACCCTCCCCATTGTGCCAGCCGCGACCGCCGTTCCCGCCCAACCGATCCGTCGAATTGGTTGGGCGCGGGGTGCGAACGATGGGGCGGCAGGGGAGGGGCAGAGCGGGCGCGAACCCCATTCACAGGAGCGCCAAGGTCCCCGCATAGGCTTTTCATAGAAAGCTCGCGATACTGAGATCTATGAGCACACGTGAAACAGACCACTCGACCCGCGGGCCGCGTCTCCACAAGGCCGACGGAAGCCCCATTCGAGTGCTCGTCGTCGACGACGAACCCACGCTCACGGATTTGCTCTCGATGGCCCTCCGTTACGAGGGCTGGGAGGTGCGCACCGCAGGCGAGGGACGCCAGGCGCTGACCATCGCCCGCGAGTTCCGGCCGGATGCGATCGTGCTCGACATCATGCTTCCCGACATCGACGGCCTCCAGGTGCTGCAGCGCGTGCGCGCCGACGGCTATGAGACTCCCGTTCTCTTTCTGACCGCGAAGGATTCCCTCGACGACCGCATCGCCGGCCTCACCGCGGGCGGCGATGACTACGTCACCAAGCCGTTCAGCCTCGAAGAGGTCGTCGCCCGGCTGCGCGGCCTGATCCGCCGCTCGACCCTGGCCGTGTCGGACTCCGTCGACCCGCGCATCTCGGTCGGTGACCTCACCCTCGACGAGGACAGCTACGAAGTCTCCCGGGCCGGCGACGCCATCGAGCTCACCGCGACCGAATTCGAACTGCTCCGTTTCCTGATGCGCAACCCACGCCGCGTGCTGAGCAAGGCCCAGATCCTCGACCGGGTCTGGAGCTATGACTTCGGCGGCAAGTCCTCCGTCGTCGAGATCTACATTTCGTACCTGCGCAAGAAGATCGATGCGGGACGCGAGCCGATGATCCACACCGTGCGCGGTGCGGGGTACATGCTGAAAACCGCGTGATGACGCCGACCGACCGGCCGGATTCGCTCGACCCGGCTGACGCGGCTGACCCGACCCACGCGGCTGACGCGGCTGGCGTGGCTGACGTGGCCGACGTTGCCGACCGGACTGACCCGTTCGACCCGGCCGGCTCGCCCGCACGACCCGGCCCGCAGCATCCGTCACGTCGACCGCAGTGGGTCGGCCGCCCGCGGTGGCTGCGGCGTCCGCTCTGGCTGCGACCCGGACGCGCCCCCTGGACCCTGCGCCGCCGGCTCGTGCTCGCCGTCGTCGGCCTGCTCGCCCTCGTGAGCATCTCGATCGGTGTCGTGAGCGTCACCGTGCTGCGCGCCAACCTGCTCGCGGGCCTCGACCAGCAGGTGAGCTCCGCCGCCGAACGGTCGCACTCGATGCTCGAGGGCCGCCGCGACAACGACCTCGGCGCCGCGCTGCCGGTGTTCGTGCCCTCCGCGAGCGTCATCCTCAACGGCCCCGGCCAGCCGGGCACTCTCGCCCTCGTCTTCTACGATTCCACCCTCACAGCCGGCTACACCGACGACACCGGCACGATCGTCGCACTCACGGCCCACCAGGTCGACCTCCTCGTACAGAAGGCCGATATCCTCGCGAGCCAGACCGGTACCGCGCAGCCCGTCACCGTCGACCTCGGCGGCGATGTCGGCAACTACCGGATCCTCGCAAGTTCGAGCCGCACCGGCACCCTCTCGATCGTCGGCCTCCCGCTCAGCACGGTCGACGGCACCGCGACGCAGCTCGCCATGATCATCGGCGTTGTCTCCCTCGTCGGCATCATCGTCGTCGCGATCCTCGCGATGTGGATCGTGCGCCTCGCACTTCGCCCGCTGCAGCGCGTCACGGCAACGGCCGCCCGCGTCTCGGAGCTCCCGCTCGACCGCGGCGAGGTCAGCCTCGTCGACCGGGTCCCCGCCGCGGACACCGACCCCCGCACCGAGGTCGGCCAGGTCGGCTCCGCGCTCAACCGCATGCTCGACCACGTCGACCTCGCCCTCGAGACCCGGCAGGCGAGCGAGAACAAGGTACGGCAGTTCGTCGCGGATGCGAGTCACGAGCTCCGCACGCCCCTCGCCTCGATCCGGGGTTACTCCGAGCTCACCCGGCGCTCCGGCCAGGAGCTGCCGCCGGACGCCCTGCATGCCCTCAGCCGGATCGAATCCGAGTCGGTTCGGATGACCGGGCTCGTCGAGGACCTTCTGTTGCTCGCCCGCCTCGACGAGGGCCGCGAACTCGAACACGGCACCGTCGACCTCACGAGCCTGCTCGTCGACGTCGTCAGCGATGCGCACGCGGCCGGCCGAGACCGGGTGCTCAACCTCGAGCTTCCCGATGAGCCGATCCAGGCCATTGGCGACACGCCCCGGTTGCACCAGGTCTTCACCAACCTGCTCGCGAACGCGCGCATCCACACCCCGCCGGACACGACCGTCGAGGTCGCGCTGTCCGAGCAGGACGGCCGTGCGATCGTGACCGTGACGGATGACGGCCCCGGCATCCCGGCGAACCTGCAGACGACCCTCTTCGAGCGTTTCGCCCGCGGCGACAGCTCGCGGTTCCGCGGAACCGGAAGTACCGGACTCGGCCTCGCCATCGTCCAGGCTGTCGTGACCGCGCACCAGGGAGAGGTCACGGTGTCGAGCCGGCCGGGCCGCACCGAGTTCCGAGTGTCGCTCCCGCTCGCCTGACCCGCGGCGTGGCGCGGGCTACGGGGTGTTGAGCTGGGCGAGGAGCGTGGCGAGCTGGTGCAGGTCGTCCGTCGGCCAATCGCTCAGGCGCTTGTGCACGATCGCGGTCTCACCGTTCCGTACGGCGTCGAGTTTGGCCCGTGCCAGGTCTGTGACGGCGAGGAACCGGGCGCGGCCGTCGTCCGGGTCGACTTCCGTGCGCACGAGACCGAGTTCGCAGAGCTGCTTCGCCTGGCGGCTGATCACGCTCTTGTCCACGTAGAGCGCAGCGGCGACCGCGCTCGAGTGCGTCGGCCCGTAGCGCTCGATGTGGCGCAGGAGCTTGAACGCGAACGGCTGCAGCGACGCGTCGATGAAGAGCGCGGCATCTCGCATGCTCGCCCGGATCAACCCGGCGAGCACGCTCAGCTGCTCCTCGACCTCGGCGATCGCCGTCGCCGACTCAGCGCCCGGTGCGTCCTCCCGCTCGTCGGTGTGCGTGGACGCTGTCGGAGTCCCCTGGATCATGGTCACAGACTACTGACTCTGTGCGCGCCGGGCTGGTCGTCCCGCGGCAGGTGAATCACCCCGGTCGGGTTGTTGAGCCCGGCGGGGGCGAGGCCGGCGGATGCCGCGCTCACCTCGATCAGGATGTCTTCCATCTCCTCGACCTCGGTTTCGCGCTCGGCAGCGCGCCCGGCTTTGTCCTCTGCGGCGCGCTCCGCGGCAGTCACGCCGGTGTGCCCGGCCGACGTGCCGTCCCCGGAACCTTCGCGGGCCCTGGCAATGCCCGTCTTCCGGCCGAGGGACGCGTTCGGCAGCAGGGTGACCATCACGAGGGTGATCACGGCGAGCGGGATGCCGAGAAGGAAGACCGTGCCGACGCCGGACCCGTACGCGGATTCGACGAGGGTGCGCACCGCGGCCGGGAGGTCCGCGATGCGCGGGATGGCGCCGGAGCCGAGCGCGCTCGCCGCGGCCATCTTGTCGGCGGCGCTGAGCGCGCCGACGCCGTCGGTGATGTGCTGCGCGACCGCCGTGCCGAGCACGGAGCCGAGCACCGAGACGCCGATCGTTCCACCGAGGCTGCGGAAGAAGGTGACGCTGCTCGTGGCGACGCCGAGGTGCCTGACCTCGATCGAGTTCTGCACGACGAGCACGAGGTTCTGCATCAGCATGCCGAGGCCGGAGCCGAGCAGGAACATGTAGACGCCGACGAGCACGAGATCGGTCCGGTAGTCGAGGGTCCCGAGGAACAGCAAGCCGACGATCACGAGCGCTCCGCCCGAGACCATGATCGCCTTCCACTTGCCCGTGCGGCTGATCAGGGTGCCGAACGTGACCGAACAGATCAGGTAGCCGCCCATCATCGGGATGGTCAGCAGGCCGGACTGGGTCGGCGTGGCTCCCCGGGCGAGCTGCATGTACTGGCTGAGGAAGACGGAGGTGCCGAACATGGACACGCCGACCGAGATGCTCGCGATCACCGCGAGGGTGAAGGTGCGGTTCTTGAACAGGGTGAGCGGGATGATCGGCTCGCTGACCGTGAACTCCACGAACACCGCGGCGACGAGCAGCACGACAGCGCCGCCGACCATCAGGAACGAGGGCACGGATGCCCACTCGAACTGGGTGCCGGCGATGGTCACCCAGATCATCAGGAGCGACATGCCCGCAGTGATGAGGATCGCGCCGAGGTAGTCGATCTTGACGACCCGCTTGACCCTGGCCGGGAGGTGCAGGGTGCGCTGCAGCAGGATGATCGCGAGGATCGCGACGGGCAGTGCGATAAAGAAGTTCCAGCGCCAGCCGAAGGCGTCCGTCACGACACCGCCGAGGAGCGGACCGCCCACGGTGCCGAGGGCGAGGACCGCGCCGAAGAGACCGGCATAGCGGCCGCGGTCACGGGGGCTGATGATGTCGGCCATGATGATCTGGCTGAGCGCGGCGAGGCCGCCGGCGCCGAGGCCCTGCAGCACCCGGAAGCTGATCAGGGTGCCGGTGTTCTGCGAGAAGCCCGCGAGTGCGGAACCGAGGACGAACACCACGAGGGAGAGCTGGATGAGCAGCTTGCGGTCGAAGAGGTCGGCGAACTTGCCCCAGATCGGCGTGCTCACGGTCGTCGCGAGCAGGGTCGCCGTGACGACCCAGGTGTATGCGGACTGGTCACCGTGCAGGTCGGAGAGGATGAGCGGCAGTGACGTGCTGACGACGGTCCCGGCGAGGATCGAGACGAACATGCCCATCAGCAGGCCGGAGAGGGCCTCGAGTACCTGCCGCTTCGACATCGGCGTGTCCGAGTCGCGGTGGGGGAGGGGCTGCCGGTCCTGCGGGTTCTGCGGTGGAGCGGTACGAACGGATGAAACGCGAGACATGAAACTCCTGGGGCGTGTAATTGACAAGCATCAACTATATCTCGATAGTGGACTCAGGTCAACTACCTATGCCGTTCCGCTCACGGGCTGAGGGGCGGATGCCGCGATTTGCGCCCGCCAGCGGCATCCGTTACAGTGAACGAAGCCAAAGACCGCCGGTTGTCGCTGCCCAGTAATGGACGGTGACCGAAGGTTCACTCATGTGAACAGCCCGCGCAGGAATCGAAGTTCAGTTTCAGTTCGCAAGGACTGCTCAGCTCCGGCGCTTGCGCTGGGGCTTTTTTCATGTCTGCGCCCCGGGCTACCGGCACATGAAACCAAGAGGAGCGCCATGGCGAACAAGGAAGCAACGGTCGCCGAGCTGACGGAGAAATTCCAGAGCTCGACCGCCGTTCTGCTCACCGAGTACCGCGGTCTCACTGTTGCGCAGCTCAAGACGCTGCGCGTTTCCATCAGTGCGGACGCCACGTACGCCGTGGTAAAGAACACGCTCACCAAGATTGCGGCCAACAACGCCGGCATCACGTCGTTTGACGACGAACTCGCCGGCCCGTCCGCCATCGCCTTCGTGCACGGAGACCCCGTCGCCGTCGCGAAGACCCTGCGTGCCTTTACCAAGGCAAACCCTCTCCTGGTAGTGAAGGGTGGTTACTTCGACGGTAGCCCGCTCACTGCCGAAGAGGTAGGCAAGCTCGCCGACCTCGAGTCCCGTGAAGTGCTGCTGGCCAAGCTGGCCGGCGCGTTCAAGGCCTCGCTGTTCGGAGCCGCATATCTGTTCAACGCACCGCTTTCGAAGGCTGTTCGCACCATCGAAGCACTGCGTGAGAAGCAGGAGTCCGCGAACCAGGCATAGGCCTGCTAGCGGTGAGTAACTAAGAAACTATAGGGAGAATAATCATGGCAAAGCTTTCCACCGAAGAATTGCTCGAACAGTTCAAGGGCCTGACCCTCATCGAGCTTTCCGAGTTCGTCAAGGCGTTCGAGGAGACCTTCGAGGTCACCGCAGCAGCCCCCGTCGCCGTCGCCGGTGCCGCTGGCCCCGCCGCCGCCGTTGAAGAGGTCGAAGAGCAGAGCGCCTTCGACGTCATCCTCGAGTCCGTTGGCGACAAGAAGATCCAGGTCATCAAGGTTGTGCGCGAGCTCACCAGCCTGGGCCTCGGCGAGGCCAAGGCCGTTGTCGATGGCGCGCCGAAGGCCGTCCTCGAGGGCGTCACGAAGGAAGCCGCCGAAAAGGGCAAGGCTTCCCTCGAGGCCGCCGGCGCCACCGTCACCCTCAAGTAGTCGGGCCCCCCAGGGGGTTCACTCGAGGTCGACAGGCGTCAGCCGTTCGATTCGCAACACGCCGAGGGCGTCGCATCCACTGGATGCGGCGCCCTCTGCTGTTTAACCCGACCGAACCCGGGCGCGGGCCGATGTCCATAGCCGGGCTATGGACATAGATAGCCAAGCTATGTACAGTGGGGGAATGCCTTCTGACCTTCCCGCACTCCTCGGTGACCTGATCACCGTGAACCACCGGCTCACGCGGGTCGCCGCCCACGCCGCGGACAGCCGGGAGTCGCCGGCCGTCTGGCGCACCCTGAGCGTGCTCCGCCAGCTCGGCCCGATCCGCCTCGGCGAGATCGCCGCCCGCAGCCGCATCTCGCAGCCGACCGCGACCAAGCTCGTCGCACACCTCGTCGAACGCGGCTGGGCCGCCCGTCTCGCCGACCCGCTCGACGCCCGCGTCACGAGCACCGTGATCACTGCTGCCGGCAACGCAGCGCTCTCCGCCTGGCGCAGCGAACTCGCCGAAGCCCTCCTGCCGATGTTCGTCGGGCTGGCGGATGCCGAGCTCGCCACGATCCGCAACGCCGTCGACATCCTGCGCGAACGCCTCGACGGCAGCGAGGTGCCCGTGGAGCGGGTGACTACCGCGGCCGTCACTACGGCACGTGTGCCTGCGTCTGAGCCTGGCCGTCCGGCCGGAGCCCGCGCATGAGCCGCGTGACCGCGCTGGCGGAACACGGAACCCCTGCCGCAACCGACGTGCAGGGACGACGGGAAGGCGCCGGCAGCATCCTGCACCAGCCGACCGCGGTCTGGGCCGTCGCCTTCGCGTGCGTGATCGCGTTCATGGGCATCGGCCTCGTCGACCCGATCCTGCCTGCGATCGCCCGCGACCTCGCCGCGAGCCCGACCCAGACCGAGATGCTCTTCACGAGCTACCTCGTGATCACCGGGATCGCGATGTTCTTCACGAGCTGGCTGTCCAGCAGGATCGGCGCCAAGCGCACCCTGCTGATCGGCCTCGCGCTCATCATCGTGTTCGCGCTCGCCGCCGGCCTGTCGCAGAACGTCGAGACCATCATCGGCTTCCGCGCCGGCTGGGGCCTCGGCAACGCCCTCTTCATCTCGACCGCGCTCGCGACCATCGTCGGCGCGGCATCCGGAGGCACGTCCTCGGCGATCATCCTCTACGAGGCGGCCCTCGGGCTCGGCATCGCGATCGGCCCGCTCATCGGCGGGCTGCTCGGCAGCATCAGCTGGCGAGGGCCCTTCTTCGGCAGTACGGCGCTGATGGCGATCGGCTTCGTGGCGATCATCGTGATGCTGAAGAAGGAGCCGCAGAAGCCCGCGCCGATCCGGCTGTCAGCACCCTTCCGGGCGCTCGCCCGGCCGGGGCTCGGCATCCTCGCGAGCGCGGCCCTGTTCTACAACATCGGCTTCTTCGTGCTGCTCGCGTACACGCCGTTCGCGCTCGTGCCGCTCGGCCTGGGCAGTGCGATCACCCTCGGCCTGGTCTTCTTCGGCTGGGGCATCTCGCTCGCCGTCACCTCGGTCTGGGTCGCCCCGCTCCTGACCAGGCGGATGCGCCGCAGCCGGGTGCTCTGGCTCGTGCTGCCCCTGCTCGCCCTCGACCTCGCGGCAGCGGGCGTGCTGATCGGCTCGGCCACCGGTGTCGTCACGTGCGTCATCGTCGGCGGGCTGCTGCTCGGCGTGCTCAACACCGTGCTCACCGAATCCGTGATGGAGGCGACCGACCTGCCGCGCCCGGTAGCGTCCTCGGCCTATTCGGGCGTGCGGTTCCTCGGCGGGGCGATCGCGCCGCCGGCCGCAACCCTGCTCGCGGAGTTCTTCGGGCCGGCGGTCCCGTTCTACGCCGGGGCGGCATCCGTTCTCGTGGCCGTCGCGATTCTCGTGCTCGGCCACCGCCACCTCGCCCGTGCTGACGGTGCGATGGAGGACGAGCTCGAAGAGGCAGAGGCGATCGGCGCCGGAGACAGCTAACTGCGTGGCCGGTGCGGGCCGCTCGTGCTCGACCGGATCACGAGGTTCGTCGGCAGCACCGTGAGGTATCCGTCTTCCTCGAGCCGCGCGTCCGCGTCCGTCGGGCGCGCGAGTTCGGTCAGGAGCGCGCTCACGGCGAGGCGTCCCTGCCTGCGTGGATGCTGCTCCAGGGTCGTGAGGCGGAACATGTCCGCGTACGGATGCCCGTCGATGCCGATCACGGACAGCTCGGCCGGCACCTGGATGCCGAGTTCCCGCGCCGCGACGATGACGCCGATGGCGATTTCGTCGCTCGCGGCGAAGATCGCGGTCGGACGGGTACGCGGGTCGCCGAGCACGGACAACCCCACCTCGTAGCCGCCGGGCATGCTGAATTCGCAGGGGTAGAAGCATCGGTCCGTCGAGCGGCCTGCGTCGCGCATGGCAGAGTAGAAGCCACTGAGGCGCTGGCTGTGCACCCGGAAGTCCATCTCGTCGATCGGATCTCCGCCGACGTGCACGACGTCGACGTGGCCGAGGCCGAGCAGGTGTTCGGTCGCGAGCCGCGCTGTCGCGACATCGTCGATCGCGATCGTGTGCACGTCCCTGATCGGCCCGCCGATGCCGATCAACGGCCTGCCGAGGCGGTGAAGTCGATCGACCTCCGCCTCGCTCAAGGCGACGCCGACAGAGATGACCCCGTCGAACCGCTTGCGAGCGAGGAAGTACTCGAAGACGCTGTCGCGTTCGGCAGACGCCGCCGGGAGGTTGTAGAGCGTCATGTCGTAGCCCTCTGCGAGCAGGGCCTGTTCCAGGCTCTCGAGCACCTCGGAGAAGAACCACCGGCTGATGAACGGGATGATCACGCCGACGTTCTTCGTGCGCCCGGTCACGAGGCTCGCGGCGTTCGGCGAGGCGACGTAGCCGATCTCCCTCGCGGCCGCGACGACCCGGAGCCGCGTCGCCTCCGAAACGTAACCGCGACCGCTGAGTGCGCGGGATGCCGTCGCTTTTGCAACGCCTGCGAGGCGTGCCACGTCGGCGATTGCGCTCACGACTCGTCCTCCTTTGGATCGGTAACGAAAGAGTAGCGCTCCTTTCGCTGTTACTGGAACCGGTTCCAGCAGAAAGGGCTGAACTGTGACACTTTTAATGCCCGCGTGTGCGTGGTCGCGCGATCATCGCCGGAATCTTTGCGATTTCGTGACAAAGATTGTCTTGCCAATCCCGCTGACCTCCCGTAGTTTGTGATGTGGAACCGGTTCCTTACTTACGAAGGCAGGGGAATCGGATACCCGGCACGATCCCGTATTGCAGTTCTTGATTCCCGCAGTACATTCCCGCAACACAGTCCCGCATCACATTTCGGTACGTGAACCGCATAGCTCGCGTACCCGCATCACTCAATGAGGAGAAACGCATGAGCGTGAAGCAGCACCGCCGGCTCTACCTGCCGCTGGCCACCGCGGCCGTGGTCGGACTCGCCCTGACCGGATGCACAGGCGACATCGCCGCATCCAGTTCGTCGTCGTCCAACTGTGCCGACTACGCGTCCTACGGGACGTTCAAGGACAGCCCCGAGGTCAAGATCGGTGGCACCATCCAGGACGTCGAGGCCGATCGCCTCGTCAATTCCTGGGCCGACTTCCAGTCCTGCACGGGCATCAAGGTCACCTACCAGGGCACGAAGGAATTCGAAGCCCAGATCGCGGTGCTCGCCGAGGGTGGCAACGCTCCCGACATCGGCATCATCCCGCAGCCGGGCCTCTTCAACAAGCTCGCTGCTGCCGGCTTCCTCAAGAAGGCGCCGGCCGCCGTCGAGGCGAACGTCGACAAGTGGTGGTCGAAGGACTGGAAGGGCTACGGCACCGCAGCTGACGGCACCTTCTACGCCGCCCCGCTGATGGCGAGCGTCAAGGGCTACGTCTGGTACTCGCCTGCGGAATTCAAGGCCAAGGGCTACGAAATCCCGAAGACCCTCGATGAACTGACCGCACTCACCGCGAAGATCGCGGCCGACGGCGACCACAAGCCGTGGTGTGCCGGTGTCGGATCAGGTGACGCAACCGGCTGGCCGGGAACCGACTGGGTCGAGGACTACGTGCTTCGCCAGGCCGGCGCGGACACCTACGACAAGTGGGTCACGCACAAGATCCCGTTCAACGACCCCGCCATCGTGAAGGCGTTCGACTCCGTCGGTGCGATCCTCAAGAACCCGGACGACGTCAACGGTGGTCTCGGCGATGTCTCGTCGATCATCTCCACGCAGTTCGGCGACGCGGGCCTCCCGATCCTCGACGGTAAGTGCTCCCTGCACCACCAGGCCTCGTTCTACGAGGGCTTCTGGAAGAAGGCGGACGGCTCCGCGGTGACGGTTTCCCCCACGGGCGATGTCTACGCGTTCCTGCTTCCCCCGGTCAAGGCCGGCGGCGACCAGGCGGTCACCGGTGGCGGCGAGCTCGTCGGAGCCTTCAAGACGAGCGACGCGATCACCGCGACGCTCACCTACCTGTCCAGTGACACCTGGGCGAACAACCGGGTCAAGGAGGGCGGCGTGATCAGCGCCAACACCGGCCTCGACCCCGCGAACGCCTCGAGCGACCTGCTCAAGCAGAGCATCACCATCCTGCAGGACCCGAAGACGGTGTTCCGTTTCGACGGTTCCGACCTGATGCCCGGTGCCGTCGGCACCGACTCGTTCTGGAAGGGCATCGTGTCCTGGCTGAGCGGCGACAGCAGCCAGAAGGTCACGGACACCATTGAGGCGAGCTGGCCGAAGAGCTAGTTCCCCGGGGCATCCGCTAGCGGATGCCCCAACCGGGGCGGGGCCTGCCGAGAAGTCGGCGGGCCCCGCCTCCCGCACGACCGCACCACCTGCACCACCCACAAGACCTCCACGCGACCCCTCGCACGACCGCTTCGCGCACGATTGAAGGGACCGGCCAATGACGACCGCAGACTTACTCGGAAAGATAATCCAGGTAGTGGGGGCACTGGCAGCGTTCGCGCTTGTCATCGGTCTCCTGCTTTTCCTGATAGACAGGGCGCCCAAACGCGGGCGCGACTATTGGCAGCTGACTTTCTTCATCGCGCCCGCCCTCCTCCTGCTGCTTGCCGGTTTGATCTACCCGGCATTCCGCACCTCCCTCCTGGCGTTCACCAACAGTTCGGGTGCCTATGTCGGCGCCGAGAACTTCGTCTGGATGTTCACCCAGCCGGCTGCTTTGATCACCCTGGGCAACACCCTGATCTGGGTTGTCGTCGTGCCGACGATCTCAACGGCCATCGGCCTCGGCTACGCGGTCTTCATCGACAAGTCCCGGGGAGAGAAATACTTCAAGGCCCTCGTCTTCATGCCGATGGCGATCTCCTTCGTCGGTGCCGGAATCATCTGGCGCTTCATCTACGACTACAAGTCGGGAGGAAGCGACCAGATCGGCCTCCTGAACCAGATCGTGGTCTGGCTCGGCGGCCAGCCGGTGCAGTGGCTCCAGACCTCGCCGATCAACACCTTCCTCCTGATCATCGTGATGATCTGGATCCAGACCGGATTCGCCATGGTCATCCTCTCTGCAGCCATCAAGGGGGTCCCGACCGAGCAGATCGAGGCCGCCGAACTCGACGGAACCAACGCCTGGCAGCGGTTCACCAACGTGACGATCCCCGGCATCCGCGGCTCGCTCGTCGTCGTGATCACGACTATCTCGATCGCCACCCTCAAAGTCTTCGACATCGTGCGCACGATGACCGCCGGTAACTTCAACACGAGCGTCATCGCCAACGAGATGTACACGCAGGCATTCCGAGCCGGTGAGCAGGGCCGTGGCGCTGCGCTCGCGATCGTGCTGTTCCTGATGGTGCTGCCGATTGTCATCTACAACGTACGAATCATGCGCAAGCAGAGGGAGATCCGATGAGCGACAACGTAGTCGACCTGCCCATCGTCGGCACCAAGAAGAATGCCCTCGAGGTCGTCACCGTCGGCACCAAGTCGGCCAGGGTGAAACGGCGCCTCACGTCGCGCACGGCGACGGTCGTGTCGCTCGTCATCGCGATCCTGTGGACGCTGCCGACCTTCGGCCTGTTCGTGTCCTCCTTCCGGCCCGCCGGGCTGATCACCACGACGGGGTGGTGGACCATCCTGCAGAACCCGGGCTTCACGCTCGACAACTACAAGGAGGTGCTGCTCTCCACCTCGCAGTCCTCCCCGCAGCTCGGCGCGTACTTCGTGAACTCCCTCGCGATCGCGATCCCCGCCACGATCTTCCCCCTCGTGATCGCCTCGATGGCCGCGTACGCCTTTGCCTGGATCAAGTTCAAGGGCAGTGGCGCACTCTTCGTGCTCGTGTTCGCACTGCAGATCGTGCCCCTGCAGCTCGCGCTGATCCCGCTGCTCCAGATGTTCACCGCGATCCTGAAGCCCGGGCAGGAGGCGCTGCACCAGCTGATCCCGATGATCCCGGCGCAGAACTACCTGCCGGTCTGGATCGCGCACACGATCTTCGCGCTGCCGCTGGCGATCTTCCTGCTGCACAACTTCATCTCCGAGATCCCGAGCGAGGTCATCGAGGCAGCCCGTGTCGACGGCGCCAGCCACGGCCAGGTCTTCTTCCGGATCGTGCTGCCGCTCGCGGTGCCCGCGCTCGCGTCCTTCGCGATCTTCCAGTTCCTCTGGGTCTGGAACGACCTGCTCGTCGCCCTGATCTTCTCGGGCGGCACGCCGGATGTCGCCCCGCTCACGCAGCGCCTGGCCGAACTCACCGGTACCCGAGGGCAGGACTGGCAGCGCCTCACGGCCGCGGCCTTCGTGTCCCTGATCGTGCCGCTCATCGTGTTCTTCAGCCTGCAGCGTTACTTCGTGCGCGGCCTGCTGGCCGGCTCGACGAAGGGCTGACCAGGCCCGGGCATCCGCTCGAACAACACCTGTGCCCGTAACGGACACCTGTGCCCCGCGCAACGGGAACAGGTGTCCGGAGCGGGCACAGTTGCGTGCCCTGCAGGCGAGCGGATGCCGCTGCGGCGACGTTTAGGCTGGCTTCATGAGTGCAATGCACGGCCACGGTGGCGGGTCGGCCCCCTCCGGCCGGCCTGGACAGTACGGACGCCCGCGCGGGCGGATCAGCGGCGGTGACCCCGTCGCCCAGCGCGCCGAGAACGCCGAAGCACCGCGGATACCGAACCTCCTCGGCAGGATTGCCGCGCTGTTCGCGCCGCACCGCACCGCGCTCACTGTCACCGTCGTGCTCGTGATCATCAGCGCCGCGCTCTCGGTGGTCCCGCCTCTGCTCGTGCAGCGCGCATTCGACGAGGGCCTGTTCCCGCCGGGGGGAGAGCCCAACCTGCCCCGCCTCGCGACCCTCGTCGGGCTCATGATCGCGATCTACCTCGGTTCCCAGCTGCTCGGGGTGTGGCAGACCTGGCTCACCGCGAGTGTCGGCAACACCGTGATGGGCGCCCTGCGCGTGCGACTGTTCACTCACCTGCAGGCCATGGAGCTGAGCTTCTTCACCCGCACCAAGACCGGGATCATCCAGTCGCGGCTGCAGAACGACGTCGGCGGCGTCGCGAGCGTGCTCACGAACACCATCTCGAGCCTGCTCGGCAACGCCGTCACCGTGATCGCCGCGTTCGTCGCGATGCTCCTGCTCGACTGGCAGCTCACGATCGTCGCCCTGATCCTGATGCCGATCCTCGTGATCGCCCAGCGCCGCGTCGGCCAGGTCCGCGCCCGGATCGCGGCGAAGACCCAGGAATCGCTTTCCGACATGACCGCGATCACGCAGGAGACTCTGAGCGTCTCCGGGATTCTGCTCTCCAAGAGCTTCACCAGGCAGCAGGCCGAGATCGGCCGCTACTCGGACGAGAACGACAACCAGGTACGACTGCAGGTCAGCCAGCAGATGAGCGGCCAGTGGTTCTTCGCCATGGTCAGTATTTTCCTCTCGAGCATCCCCGCGATCGTCTACCTGGTCGCCGGCCTGCTGATGAGCAACGGTTCCGCCGACATCACCGCAGGCACGATCGTCGCGTTCACGACCGTGCAGTCCCGGCTGCTGTTCCCCCTGCTCGGCCTGATGCGGGTCGCACTCGACCTGCAGACCTCGAGCGCCCTCTTCGCGCGGATCTTCCAGTACCTCGACCTCGTCCCGGCGATCCAGGATTCCCCGGAGGCTCTCGCGGTGCCCGAGACCGGCCCCGCCACCGGTCGCGTCGAATTCGATGCCGTCACGTTCGCCTATCCGGATGCCGCCGGTGAGTCCCGGCCCACCCTCGACCAGGTCTCGTTCACGATCGAGCCCGGCCAGTTCGCCGCGTTCGTCGGGCCGTCCGGCGCCGGGAAGACGACCGTCTCCTACCTGATCCCCCGCTTCTACGAGGCGACGGAAGGGCGAGTCCTGTTCGGCGGCATCGACGTGCGCGATCTCGCCCAGCAGTCCCTCGTCTCCCACATCGGCATTGTGAGCCAGGAGACCTACCTCTTCCACGCGACGATCGCCGAGAACCTCCGCTATGCGAAACCGGATGCCACGGCGGACGAACTCGAGGCCGCCGCCCGGTCCGCGAGCATCCACGACACGATCGCGTCCTTCCCCGCCGGCTACGACACGGTCGTCGGCGAGCGCGGGTACCGGCTCTCCGGCGGCGAAAAGCAGCGTATCGCCATCGCCAGGGTGCTCCTGAAGAACCCGGAAGTGCTCATCCTCGACGAGGCGACGAGCGCCCTCGACGCCATCTCCGAGCGCGTCGTGCAGGCGGCACTCGACACCGCGTCCCGCGGCCGCACCACGATCGCGATCGCCCACCGACTCTCGACGATCGTCGCGGCCGACGTGATCTTCGTCGTCGACGGCGGCCGGATCGTCGAGAGCGGGACCCACGGCGGCCTGCTCGACGCGAACGGCGTCTACGCGCGGCTCTACTCCGAGCAGGTCGCGAGCCCGGGCGCCGTCTCGGGTGCTGTCCCGGCCGTGGCACCGAGCGCCCCTGTGATTCCGCCCCGCCCGCTCACCGACGAGCGGTACTAGAGTTGGAGGGTGCTCGTCCGTCTGAAGTGTCCGTGTTGTCCGGGTCGCTGACCGACCCCTGACGCCCCACCCCGATCACTCCTCGCCCGTCCCGTGCGTGAGCCCCAGGCCGCGCGGTGACATTCACGACACCTCGACGAAGGATCTTCCATGAAGATTGCAGACACCATCCTCGACCTCATCGGCAACACGCCGCTGGTCAAACTCAACAAGGTCACCGAGGGGATCGGCGCGACCGTGCTGGTCAAACTCGAGTACTTCAACCCGGGCGGCTCCGCGAAGGACCGGATCGCCACCCGAATCATCGATGCCGCCGAACGTGACGGCCTGCTGCTGCCCGGCGGAACCATCGTCGAACCCACGTCCGGCAACACCGGCGTCGGCCTCGCCCTCGTCGCGCAGCAGCGCGGTTACCGGTGCGTGTTCGTGCTGCCGGACAAGGTCGGCGAGGACAAGCGCAACGTGCTCACCGCGTACGGCGCCGAGGTCGTCGTGACCCCGACATCCGTCGCGCCCGACGACCCGGAGTCGTACTACAGCGTCTCCGACCGGCTCGCCAGGGAGATCCCCGGCGCCTTCAAGCCCAACCAGTACGCCAATCCGAACGGGCCGCTCAGCCACTACGAGTCGACAGGTCCGGAGATCTGGCGCGACACCGACGGCACCGTCACCCACTTCGTCGCGGGCGTCGGCACCGGCGGAACGATCACCGGCACCGGGCGGTACCTCCGCGAGGTCTCCGGCGACACGGTGCGCATCATCGGCGCGGACCCGGAAGGCTCGGTCTACTCCGGCGGCACCGGCAGGCCCTACCTCGTCGAAGGCGTCGGCGAGGACTTCTGGCCTGCGGCGTACGACCCCGCCGTCGTGCACGAGGTCATCGCCGTCTCCGACGCCGAATCCTTCGCCATGACCAGGCGCCTCGCACTCGAAGAGGGCATCCTCGTCGGCGGTTCGAGCGGCATGGCCGTGGTCGCGGCCCTTCGCGCCGCGGCGACCCTCCCGGCCGACGCCGTCGTCGTCGTGCTGCTGCCCGACGGCGGTCGCGGCTACCTCGGCAAGATCTTCAACGACAAGTGGATGCGCAGCTACGGCTTCAGCAACGCCCCGGCCGGGCACACCGTGGCAGACCTCCTCGAGAGCAAGACCGGCACCCTGCCTGCCTTCGTCTACGTGCACCCGATCGACACCGTGCGCGACGCGATCGAGGCCATGACGGTGTCGAGCGTCTCCCAGCTGCTCGTGTTGACCGCCAAGCCGCCGGTCGTGATGGGCGAGGTGCTCGGCGCGATCGACGAGCGCCACTTGATGGAGCTCGTCTTCTCCGGCGAGGCGAAACTCACCGACAAGATCAGCGCCTACGTCGGCGATTCCCTGCCGATGATCGGCGTCAACGAACCCGTCGCGTCCGCCCGTGCCGCCTTCGCCCACGACGATGCCCTCCTCGTCACCGCCGATGGCAAGCCCCTCGGCGTCATCACCCGCCACGACCTCCTCACCTACCTCAGCGCCTGAGCGCCCACCACCAAAGGACCCACGGATGCCCAGCACCCCGAACTTCGACACCCTCGCCATCCACGCCGGACAGGAATTCGACCCGACGACCGGAGCCGTCATTCCGCCGATCTACCTGACCTCGACCTATGTGCAGGAGAGCATCGGCCACCTGCGCGGCGGCTACGAATACAGCCGCGGCGGGAACCCGACGCGCACCGTGCTCGAGACCCTGCTCGCCGCCCTCGAGGGTGGCGCGCACGGCCTGTCGTTCGCGAGCGGCCTCGCCGCGGAGGACACCATCCTGCGTGCCCTGCTCGCACCCGGCGATCACATCGTGCTCGGCAACGACGTCTACGGCGGAACGCACCGCCTGATCAACACGGTGCACGGCGCGGTCGGCATCCGCAACACGACCGTCGACCTGTCCGATCTCGCCGCCGTCGAGGCCGCGATCATTCCCGGTGAAACGAAGATCCTCTGGGTCGAGACGCCGAGCAACCCCCTCATGAAGATCAGCGACATCGAGGCGCTCGCCACGCTCGGGCACCGTTTCGGCGTCACCGTGATCGTCGACAACACGTTTGCGAGCCCCGCCCTGCAGCATCCGCTGGCGTTCGGCGCCGACGTCGTCGTGCACTCGACCACCAAGTACCTCGGCGGTCACTCCGACGTGCTCGGCGGGGCCCTCGTGATCAATGACGATGCGCTCTACCAGAAGGCGCAGTTCCTGCAGTTCGCCACAGGACCCGTCTCCGCACCCCTCGACGCCTGGCTCACCGTGCGCGGCATCAAGACCCTCTCGGTGCGGATGGACCGGCACTGCTCCAACGCGCAGGCGATCGCCGAACACCTCGACGGCCATCCAGCCCTCGAAGCCGTCTACTACCCCGGCCTGCCGAACCACCCCGGCCACGAGCTCGCCAAACGCCAGATGAGCGGCTTCGGCGGTATGCTCTCGATCGCGTTCGCCGGCGGGGCCGCCGCTGCCCGTGCCTTCGCCGAGTCCACGAAGCTCTTCCAGCTCGCCGAGTCCCTCGGTGGCGTCGAGTCCCTCGTGAACTACCCCGCCGAGATGACGCACGCCTCGGTGCGTGGAACGGAACTCGAGGTCGCAGACAACATCATCCGCCTCTCCGTCGGTATCGAGGACAAGGCCGACCTGATCGCCGACCTCGACGCTGCCCTCGCCGCCGTCGCCCACCTCACCCGCCCCTAACGGATTCGGCTGCGGCCGGTGCGGGCCGCAAGTTGGCAGGAATTCGACGGAGTGTGTCACGTCTGCCATTTCGCCGGGGCATGGTCGTCCGGCAGCATAGGACCATGACCCAGCCGACGGATGCCCCCGTGAGCCCCGCCCCCACCGGCTCCGGGAGTCTGGGCCTTCTGCAGGGCACCGCGCTGTACATCGCCGCGGTCCTCGGCACCGGGATCCTGGTGCTGCCCGGACTCGCGGCCGCTGCGGCAGGGCCGGCCTCCCTGCTCGCGGTTCTGATCGTCTTCGTGCTGTCCATCCCGCTCGCGGGCACGTTCGCCGCCCTCGCCGCCCGATACCCGGACCCCGGCGGCGTGGCGAGCTACGTCCGCACGGCCCTCGGCCAGACGTGGGCGCGGATGACCGGCTACTGGTTCTTCTTCGGCGTCGGGTTCGGCGCCCCGGTCGTCGCCATGCTCGGCGCGGAATACGTCGTCGCGATCCTCGGGGTGGAGCAGGCCGCCGCACCGATCGTCGCCCTCCTGATCCTTGTTCCACCGTTCGTGTCCAACTACCTCGGTGTCCGGGTCTCCGGAGCCGTTCAGCTCATCCTCACCGGAGCGCTGCTCGTCATCGTCATCGGGGTCGTCACCGTCGCCTTCCCCGCCGCAGAGCCCGGAAACTTCCAGCCGTTCCTGACTCACGGCTGGACCGGCGTCGGCGCCGCCGTCAGCCTGTTCGTCTGGGCCTTCGCCGGCTGGGAGGTCGGCACCCACATCGCGGGGGAGTTCCGCAATCCCCGCCGCGTCATCCCGGCGGCGACGGCGATCGCGCTCGTGGTCGTGGGCGCGGCCTACCTCGCGCTGCAGTACGTGACGGTCGCCGTCCTCGGCGGCGCTGCGGGAACGGGCGCCGTCCCCCTGCTCGCCCTCGTCGCCCAGGCGCCCGGCGGCGTCGGCCCGGTCTCGGTCGCGGTGATCGCAGCGATCGTCGCCCTCGGGGTGCTCAACGTGTACCTGGGCGCGTTCGCCAAGCTCGGCGCCTCGCTCGGTCGCGACGGCGATCTCCCGCTCTGGCTCGCCCGCGGCGTCGAATCGGGCGGCGTCCCGCGCCGCAGCCTCTCCGTGGTCGCCGTGCTCACCGGTGGGTACTTCACGATCATGGTGACGCAGCACCTGCCCCTGTCGGTCTTCATCCTGATCCACACGAGCTCCATGGTCGCGATCTACACTCTCGGCATGATCGCCGCCGTGCGCCTCCTGGACCGCTACAGCCTCGGCTGGTGGCTCGCAGCGGTCAGCGTGGCCCTCACCGGCGCGCTGCTCGTGCTCGCGGGCCCGAACCTCCTCGTTCCCGCCGTGCTCGCCCTCGTCGCCGTCGTCATCGGCCGGGTCAAGAAGCGCCGGACGAACCCCCTGCGCTCCCGTACACCCGAACATTCGCCCGGAAGCGCTCGCTCAACACGTCCCCGCCCAACCCGAACCGCCCAGGAGAACACATGACCGTCGCCCGTGCCCGCCTGATCGATCTCAGCCACACCATCCGGGCGGGCCTCGTGACGTACCCGGGGCTGCCGGCTCCCGTGATCGAGCCCTTCCTCACCCGTGCCGCCTCGCGCTCGGCCTACGCGCCCGGCACCGAATTCACCATGGACGTGATCACCCTGATCGGCAACACGGGCACGTATCTCGACAGTCCGTACCACCGGTACGAGGGTGGAACGGATCTCGCCGGCCTCGACCTCGATACCCTCGTCGACCTCCCCGCCGAGGTATTCCATCTGACGGATGCTGCGGCCCGTGGCATTCCCGCAGCGGCATTCGCCGAGCGAGGCTCCGGCCTGGCCGGTTCGGCCGTGTTGATCCACACCGGCTGGGACCGCCACTTCGGCACCCCGGAGTACAGGGCGGGGGCTCCCTTCCTGGCCGAAGACGCCGTCGGGTTCCTCGTCGGTGCCGGCGTCGCCCTCGTCGGGATCGACTCGCTCAACATCGACGACACCGAGGGGAGTGGGGAGAGGCCCGCCCATTCGGCCCTGCTCGCTGCCGGCATCCACGTCGTCGAGCACCTCACCGGGCTGGGGGACGTACCGGCCTCCGGCGGGACGTTCTCGGCGGTACCTCCGAAGATCGAGGGCTTCGGCACTTTCCCGGTGCGGGCATTCGCGCGGGTACCCGGCCCGGTCGGCTGAGGCCGGATTCCCGCTATGTGACGGTCACATCGCGCCTCCCCGGCGGTGCATACTGGGGGTGCGTAATTCTTTTGTGACCGTGCTCATAGACGAGGCCCCGATGACTGCTGAACTGCCCACTGGTCGGGCTCCCAGCATCCGGGACGTTGCACGCCTCGCCGGAGTCTCGCATCAGACGGTGTCGCGAGTACTCAACAATCACCCGAGCATCCGAGATTCCACCAAGGCCCGCGTGCTGCAGGTGATCGAGGAGCTCCAATACCGACCCAACCGGGCGGCCAGGGCGCTGTCGAGGGGGCGATCGCGCACGATCGGCGTGCTGTCGGCCTCCGGGGCCCAGTACGGCCCCGCGAGCAGCATCGCCGCGATCCAGGATGCGGCGCGGGAGGCGGGCTATTACGTCAACACCGCGAACCTGACCTCGGTCGACACTGTCTCGATCGAAGCGGCACTCGACCACCTGATGTACCAGTCGGTCGAGGGGATCGTGGTCATCGCCCCCCAGGTCCGCGTCTTCGACGTCCTCGAACAGCTCTCGATCGAGGTGCCGTATGTCACACTCCAGTCGACGGGCCGGCCCAATGACCACGCACTCTCCGTCGACCAGATCCACGGTGCACGACTGGCCACGCGGCATCTCATCGACCTCGGGCACCGGCGCATCTTCCACCTCGCCGGGCCGCAGGACTGGATCGAGGCCGAGGCGCGGATGCGCGGGTTCCTGGAGGAAATGGGGGCGATGGACGTGCCGACGACCGCCCCGATCCTCGGGGACTGGACGGCGGACTTCGGCTATCACGCCGGGCGCGAACTGTTGCGGCAACGCGACTTCACCGCCATTTTCTCCTCGAACGACCAGATGGCGCTCGGGATCATGCACGCGGTCAGGGATGCGGGGCTCGACATCCCACGGGATGTGAGCATCGTCGGGTTCGACGATATTCCGGAGGCGCCACACTTCTGGCCGCCGCTCACGACCGTGCGCCAGGACTTCGCGGAACTGGGCCGCCGGTGCATCGCCCTCCTGCTCGGCACCATCGCCGGTGACGACCCGGACAAGTTCCGCGCACCGATCATTCCCGAGCTCATCGTCCGTGGCTCCACAGGGCCCCCTGCCTTCTGAATCCGGCGCGTTTCGGGTGGTTACCAAAACGCAACCAGCCACTTTTTCGCCCTGACTTGACAAGGACGCCCACTGCGGGCGTAGTGTGAGCACAGCGATTGTGACCGTTCACATTTCGTGACAATGTAAGTACGCACGTGAGTACGCAGACGGCCATGGCCTCAGCACCGCATGACAAAGGAGTCGAATTTCGTGATCGAGAACGCACAGGCCGCGCCCGCAGCCGACGCATCCGCCGAGATCTCTGTCATCGGAGGCGATCGCCGACCGAACGCCCTCACGCGCGGTGCGGGTATCTCCACCGGTACGGTGGCGTTCGCATGAGCACCTACGGACCCCAGATCGAGGTCGCGATCGCTCGCATCCGCGCCGATGTCGCCGACCTCCACGCCGAACTCACCCGCAACGGCCTCGTGGTCTGGACCGGCGGCAACGTCTCCGGCCGCGTCCCGGGCGCAGACCTCTTCGTGATCAAGCCGAGCGGCGTCGACTACGCCGACCTCGCCCCGGAGAACATGATCCTGTGCGACCTCGACGGCGCAGTGATCCCCGGCACCCCCGGCTCTGACCGTTCCCCGTCGAGCGACACCGCCGCCCACGCCTACGTCTACCGCAACATGCCCGAGATCGGCGGTGTCGTGCACACGCACTCCACCTACGCGACCGCCTGGGCCGCCCGCGGTGAGGAGATCCCCTGCGTGATCACGGCCATGGCCGACGAGTTCGGCGGCCCGATCCCGATCGGCACCTTCGCGATCATCGGTGACGACACGATCGGCCGCGGCATCGTCGCGGCCCTCACGGGACACCGGTCCCGGGCCGTCCTGATGCAGAACCACGGCCCCTTCACGATCGGCAAGGACGCCAGGGACGCGGTCAAGGCCGCGGTCATGGTCGAAGACGTCGCCCGCACCGTGCACATCGCCCGCCAGGGCGGAGCACTCATCCCGATCCCGCAGGCCGCGATCGACTCCCTCTACAACCGCTATCAGAACGTCTACGGACAAGCGCCGCAAGGAGCACTGAAGTGATGCCCGCTCTCTCCACCACTCTCGACCCCCACGATTTCGCCGCGATTGCTCGCACCGAGCTTCTCGTGACCGATAAGACCACCACCCTTCGGGATTTCACCCGCTAGGTGCGTTGGAACCAGGCCTACTACCGACTGGCACAAGGCCTGTAATCACATAGCAGCACCAATACAACTGCCATCAGAGTTGATAACAGATCCACGAAAGGTAATTCAGTGAAGACAAGTAAGGTCCTCGCAGGCATCGCTGCCATTGGACTCGCACTCTCCCTCGCTGCCTGCTCCGGCGGACGTGGCGACACAGCCACCACCACCGCTGCAGCGGGCGCCAACGCCGGTGCACTTGTCGGCGTCGCAATGCCCACCAAGTCCAGCGAGCGCTGGATCAAGGACGGCGACGCTGTCAAGGCCTCCCTCGAGAAGCTCGGCTACAAGGTCGACCTCGAATACGGCGAAGACAAGATCCCCACCCAGGTCCAGCAGATCAGCAACATGCTGACGAAGGGCGCGAAGATCCTCATCATCGCGTCGATCGACGGCACCGCGCTCAGCGACCAGCTTGACCAGGCCGCAGCGGCCGGCGTCAAGGTCATCGCGTACGACCGCCTGATCAACGGCAACAAGAACGTCGACTACTACACCACGTTCGACAACAACGAGGTCGGCGTGCTGCAGGCCACGAGCCTGCTCACCGGACTCGGCGTGCTGGACAAGGACGGCAAGGACACCGGCAAGACCGGCCCGTTCAACGTCGAACTCTTCGGCGGCAGCCCCGACGACAACAACGCCACGTTCTTCTTCAACGGCGCCATCTCCGTCCTGCAGCCGTACATCGACAAGGGCGTCATCGTCGTCAAGAGCGGCCAGGTCAGCTTCACCCAGGTCGCCACCCTGCGTTGGGACCCGGCGACCGCCCAGAAGCGGATGCAGAACCTCATCGCGAGCACCTACTCCGACGGCTCCAAGGTCGACGGCGTGCTCTCCCCGTATGACGGTCTCTCCATCGGCATCATCTCGGCTCTGACGAGCTCGGGATACGCCACCGACAAGCTCCCGATCATCACCGGTCAGGACTCCGAGGCCGCTTCGGTCAAGTCGATCATCGCCGGCCAGCAGTACTCCTCCATCTACAAGGACACGCGCCAGCTCGGCGACGAGGCCGTGAAGATGGCTGACGACCTGCTCAACGGCAAGACCCCCGAGGTCAACGACACGAAGAGCTACAACAACAAGGTCAAGGTCGTCCCGACCTTCCTGTTCGCTCCGCAGGTCGTTACCAAGGACAACTACAAGGCCCTGCTCGTCGACACCGGTTACTACACCGAGGCCGACCTCAAGTAGGTTCTTCGCTCCACCGGCAGTGGCGGCGGGTCACCCCGCCGCCACTGCCAGCACCGAAAGTACCAGCACCACAACCACCACCCACCCTCTCTCCACCGGAAGAAGAAGTAACGGTGACAACGAATATTCTCGAGATGCGCAGCATCACGAAAACCTTTCCCGGAGTGAAAGCCCTCCAGGACGTTTCCCTCGCGGTGAAGCGAGGCCACATCCACGCGATTTGCGGTGAAAACGGTGCAGGAAAGTCCACCTTGATGAAGGTGCTCTCCGGCGTCTACCCGCACGGCACCTACGAGGGCGAGATCGTCTTCGAAAATGAGCCGGTCGCCTTTAAATCCATCAATGACTCCGAGGCCTCAGGCGTCGTCATCATCCACCAGGAGCTGGCGCTGAGCCCATTCCTCTCCATTGCCGAGAACATCTTCCTCGGCAACGAGCAGCAGAACAACGGCTGGATCGACTGGAACAAGACCAACATGGAGGCAGCCAAGCTGCTCGCCAGGGTCGGTCTCAAGGACAACCCGATCACCAAGATCCGCGACATCGGCGTCGGCAAGCAGCAGCTCGTGGAAATCGCGAAGGCCCTGTCCAAGGAGGTCAAACTCCTGATCCTGGACGAGCCGACCGCAGCACTCAACGACGAGGACTCCGCGCACCTGCTCGACCTGATGAAGCACCTCAAGGGCCAGGGCGTCACCTCGATCATGATCAGCCACAAGCTGAACGAGATCAAGGCCATCGCCGACGAGGTCACCATCATCCGTGACGGCAAGCTCATCGAGACGCTCGACATGCACACCGATGACATCTCCGAGGAGCGCATCATCAAGGGCATGGTCGGCCGCGACCTCGGCAGCCGCTACCCCGACCACACGCCGAACATCGGTGAGGAACTCCTCCGGGTCGAAGACTGGAACGTCTACCACCCGCTCGACCACCAGCGCCGGGTTGTCAAGGACGCGAACATCACCGTCAGGGCCGGCGAGATCGTCGGCATCGCCGGGCTGATGGGCGCGGGCAGGACCGAGCTCGCGATGAGCGTCTTCGGCCACAGCTACGGGCACAACATCTCCGGCACCGTGTACAAGAACGGCGTCAAGATCAACACGAGCACGGTATCGAACGCCATCGATCACGGCCTGGCGTACGCAACCGAGGATCGCAAGCGGTACGGCCTCAACCTGATCGAGGACATCAAGCGCAACATCTCCACGGTGGGCATGCACAAGATCGCCAAGCGCGGCTGGGTGGACTCCAACCAGGAGATCGTCGTCGCAGAGGGCTACCGCAAGAGCATGAACATCAAGGCTCCGACGGTTGAGGCCCTCGCCGGGAAGCTCTCCGGCGGAAACCAGCAGAAGGTCGTGCTGTCCAAGTGGATGTTCTCCGACCCGGATGTCCTCATCCTCGACGAGCCCACCCGCGGCATCGACGTCGGCGCCAAGTATGAGATCTACGGAATCATCAACCGCCTCGCCGACGCAGGCAAGGGCGTCATCGTGATCTCGTCCGAACTGCCGGAACTGATCGGCATCTGCGACCGGATCTACACCATCTTCGAAGGCCGGATCACGGCGGACGTCGCCCGCGGGCAGACGACGGCCGAATTCCTTATGCAAAACATGACCCAGGAAAGGGACAAGGACAAGCGATGAGCGTGTTCAGATCTTCACTTAATTACCTCGCCGGCCAGCTGCGGCAAATCGGCCTGTTCATCGCCCTGATCGCGATCGTGATCTTCTTCCAGGTGGCCACCAACGGCATCACCCTGAAGCCGATCAACGTCACGAACCTGATCGTGCAGAACAGCTACATCCTGATCCTCGCCGTCGGCATGGTCATGGTCATCATCGCCGGCCACATCGACCTCTCGGTCGGTTCGGTCGTCGCCTTCGTCGGCGCCATGTCCGGCGTGATGATCACGCAGTGGAATGTGCCGTGGTGGCTCGCGATCATCCTGTGCCTCGGTGTCGGCGCCCTCGTGGGAATGTGGCAGGGCTTCTGGATCGCCTACTTCGGGATACCGGCCTTCATCGTGACCTTGGCCGGTATGCTCACCTTCCGTGGGCTCACCCAGATCGCACTGCAGAACAAGCAGATCTCGCCGTTCCCCGACGAATTCCGCGCCCTCGGCAGCGGATTCCTCCCCGACCTCGGCGGCGGAACCAGTGCTGTCGAACCGCTGACCCTCGGTATCGGCATCATTGCGACGCTCTTCCTGGTGCTCCAGGGCATCCGCCAGCGCCGTGCCCGCGCGAAGTACGACGTCGAAGACGAGCCGTTCGCCTGGTTCCTCACCAAGCTGGTGTTCACCGCAGCGATGATCCTCGGCATCACGTACCTGCTCGCGAGCTACCGTGGCACGCCCATCGTCCTGATCGTCCTCGGCGTCCTGATCGTCGTCTACGCATCCGTGATGTCGAACAGCGTCTTCGGCCGCCACATCTACGCCATCGGTGGCAACCTGAACGCCGCTGCACTGTCGGGCATCAAGACCAAGCGCGTCACCTTCATGCTCTTCGTGAACATGGGCGTCATCTCGGCACTCGCCGGGCTCGTCTTCACCGCCCAGCTCAACCTCGCCAACCCGAAGGCCGGTGACGGCTTCGAACTCGACGCCATCGCCGCCGTCTTCATCGGTGGCGCCGCGGTCACCGGTGGTATCGGTACCGTCACCGGCGCCATCATCGGTGGTTTCATCATCGGGCTGCTGAACAACGGCATGTCGATCCTCGGTGTCGGAACGGAGTACCAGCAGCTCATCAAGGGCCTGGTGCTGCTCGGTGCCGTCGCGTTCGACGTGTACAACAAGCGTCGCTCCGGCGGTCGCTGACCCGCACAAACACGCGAGAGCGGGCCGGTCGTCTTCGGACGACCGGCCCGCTTTTTTGCGCCTGCGATCTGCCTTTTGTGTATCCGATCAGCCGTTACCCAAGCGTGACACGTCGCGGCAGCAGGGAGCCTGTTGCTCGCGGCCACTGCCGGTTACTATCTGTGGCATCTGGCGCAAGGAGCACAATGATGTCCACCCAGCACGTCATGAACGACGAGCCCGTCCGCGCGGACGGGCCGGTCATTCTGGAAATGCGATCGATCACGAAGGAGTTCCCCGGGGTCAAGGCCCTGTCCGACGTGTCCCTCACCGTGAAGGCCGGGGAGATCCACGCCATCTGCGGTGAGAACGGCGCAGGCAAATCCACCCTCATGAAAGTGCTCTCCGGGGTGTACCCGTACGGGACCTATGACGGCGACATCGTCTACCAGGGCAGGACCGTGCATTTCCGGGACATCCGCTCGAGCGAGGAAGCCGGGATCGCGATCATCCACCAGGAACTCGCGCTGATCCCCGAGCTGTCCATCACCGAGAACATCTTCCTCGGCAACGAGCCGACCCGGTGGGGCGCGATCGACTGGATCACGGCCAAGAAGACCGCCCTCGAACTGCTCGCGCGGGTCGGGCTCCGCGAAGATCCGGACACCCTGATCAAGAACATCGGCGTGGGCAAGCAGCAACTCGTGGAGATCGCCAAGGCGCTCAGTAAGTCGGTCAAGCTCCTGATCCTCGACGAGCCGACCGCGGCGCTCAACGAGGCAGACTCGCAGCACCTGCTCGACCTGATCCGGGGTCTCAAAGGCAAGGGGATCACGTCGATCATGATCTCCCACAAGCTCAACGAGATCGAACAGGTCGCCGACTCCATCACGATCATCCGTGACGGGAAGACGATCGAGACCCTCGACGTCGTGCGGGACGGGGTCAACGAGGACCGCATCATCCGCGGCATGGTCGGCAGGAGCCTCGAGAGCCGCTTCCCCGACCATGTCCCGAGGATCGGAGAGGTGTTCTTCGAGGTCAGGGACTGGAACGTGCAGCATCCGCAGGTCACGGAGCGGATGGTGGTCAAGAACTCGAGCCTCACCGTGCGGCGCGGGGAGATCGTCGGCATCGCCGGGCTCATGGGAGCCGGCCGCACCGAACTCGCGATGAGTATTTTCGGCCGGTCCTACGGCACCTTCCTCTCCGGACGGATGTTCAAGGACGGCAAGGAGATCGAACTGAGGAACGTGGCAGAGGCCATCGACCACGGACTCGCCTATGTGAGTGAAGACCGCAAGGCGCTCGGCCTCAACCTGCTCGACGACGTGAAGCGTTCGATCGTGTCCGCGAAGCTCTCCAAGATCTCGGCCGGTCCCGTCGTCAACGACGGCAAGGAGTACTCGATCGCGGAGGGCTACCGCACGAGCCTCCGGATCAAGACGCCGACGGTCGATTCCGGGGTCAGCAAGCTCTCCGGCGGCAACCAGCAGAAGGTCGTCCTCGCCAAGTGGATGTTCACGGACCCCGACCTGCTCATCCTCGACGAACCCACCCGGGGCATCGACGTCGGCGCCAAGTACGAGATCTACGGCATCATCCAGAACCTCGCGGCGCAGGGGAAGGGCGTCATCCTGATCTCCTCGGAACTCCCTGAGCTCCTGGGGCTCGCCGACCGCATCTACACGGTCTTCGAGGGTGCGATCACGGACTGCATCCCCGCGGCGGAGGCCGACCCGGAGACCCTGATGAAGAGCATGACGAGCGCCAGAAAGAAGGTTCGCAGCTGATGACTACCGAGACCACGACCACGAGCGAGGCGCGCAGCGCGCGGAAGCTGTTCGGCGGGGGAAACCTGCGTCAGTTCGGCATCCTCTTCAGCCTGATCGCGATCATCCTGCTCTTCCAGTACCTCACCAACGGCCTGACCCTGTCCTCAGGCAACCTGATCAACCTCGTCAGCCAGTACTCGTACATCCTGATCCTCGCCATCGGGATGGTGATCGTGATCATCGCCGGGCACATCGACCTGTCCGTCGGGTCCGTCGCCGCGTTCGTGGGCATCGTCGTCGCAACCTCGATGAAGGACTGGAACCTGCCCTGGCCTCTCGCCATCCTCTTCGGCCTCTTCGTGGGCATGCTGATCGGGGCGTGGCAGGGTTGGTGGGTCGCCTTCGTCGGAGTGCCGGCCTTCATCGTCACCCTCGCCGGCATGCTCATCTTCCGCGGCGGCAACCAGCTGATCGGCAACGCGAACACGGTGCCCGTCCCCCCTGGCTTCACCACCATCGGCTCCGGGTATCTTCCGGAGGTGGGGCCGTACACCGGGTACAACAACCTCACCCTCCTGCTCGGGCTCATCATTGTGATCGCCGTGATCTGGCGGGAGATCCGGGCGCGCCGCGTGCAGCGGATCATGGGTTCGACGCCGTCCCCGCTCTGGGCGAGCGTCGTCAAGGTCGTGCTGCTCAATGCGGTCGTCGTCTACGCGTCCTTCCTCTTCGCGGGCGGCCGCACCGGAACGAGCTTCCCGGTCTCCGGGATCATCCTCGGGGTGCTCGTGCTCGTGTACTCGTTCGTCACCCGGAACACGATCTTCGGCCGTCACGTCTACGCGGTCGGCGGAAACAAGCTCGCCGCCGAACTCTCCGGCGTCAAGTCCCGCCGGATCAACTTCCTCGTGATGATGAACATGTCGATCCTGGCCGCCCTCGCCGGCATGATCTTCGTCGCCCGCTCGGTCGCTTCCGGACCGCAGGACGGGCTGAGCTGGGAGCTCGACGCCATCGCCGCCGTCTTCATCGGCGGTGCGGCGGTCTCCGGCGGAATCGGCACGGTCACGGGCTCCATCATCGGCGGTCTCGTGATGGCCGTGCTCAACAACGGGCTCCAGCTCCTCGGTGTCGGAAGCGACCGGGTGCAGATCATCAAGGGTCTCGTGCTTCTCCTCGCCGTGGGGGTGGATGTCTGGAACAAGAAACAGGGCCGGCCGTCGATCCTCGGGTTCATGACCCGGAACCGGAAGACCACCCCGGCTCCGGACGAAGCGCCGATGGTCGTCCCCGACTCCGGGACGCCGGACACGGCCAGACCGCCGGCGAGCATGCCCTCCTGATCCGCGGCATCCGCATGACCTCTCCCGATCTCGCTCCACACCCTGCACAGCACAATCCCTGCTCCACCACATTGAGTAGAAAGCGATCGAACATGCGAAAACTCCTTGCGACTACAGCGCTCGCCGCCGTAGCCCTGATGGCACTCTCCGGGTGTTCCACCCGCACCGACACCACGGGCGGTTCCACAGCGGCCGCCGGATTCCCGGCGGACTCGGTGATCGGCGTCGCGCTTCCCTCGAAGACCTCTGAGAACTGGGTCCTCGCCGGAGGCCTCTTCGAAGACGGCCTCAAGACGGCCGGGTTCAAGGGCGACGTGCAGTACGCCGGCGCCTCGACGACGGTCAAAGACCAGCAGGACCAGATCTCGGCGATGGTCACCAACGGCGCCAAGGTCATCATCATCGGCGCGGCAGACGGCGGCCAGCTCGGCACCCAGGTGAAGGCGGCGAAGGACGCGGGTGCGACGGTCATCGCCTACGACCGGCTGATCCTCAACACGCCGGACGTGGACTACTACGTGGCGTACGACAACTTCAAGGTCGGTGAGCTCCAGGGCCAGGCCCTCCTCGATGGGCTCGCTTCCCGGAAGGCAGCCGGGCCGTACAACATCGAGCTCTTCTCCGGTTCCTCCGACGATGCCAACTCCGCGGTCTTCTTCAACGGCGCGATGAGCATCCTCCAGCCGAAGATCGACGACGGCACCCTCGTCGTCGCCTCCGGCCAGACCGACATCAAGCAGACGGCGACCGCCGGCTGGAAGGCCGAGAACGCGCAGAGCCGGATGGACTCGCTCCTGACCAGCACCTACGGGGACAAGGCCCTCGACGGCGTGCTCTCCCCGAACGACACCCTGGCGCGGGCGATCATCACCTCGGTGAAGGCAGCAGGCAAGCCCATCCCGATCGTGACCGGCCAGGACTCCGAGGTGGAGTCGGTCAAGTCGATCATGGCCGGTGAGCAGTACTCCACGATCAACAAGGACACCCGCCTGCTCGTCGCCCAGGCCATCAAGATGGCGCAGGCGTTGCAGAAGGGCGAGGCCGTCGACGTGAACGACACCAAGTCGTACGACAATGGCGTCAAGATCGTTCCCGCCTACCTGTTGCCTCCGGTCATCGTGACGAAGGCCAACGCGGCAGAGGCCTACGCGAACGATCCCAAGCTCTCGCCGCTCACCAAGTAACAGATATCGCATCATCCGGCGGAGCCGGCCCCGGCCAGGGGTCGGCTCCGCTTGCATGAGGGGCCTCGGTTATGAGCGTTCACAATCGCCGAACGGATGCCGGGGATCCCCGCTTAACAGGAGATAGAAAAGATATCGGGAGGGCTTGTGAACGCGCGCTTGTGAGCGCTAACATTTCGACATCGACCAGAACGACCTGGTCGCCCGGCACCGAGACACGCAGCAGAATGTTCCGCCGGGACGCTAAACAAGGAGGTTTAGTCACATGATCAGGAAGATGATCGGAGCGGTCGCCGTCGGCGCCTTTCTCCTGGCCCTCACGGGATGTTCCACTGCCGCAGACACCAGCTCGACGGGCGCTGCGAAGGCGCCGGGCGACATCGTCGTCGGCTTCGCCCAGGTCGGCGCGGAGAGCGGCTGGCGGACCGCGAACACGAAGGACATCCAGGATGCGTTCGCCGCGTCCGGAATGCAGCTCAAGTTCTCGGATGCGCAACAGAAGCAGGAGAACCAGATCAAGGCCATCCGCTCGTACATCACCCAGGGCGTCGACGTCATCGCGTTCTCTCCCGTCGTAGAGACCGGCTGGGACGCGGTCCTGAAGGAAGCAAAGGACGCCGGGATTCCGGTCGTCCTCACGGACCGTGCCGTCGACTCGAAGGACGACAGCCTCTACGTGAGCTTCCTCGGTTCCGACTTCATCAAGGAAGGCGAGAAGGCCGGCCAGTGGGTCGTCGACGAGTACAAGAACCAGACAGATCCCGTCAAGATCATCCAGCTCGAGGGCACGACGGGCGCGGCTCCCGCCATCGACCGTGCGGAGGGCTTCGCGGACGTCATCAAGGCCGATCCGAAGTTCCAGATCGTCGCATCGCAGACCGGCGACTTCACGAGGGCGGGCGGAAAGCAGGTCACCGAGGCGCTCCTGAAGTCCAACCCGGACGCCACCCTGATCTTCGCCCACAACGACGACATGGGCCTCGGCGCGATCGAGGCCGTCGAAGCGGCGGGCAAGGTGCCGGGGAAGGACATCAAGATCGTCACCATCGACGCGGTGAAGGACGGCATGCAGGCGCTCTCCGACGGCAAGATCAACTTCATCGTCGAGTGCTCTCCGCTTCTCGGCAAGCAGCTGGTCGACATCGTCAAGAAGGTCGTCGCGGGGGAGAGCGTCGAGAAGCGCATCCTGACGGAGGAGACGACCTTCACCCAGGAGCAGGCGACTGCCGCACTTCCCACCCGTCAGTACTGAGCGGATCCGGTACCGCTTCGCCGGTCTCCGGCGGCTCGAATCGGCAGGCCATCCGGCCGGCCGGTCCCTGCCGCCGGGAACCGGCATCCGCTCGCACGACGATGAAGAGAGAACGTGAATGAACGCACAGGCCCCCGTCGTCGAGATGACGAACATCTCGATCTCCTTCCCCGGCGTCAAGGCCCTCGACGGGGTGAACTTCCGGATGTTCCCCGGCGAGGTGCACTCGCTGCTCGGGGAGAACGGTGCAGGCAAGTCGACCCTGATCAAGGCGCTGACCGGTGTCTATGCGATCGACAGCGGCCCGGCCGACAGCGGCGAGATCCTGCTCGCCGGCAACCGGGTCTCGTTCGCGGGCCCCGCCCAGGCCCAGAATGCCGGGATCAGCACCGTCTATCAGGAGGTGAACCTGCTCGGAAACCTGAGCGTCGCCGAGAACATCATGCTCGGTCGGGAACCCCGCCGGTTCGGCGGCATCGATTGGCGGGCCACCCGGCGTCGGGCTGTGGAACTCCTCCGCGGCCTGCACCTCGACATCGATCCCGGTTCACTGCTCGGTTCGCACTCGCTCGCTGTCCAGCAGCTCGTCGCGATCGCCAGGGCCATCGACGTCAACGCGAAGGTCCTGATCCTCGACGAGCCGACGTCGAGCCTCGACGCCGACGAAGTCGCCGAACTCTTCCGGGTGATCCGCGAGCTCAAGGCCGAGGGCGTCGCGATCCTCTTCGTCTCCCACTTCCTCGACCAGGTCTATGAGATCTCGGACCGCCTCACGGTCCTTCGGAACGGCAAACTCGTCGGTGAATACCGCACGGCAGAGATCCTGCGCCTCGACCTCGTGCAGAAGATGATCGGGAAGGAACTCGCGATCCTCGACGCCCTCGAGCGGCGGATCGTCGAGCCGGGCGGCGGGGAAGACGACGAAGTGCCCCTTCTGGCCGCGACGGCGCTCGGGCGCAAGGGGTCCATCGCGCCGGTCGACCTCCGGGTCTACACCGGCGAGGTCGTCGGGCTCGCCGGTCTCCTGGGCTCCGGGCGCACCGAGCTCGCCAGGATCCTCTCCGGAATCGACCGACCGGACTCCGGGGAACTGGTGATCGACGGCACGCCGCACCGGTTCCGAACGCCTCGTTCGGCCCTCGCGCGGGGAGTCGCCTACTCCTCGGAGAACCGCCGCGCCGAGGGCATCGTCGAGGACCTCACCGTGCGGGACAACATCGTGCTCGCGCTGCAGGCTGACCGCGGCTGGTTCCATCCGATCTCTCGGAAGCGCCGCGACGAGCTCGCGGTCAGCTACATCCAGGCCCTGAACATCCGGCCGGCCAACCCAGACGCCATCGTCAGGAACCTCTCCGGAGGCAACCAGCAAAAGGTGTTGCTGGCCAGGTGGCTCGCCGTCGCGCCGCGGCTGCTGATCCTCGATGAACCGACAAGGGGCATCGATGTGGGCGCGAAGGCCGAGATCCAGAAACTCGTGGTCAACCTCGCCGAAAACGGGATGTCGGTGCTGTTCATCTCGGCGGAACTCGAGGAGGTGCTGCGCCTCAGCAGCAGGATCGCGATCATGAGGGACCGCAGGCTCGTCGCCGACATCGTCAATGACGACCTGACCGTTGACAGCCTCCTGGCCATCATCGCCGACGGCGAACTGACGGCGGTGGAACGATGAACCGGATGTTCTCGAGCCGGTTGTTCTGGCCGGTGGTGATGCTGCTCGTCCTGTTCACCATCAACCTCGTCGCCTTCCCCGGCTTCTTCAGCCTCGAGGTCAAGAACGGGCACCTTTTCGGCAGCCTCGTGGACATCGCCCGCAACGGCGCGCCGACCCTCATCATCGCGGTCGGAATGACTCTCGTCATCGCGACGCGTGGGATCGACCTCTCCGTGGGCGCCGTGTGCGCGATCGCCGGTGCCGTGGCCTGCTCGATCATCCTCGGTTCCCCGGAACCGGGCAGCATCGGCACGGTCGCGGTCGCCGTGATCGCCGCGCTCCTGATCGCCCTCGTCCTCGGCCTGTGGAACGGGTTCCTGGTCGCCGTGCTCGGGATCCAGCCCATCATCGCGACCCTGATCCTGATGACCGCCGGGCGCGGCGCGGCGATGCTCATCACGGAGGGCCAGATCCTCACCGTGAACAGTCCTCCCTTCAAGGTCATCGGGTCCGGATTCGTCCTCGGCATCCCGGTTTCCGTCGTCATCGCGGCCGTCATCTTTGCCGCAGCCGCCCTGCTCACCCGGCGCACGGCCCTCGGGCTCCTGATCGAATCGGTCGGAATCAATCCGGAGGCGAGCAGGCAGGCCGGCGTCCGGTCGCGGGGCCTCTTGATCACCGTGTACACCTTCTCGGCATTCGCGGCCGTCATCGCCGGCCTCATCCTGACCTCGAACCAGACGGCGGCCGATGCCAACAACACCGGCCTCTTCATCGAACTGGATGCGATCCTCGCGGTGGTGATCGGAGGAACCTCTCTCGCAGGCGGCCGGTACTCACTCCTCGGCACCCTCGTCGGCGCCCTCGTCATCCAGACCCTCGTCACAACGGTGTACACGGTCGGCATCCCACCCATCGCGACGATGGTCTTCAAGGCCGCGGTCGTGACGGCCGTCTGCCTGCTGCAGTCGCCAACGACGAACGCCACGTTCGGCCGCTGGCGCCGGTCACTCGGCCGGGGACGTCCGGGCACCCGAACCGCCGAAAGGGCGTCCGTCTCATGAGCATCGACACCTCCTCCGCGCCCGTCGACGCGGGCCGCCGACTGCTCGGCCGGGTCTCGTCCGCGTTCACGAGCCCGAAGTACGGCCCCGTCCTCGTGACCCTCGTGCTGCTCATCGCCATCTTCGCGATCGGTGGCAGCCGCTATCGTGGCTTCGTTTCCGGGCCGGTGATCCTCAACCTGTTCGTCGACAACGCCTACCTGATCGTGCTGGCGGTCGGGATGACGTTCGTGATCCTGACCGGGGGCATCGACCTGTCGGTCGGGGCCGTCCTCGCCCTGTCGACCATGATCGCCGCGAGCCTGCTCCAGTCCGGCTGGTCTGCCTCGGTCGTGATCCCGCTCATCCTGGTGCTGACATCGGTGCTCGGACTCCTGGTCGGACTCATGATCCACATCTTCAAGATCCAGCCGTTCATCGCGACCCTCGCCGCGATGTTCCTCGCCAGGGGACTCTGCTACGTGATCAGCAAGGACTCGATCTCGATCACCGACCCGGTCTTCGTCAGCCTCGCGCAGACCAGGATCTCGTTCGGCGGTCGCATGAGCATCACGGCGAGCGTCGTGATCGCCCTCCTTGTGGTCCTGGTCGCGTTCCTCGTGCTGCACTACTCCCGGCTGGGCCGCACCGTCTACGCGATCGGCGGCGGGGAACAGTCGGGCATGCTGATGGGACTGCCGGTGGCCAGGACCAAGGTGCTCGTCTACGTGATCAGCGGATTCTGCTCCGGCCTTGCCGGGGTGCTCTTCACCTTCTATACGCTTTCGGGATACAGCCTCACGGCGGTCGGCACCGAACTCGACGCGATCGCCGCGGTCGTGATCGGCGGGACCCTGCTCACGGGTGGGTACGGCTTCGTGCTCGGCTCTGTGCTCGGCGTGCTCGTGCTCGGCACGATCCAGACGATCATCACCTTCGAAGGCACCCTCAGCTCGTGGTGGACCCGGATCTTCATCGGCGGGCTCCTCCTCGTCTTCATCGTCCTTCAGAAGGTCCTGACGGCACGCCGTCGATAACGCGTCCGGCGAGAGCGTGTCGGCCACGGCACCCGCGCGTGAGCCAGAATAAGGGGACAGAGAGACGATGCGTTGAACACGCATCGGTGGGAGCCAATGAGCCTGGTGAGCAAGGACGATGAGAAGGCGCGCGTCGCCAACATCTTCGACGTCGCGCGGCTGGCCGGCGTCTCGCACCAGACGGTCTCCCGGGTGCTCAACGACCTTCCCAATGTGCGCCCCGCGACACGGGAACGTGTCGAGAACGCGATCAAGCAGCTCCGCTACCGGCCGTCACCCGCTGCGCGCGCCCTCGTCACCCGCCGCTCCCGGACGATCGGCCTGATCACAACAGGAGGACCGGACTACGGACCCTCGAGCACCGTCCTGCGGTTCAACGAGGCGGCGAGGGACGCCCGGTACGCGGTGAGCATGGCGAGCATGCTCGAGTCGGACCCGGAGTCGTTGCGTTCCGCCGTTGAGCTCCTCCTGCGGCAGAACGTCGAGGCGATCGTGCTGATCGCGGCGCACCGCAGCGCCCTCGAGGCCGTCAGGGGCATCGAACTCGGGGTGCCCCTCATCGCGGTGGAGTCGAGCGGCCGCGGCGGATTCCACCGGGTCGGCGTCGACAACTACCGCGGTGCGCGGATCGCCGTCACGCACCTCGCCGAACTCGGCCACACCAATATCGTGCACCTCGCCGGACCGGCCGACTCCGTCGACGCCATCGAACGAGCCAGGGGCTGGCGTGACGAACTGGGCGACCGCGGCCTCATCGCGAGGGAACCGCTGATCGGCGACTGGTCGCCTGCGAGCGGGTTCCGCCTCGGCATGGACCTGATCGAATCCGGCGCCTATGGCGACTTCACGGCCGTGTTCGCCGGCAACGACCAGATGGCACTCGGACTCATCCACGCCCTCGTCCGCAACGGACTCGCCGTGCCGGACCGCGTGAGCGTCATCGGGTTCGACGATATCCCCGAGGCCGCGTTCTTCTCCCCGACACTGACGACCATGCGCCAGGACTTCGACGAACTCGGCCGCAACATCCTGAGCACCCTCCTCGCCGTGCTCGAGGACGAGGAGGCGCCCGACCTGCCGAGCTCGGTCCCTGAACTCGTCGTCCGCGAGTCGTCCGCCCCGCGCGCCTAGCCGCTCCCGGCGGCGACACGCCCGCGGTGAGTTATCCACAGAGGTGCGAATGCTGATTCTGCAGGATGTGGATAACCCGGCGATTTCCGCGGGAAAGCGGGCCTCCGAATGCGCCAGCCTGTTGACAACATCACGAATGTCGGTGGATAACTACATAATTGTAATTACCGCATGTAGTGGCCATTCCCATTGGGAGGCACTACATGTAGTATTGATCTCCAGCACAGCAACGCCGCAACACCCGTGACATCCCGCGTTTCGCAGGGCCGCATCGCACTTGCACAGTCGTACTGGCGCACTCACTTCTGAACCACTACTCTTCTGAACCACGAGAAAGGCCTTCCACATGGCAATCACGGTTTACACCAAGCCCTCCTGCGTGCAGTGCACAGCCACCTACCGGGCCCTCGACAACAAGGGCATCGAGTACGAAGTGCTCGACCTCTCCGTCGACGAGAACGCCCTCGAGGCCGTCAAGGCACTCGGCTACCTGCAGGCGCCCGTCGTCATCACCGACGAGGACCACTGGTCCGGCTTCCGCCCGGACAAGATCAACGAACTCGCCGCACGTCTCGCCTGAGCGGTCTGCGCTACGGGACTGAAGCACGCGGTTCGAGAGTGAGGCCGGCATCCAATGGCTGAGATCGTCTATTTCTCCAGCACCTCGGGGAACACCCAGAGGTTCGTGGAGAAACTCGGCCGGCCTGCCGCACGCATCCCGTTGTACGCGCGCGACGAGCCGCTCCGGGCGACGGAGCCCTATGTGCTCGTCGTGCCGACCTATGGCGGCGGCGAGGCCAGGGGAGCTGTGCCGAAGCAGGTCATCCGCTTCCTGAACGACGAGCACAACCGTTCGCTCATCCGCGGCGTGATCGGCGCGGGCAACATGAACTTCGGCACGGCATTCTGCATCGCGGGGGACATCATCGCGGCCAAGTGCAACGTGCCGCATATGTATCGATTTGAAGTATTGGGAACTCCGGATGATGTGCGCATCGTTCACGACGGATTGGAATCATTTTGGAAGCAACAGCCGTGAAAGTAGCCCCGCACGCGCAGGTCGCGCTGGCGATGGACTATCACTCCCTCAATGCCATGCTCAACCTCTATGGGCCGAACGGGGAAATCCAGTTCGATAAGGACAGGGAGGCGGCCCGGGAGTTCTTCCTGCAGCACGTCAACCAGAACACGGTGTTCTTCCACTCCCTCCGGGAACGCCTCGACTACCTGGTCGAGAAGGAATACTACGAGCAGGCCGTGCTCGACCAGTACTCCTTCGAATTCATCACGAGGCTCAACGACCTCGCGTACTCGAAGAAGTTCCGCTTCCAGACCTTCCTCGGTGCGTTCAAGTACTACACGTCGTACACGCTCAAGACCTTCGACGGCAACCGGTACCTCGAGCGTTTCGAAGACCGCGTCGTCATGACCGCACTCGGCCTCGCCCAGGGCGACGAGAAGCTCGCGACCGGCCTCGTCGAGGAGATCATCGCCGGCCGTTTCCAGCCCGCAACGCCGACGTTCCTGAACTCGGGCAAGGCGCAGCGCGGCGAACTCGTCTCCTGCTTCCTGCTCCGCATCGAAGACAACATGGAGTCGATCGCCCGCGGCATCAACTCCTCGCTCCAGCTCTCCAAGCGCGGCGGCGGCGTCGCGCTGCTGCTCAGCAACATCCGTGAGTCCGGCGCCCCGATCAAGCAGATCGAGAACCAGTCGAGCGGCATCATCCCCGTGATGAAGCTCCTCGAAGACTCCTTCAGCTACGCGAACCAGCTCGGTGCCCGCCAGGGTGCCGGCGCCGTGTACCTGCACGCGCACCACCCCGACATCATGCGCTTCCTCGACACCAAGCGTGAGAACGCCGACGAGAAGGTGCGGATCAAGACCCTGTCGCTCGGCGTCGTCATCCCCGACATCACCTTCGAGCTCGCCAAGAAGGACGAGGACATGTACCTGTTCTCGCCCTACGACGTCGAGCGCGTCTACGGTGTGCCCTTCGCCGACATCTCCGTGAGCGAGAAGTACCACGAGATGGTCGACGACCCGCGGATCAAGAAGTCCAAGATGAAGGCGCGCGACTTCTTCCAGACCCTCGCGGAGATCCAGTTCGAGTCCGGCTACCCGTACATCATGTTCGAGGACACCGTCAACGCGGCGAACCCGATCAAGGGCCGCATCAACATGTCGAACCTGTGCTCGGAGATCCTCCAGGTCAACACACCGACCACGTACAACGAAGACCTGTCCTACGACACCATCGGCAAGGACATCTCCTGCAACCTCGGGTCGATGAACATCGCCCTGTCGATGGACTCGCCGGACTTCGGCAAGACCGTCGAAACCGCGATCCGCGGCCTCAACTCGGTCTCCGAGCAGAGCCACATCGCCTCGGTTCGCTCGATCGAAGACGGCAACGACAAGTCGCACGCGATCGGCCTCGGCCAGATGAACCTGCACGGCTACCTCGCCCGCGAGCGGGTGTACTACGGCAGCGAAGAAGCGATCGACTTCACGAACATCTACTTCTACACGGTGCTGTTCCACGCCCTCCGCGCCTCGAACACCCTCGCCATCGAACGCGGCCACGCGTTCGCCGGCTTCGAGGACTCGACGTATGCCTCCGGCGCATTCTTCGACAAGTACACCGACCAGGCGTGGGTCCCGTCCACAGCCCGCGGCGCCGAACTGTTCGAGAAGGCCGGGGTGCGCATCCCGACCCAGGCCGACTGGGCCGAGCTCAAGGCATCCGTCGTCGAACACGGCATCTACAACCAGAACCTGCAGGCCGTGCCGCCGACCGGGTCGATCTCCTACATCAACAACTCGACCTCGTCGATCCACCCGATCGCCTCGAAGATCGAGATCCGCAAGGAAGGCAAGCTCGGCCGCGTCTACTACCCGGCCCCGTTCATGACGAATGACAACCTGGACTTCTACCAGGACGCCTACGAGATCGGTGCGGAGAAGATCATCGACACCTACGCCGCGGCAACGCAGCACGTCGACCAGGGTCTCTCGCTCACGCTCTTCTTCAAGGACACCGCGACGACCCGCGACATCAACAAGGCGCAGATCTACGCGTGGCGCAAGGGCATCAAGACCATCTACTACATCCGTCTCCGCCAGATGGCCCTCGAGGGGACCGAGGTCGACGGCTGCGTCTCGTGCATGCTCTAGGCACAGCACCCGCTTCATCTACTGTGGATGCTGTAATCACAGTGCACGCTGACTCGTCCGATACCGGCCGAAGACTGAGACCGGCCGAAAAAGGAACACGAAATGATTGACAAGCTCAAGCTCATCTCGCATGTCGATGCGATCAACTGGAACAAGATCGAAGATGAGAAAGACGTCGACGTCTGGAACCGGCTGACCAACAACTTCTGGCTGCCGGAGAAGATCCCGCTGTCGAACGACGTGCAGTCCTGGAACCAGCTCACCCCGGTCGAGCAACAGCTCACCCTGCGCGTGTTCACCGGCCTGACCCTGCTCGACACGATCCAGGGCACCGTCGGCGCCGTCTCGCTGATCCCCGACTCGATCACCCCGCACGAAGAGGCCGTCTACACGAACATCGCGTTCATGGAGTCCGTGCACGCCAAGAGCTACTCGTCGATCTTCTCCACCCTGAGCAACACCAAGGACATCGACGAGGCGTTCCGCTGGTCGACGGAGAACGTCAACCTGCAGCGCAAGGCCTCGATCGTGATGGACTACTACCAGGGCGACGACCCGCTCAAGCGCAAGGTCGCCTCGGTGCTGCTCGAGTCGTTCCTGTTCTACTCGGGCTTCTACCTGCCGATGTGGTTCTCCAGCCGCGCCCGCCTGACCAACACGGCCGACCTCATCCGCCTGATCATCCGTGACGAAGCGGTGCACGGCTACTACATCGGCTACAAGTTCCAGAAGGGCCTCGAGGCGGCGACGCAGGAGCGTCGCGACGAGATCAAGGACTACGCGTTCAACCTCGTCTTCGAGCTCTACGAGAACGAGGTGCAGTACACCCAGGACCTCTACGACACCGTCGGCCTGACCGAGGACGTCAAGAAGTTCCTGCACTACAACGCCAACAAGGCCCTGATGAACCTCGGCTACGAGGCCATCTTCCCCAAGGAGGTGTGCGACGTGAACCCGGCGATCCTGTCCGCGCTCTCGCCGAACGCCGACGAGAACCACGACTTCTTCTCCGGGTCGGGCTCCTCGTACGTGATCGGCAAGGCCGTCAACACGGAAGACGCCGACTGGGACTTCTAGCCCTGGACCGGTAGGACGGCGGAAGGCCGGGAGCGCACTGCGCCCCCGGCCTTCCTCGTTCGTTCCGGCCGGCTAGTGGGCGGCCGTGGCGTTGGCGTGGCCCGAAGCGTCGTGCCCCGTGTCCTGCGCTGCGCCGTGTGCCAGGTGCTCGGCGATCTTCTGGATCTCCGGGCCGTAGGTCCCGGTCCCGGCGTCGGTGGCGATCTGCTGGGCAGCGGCATCCTGCTGCTCCGCCGGCAGTGCCTTGAGCGCGGTCAGGGCGCTCTGCAGCTCGACCGGGAGCTTGTCGAACAGGGCGGGGTTGTCGACAAGGCTCAGGGCGAGCTTGGTGACGGCGGGACCCGCGTCCGTGGCGTCCGTCGCGGTGTCGGCGCCGGCGCCGGGGGTGCCGGCGTCGAGGCTGCCCTCGAGCGCTGCGTGCAGGGCGGCGCGCAGCGGATGCTCCGGGTCAGCCTGGATCGCAACGGCGAGCGCCTGCGCCTGCTCGCCATAGTTCCCGGCGAGAGCCGACGTGGCGATGAATTCGGCGGCGGCGGTGCGGTCCCCGTCCGAGGCCTGCGTGAGGGTGGTCAGGTCGGCCTGCAGATTCGCAGGCAGGCTCGCAAAGAGCTCGGCGTGATCGGAGATCGTCGCGGCGACCTTCTGGGCCTTCTCGCCGAAGTCCTGTCCGTGCGCGAGGTCCCCGCGCAGCTCGTGCGCGACGGAGCTGAAGAACGAGGCGCCCGGGGTAGCGGGGGCGGATGCCGACGGGGTCGACGGGGTGCCCGGTTCGGCGGTTCCGCCCAACGGGCTGGCCGTTGCTCCCTGCATGCCGGTGCCGAGCAGGGCACCCGCGGCGAGCACGGAGGCGGCGCCGATCGTGAGGCGCTTCTTTCGAGAGGTGGCGGTAGCCGAGGAGTTCTTGTTCTGGGTCACAGTTATTCCTTTCGATTGCGTGCGGCCGACGGTGGGTGCAATCCAGGGCGGGCCCGGATGGCGAACCGATGCCGGCAGCACGTGGCGAGTCTAGGCAGCCGGGTCGGCCAGACCCTCCGTGTCTGCTGGGTGCCCGGCCCGGGAGACGGATGAGTGCTGCCAGGACTTCCCGCCCGATGCCGGCCGTCGTCCGGCAGGCATCCAGGGTCAGGTTGCCGCTCTCACCGGGCGTTTCCGGGGCCGGTCCAAGCGCGCGACTCTCCGTGGATGGCGACACCGGGTCCGGTCCCGGCGGTGCAGGAATTACGCTCTCGGCTGAGTCGGCGGCCGCAGCGTGTCCCTCGTTGGGGGACTAGTGCTCAACGTGAGGATGTGTCACCATAGACAGAATATCTCATTACCTGGTTCCACCCGTTGAGTCTGACGAACAGCCAGCTCCGGCGACGTACGCGCGACACTGAAGTGATTTGACACTGGAGTTACCGGGTTCAGCACCACGATCTGGTACTTCGGAGTCCCCTTAAATGAACAAGAATCACCTGGCGGCAGCGCTTGCGCTTTCGCTGGCTATACTCGGCCTCATCGCCCCCACGAACGTTTCTTCCGCCCAGGCGGCGACGCCGTCGTCCGTCAAGGTCGTCGACTCCGCGAACATCATCACGGACCCGGCCTGGTTCACACAGGCGTACAACGAGGGTATCCGTCTCTACGTGATGCACTCGACCGCGTGGGGCAGCTGCGCCCCCTGGGAGCACACACAGGCCCAGCTGAAGATGGCGCTCGACGCCGGCCTCAAGATCGCCGTCTACACCCGGGATGCGACGTGCTGGCAGGGCGGGATCGCCGCGGCCGGCCCGTACCAGTCGCAACTGCAGTTCTTCGCCCTCGACGTCGAGACCGGCAGCTCGCCGGTCACCCGCGCGATGGTCGACGGGGTGCGTGCGATGGGTGTGCGGCCGGTGATCTACAGCGGTTCGGGGATGTGGCCGAGCATCATGAACAACAGCGGCGCCTTCGCCGACGTGCCGCTCTGGGACACCAATGCCGGTGCAGTGAACTACAGCGGCTGGCTCGCCGACACGGGCGCGCCCGCTGCGGTGTCATACGGCGGCTGGAACACCGCCGCGAATCCGCGGATCGGCGTGCAGCAGAAGTTCGAGCACAACCTGAACGGCGTCCTCGTCGACCTGAACTCGTTCGACGCGACCTTCCTCGGCCTCGGTGCCACGGCGCCCGTGGCGCCCGTGGTCGTGGCGCCTGCGCCGACGCCGACGGCCACTCTCACCCCGACTCCGACTCCCACGCCGGCGCCGGCGAAGGTTCGGATCCACCACCGGCGCTGACGCGCGCATCCGCTCGCCCGCCGGACCGAGCGCGGGCGTTCCGCCGCCACGCGGGTGGTCGACCACCCGCGCAACGGCGGAAGACCCGCGCTCGGCGATGCGCTCGGGGCGCGGGGGCGCGGCGGGGGTCAGTCCTCGTCGGGGATGACGACGAGAGTCACCGGGATGTTTCCGCGCGTGGCGCGGGAGTACGGGCAGACCTGGTGGGCCGCCTCGAGCATCTCCTGGGCGACGACGGGGTCGACGCCGGGCAGCTGGGCCTCGATCGTGACCTCGAAGTCGAAGCCGGTGGCCATTCCGCCGACGAGGTGCACCTCGAGCGAGACGGCGGAGTCGGTGACGTTGACCTTGCGCTGGCGGGCGACGCCCTTGAGCGCGTTGTGGAAGCACGCCGCCCAGCCGCTCGCGAAGAGCTGCTCGGGGTTCGTGCCCGCGCCGCCGTCGCCGCCCATTTCGGCCGGAATGGACAGGTCGAGGTCGAGCTTGTTGTCGCTCGTGACGACCTTGCCCGTTCGTCCGCCCCAGGAAGTGGCGGATGCGGTGTAGACGGCGGTGCTCATTGTGTCTTCTTTCGTGGTGGGCCGGGGCAGACTGGGGGTGGCCCTTGTGGAAGTGCTTCGTATTCGAAACAACTAGGAGCGAGTCGTGAGTATTCCCCCATCGGGCGGTGCGAATCCGGGCGATCCTGAGCGGATCGGCGCGGCCCCGAGTGTGTCGCCCTCGGAGATGCGCGCCTGGGCGGCCATCGTCGAGACCGCGAACATCGTGCAGTTCGCCGCAGACCGTCAGTTGCGGGATGCCGTGGGCCTGACCCTTGCCCAGTTCGAGATCCTGCTCCGGCTCCTCGAGGCGCCAGAGGGGCGGTTGCGGATGACCGACATCGCGGACGCGCTGACGGTGTCCCGCAGCGGACTCACTTACCAGGTCGCCCGGCTCGAGGCCCTCGGGCTCGTGGAGCGACGCCCGTCACCCGGCGACGAACGTTCCGTCATCGCGCACATCACCGCAGCGGGTCGGGCGGCACTCGCCGCCGGCGGACCTGGTTACGTCACGCTCGTGCGTGAGATGCTCTTCGACCGCATCGGGCCGGAGGAACTCGCGACGGTCACCGAGATCCTCGGCGAGGTGCGCGCGCAGCTGCGGTCACGTCCGAAGCGGTCGGCGTTCCGGCGTTCCCGCGGCGCTGCCGCTGCGGGGGATTGACCTCCCGGCGCCGCTCACGCCGTCGGGATCAGCTCGGTGCGGGGGCACGGCTGCCCGCCGACGAGATTGAGGCAGGACGCGAATACAGAGGGGTACGGTTCACTCAGCGAGGATCCGAACCAGGTGTTGTAGAACAGCCAGAAATTCAGGTTTCCGTGCGTCGAGCATCCGCCGCCGTCGCCGTTCGTGTCGGCGAGTGCCGCGGCATCCGGCTGGTACGGGGTGTAGTTGTACAGGTTCGCCGTGGCCTGGTTGCGGATCTGAACCGTCGCCGCGCCGCACGCGGCGTCTGGGTTGTACGCGACGCTGACCGCGCCGACCTTGTAGGCGCGTTCGGGCTCCTGGGTGTACTGCCGGAACTGCCACGCGGCCCGGTAGACCTGGTTGAAGAAGCCGAAGTACTCCGCGACGCAGTCGGCGGTATCCGGGCAGCCGTAGCCCGTCGCCCGCAGGTAGCCGGATGCGCTGGGCCGGGTCAGCAGGGACTGTTCCTTCTGCAGCAGCACGAGGAGTACCCGCGGGCTGATCGTGCAGGCCTCGGCGACCTTCTCGATGATCGTGCTCGCACGCTCGTTCGGCTCGCCCGCGTACGCAGCGCAGTGTCCGGGGCCCTGCGCGGGTTCGGACACGGTCGACTCGCGGTACTCCCAGAGGCACGGCGACTCGTCCCGTCGCACACAGTTCCGGCCTTCCAGGAAGGACTGCACCTCGTCGGTCGTCATCGCATTGGGGTTGAAGAAGTTGTAGTCACTGATCAGGGCGCCGGCGTCGAAGACGGCGGGATCGGAGGGCGCCGTCCGCGGCACGACGACCGAGCGCACGAGGAAGCCGCCGGCCACGATCGCGGCGACCGTCGCGACGGCGATGAGGATTCGTCGCTGGGAGGCGCGGAGAGGCATGACTCCACCCTAACCGGGCCCGGCAAACGATCGGGGCCGGAGAGGTGCCAGCGCCAGGGCTGACGCGGGGCTGACGGTGTGGGGTGGCCGCGACGGTTTTTCTCGCGGTCGGGGGTGTTTTCCGTCGCGCCCCCTTTGCCGGGAGTAGCGTGGGAGCATGTCAGGCATCGATGCAGACCAGTCTCCAGCTCCCACCGGCAGTATCGTCGTCGGGCACGACGGCTCCGACTATGCGAACCACGCGCTCGCGGTCGCCCTCGACCTCGCCGGGCCGCTCGGCGCATCCGTCGTCGTCGTCCGGGCCTGGTCGATCGACACGGCCCCACGCCCGGCCGACTGGAAGTTCGGCTATGTTTCGCCCCTCACCGACTACGCCGGCGCGGTACGGGAGAAGCTCGAGGCCGATGCCGGGCCGATCGCGGCGCAGCATCCGGGAGTGCCCGTCGAGTGCCGGGCGGCGTACGCGACGCCGCTCAGCTGCCTGATCAGCGTTTCCCGCGGCGCACGGATGCTGGTGGTCGGCTCCCGCGGGCGCGGCGGCCTCGCCGGGATGCTGCTCGGGTCGGTCAGTGAACAGTGTGTGCGACACGCGGACTGCCCTGTGCTCGTGGTGCGGCCCGGCGTACCGGCCTGAGCGGCCCCTAGCGTCCGGCCGCGGGGCTCCTGAGGTCGGCGACCGACGCCCGGGGGATGAGTTCCGTCGGGAGTTGGATGTCCTCGACCGGCTGACCCGGTGACTCGATCTCGGCCACGAGCCGTTCGACGGCGAGCTCTCCGAGTTGCTCGACCGGGCGCGCGACGACGGTGATCCCCGGGACCATGTATGCCGCCCACGGGCTGTCGTCGACCGTGACCAGAGACACTTCGCGTCCGATCGCGAGCCCCCGCGAACCCGCGACCTTGAGCACGGACAGCGCCATGTCGTTGTTGGAGGTGAAGATGACCGTGGGTGGGGAGGCCAGGTCGAGCATCTCTGCGACCGCGGCCTCCGATGACTCGGGGACGTCTTCGCTGAAATGCCAGACCTGGTCTTCGGGAGGGATGCCCGCGTCGGCCGCTCCGGCGGCGAAACCATCGGCACGGTCCCTGACGCTCGAGATCAGTGCGGGGGGCCGTGCGGTGGTCTGGCCTGCGATGTTCGCGGCCGTGATCAGGAAGCCGAGCCGGGCGTGCCCGAGGCCGACGGCATTGCGGACCGCCTCCCGCGTGCCGGTGAAGTCGTCAGTCGTGACCGTGGTGACGCCGAGATCGTCCAGGCGACGGTCGGCGAGCACGAGCGGGCGTCCGCCCAGGTTTCCGGCCTCGAGGTGCTCGCTGTGGCCGATTGCGGAGGGGAACACGATGAGGCCGTCGACCTGCTTCTCGAGCAGGGTTTCGATGGCCCCTCGCTCTACGTCCGGGTCCTCGTCGGTGTTGCTGATCAGGACCTGGTACCCGCGTTTTCGCGCGGCATCGACGATGGACTTGGTGGCGCGGTCGAAGAATGCGTTCGTGAAGTCTGCGATGACCACGAGTCCGATCGTGCTGGTCGACCCGGCGCGCATGGCCCTGGCGAGTTCATTGGGGCGGTAGCCGATCTCGTCTGCTGCGCGACGGACGCGTTCCACGGTGGCTGCGGACGTGCGCCCATACCCGGAGAGGGCCCGGGAGGCGGTGGCGCGGGAGACGCCGGCGTGCTCTGCGACGTCGATGATCGTCGGAGCGTGACTTCGTCGTTCAACCATGAACAATCCTCGTAATCGAAACGTTACCGAACAGGCTTGCGCCGCGGTGCTGTGTGCTGCAATCTTATACAAGTTTGCGAGAACGATCTCGCAAACGGCGTGTGCAGTCGCAATTGCAGTGCACCTATGTGTCAAAGGAGACCTCCATGAAGCGTTCGTTCCGAGCGATCACCACCGTCGGCGTCGTAGCCGCATTCGCCATGTCATTGGCCGCGTGCTCGACAACCGCGAGCACGGGAAGCGCGACCACGGCGACCGAAAAGAAGGACATCACCATCGCCTTCGTGATGGGCGCAGAGTCCGACCCGTTCTTCCAGGCCATGAAGGTCGGCGCCGAGGAGGAGGCCAAGGCCCAGGGCGTCAAGCTCATCTGGCAGGGCGACCCGGCCAAGTACTCCGCCGAAACGCAGATCCCGATCGTCGACGCCGTGCTCGCCCAGCAGCCCACCGGCCTCGTGCTCATCCCGACCGACCCGAAGGCCCTGCAGGCCTCGGTTGCCAAGGCCACAGCGGCCGGCATCCCCGTCGTCAACGTCGACACCCACGTCTCCGACCTCAAGGACGTCGTCAGCTTCATCACCGGCGACAACGCCGACGGCGGTTCCAAGGCCGCCGACGCGCTCGCGACCCAGATCGGCTACAAGTCCGGCGGCTCGTACAAGGTCGTCGTCGGACTCACCAGTGCCACCGCCACGACCAACGTGAGCCGCCTCGACGGCTTCAAGGCCCAGGTCGCCGCGAAGTACCCCGGCGTGGAAATCGTCGACGTCGCCTACTCCGAGTCCAACCCGGAGACGGCTGCCACGAACGTGAGCAACTGGCTGACCAAGTACCCGGACCTGAACGGCATCTTCGCGATCGACGGCACGAACGCCTCCGGCGCGGCCGCCGCGCTCGAGTCGAAGGGCCTCAGCGGCAAGATCGGCCTCGTCGGCTACGACGCATACCCGGACAACGTCGCCAAGATCAAGTCGGGCATCTTCACTGCCCTCGTCGCCCAGGACCCGGCCGCCGAGGCTCGCCTGGCCATCAAGACCCTCGTCGAATTCATCAACACCGGCAAGACGGCGACCGAGCACGAGGTCGTCATCCCCAACGTCGTCCTCGACTCCAAGACCTCTGACGCTGACTTCGCCAAGTACACCTACGTCAAGTAACTGACGCTTCCCGTACTTCACGAAAAGAGCCAGGGAGTCATCATGACCAACAGCAATCAAACCACTGCGCGGAAACCGGGCGTTCCGGCGGAACAGAAGCCGGTTCCGCTCGCTCTCACGGCGCGGATCAGCACCCTCGCGTCGAACCAGAGCACCATCCTGATCGGCGTGATGGTCCTCCTCGTCGTCGTCTTCTCGGTGCTGGAGCCCAAGTTCTTCTCCGCACTGACCGCCAGCAACATCCTCACAGACTGGGGATCGGTCGTCCTGATTGCAGTTGGCCAGACCTTCGTCGTGATCAGCGGTGGAATCGACCTCTCGGTCGGGGCCGTCATCGGTCTCAGCGGAGTCGTGTCGGCCTGGACGATGGCGAACGTCCTCAAGGTCGACCAGACGGTGTCCGGCGCGGACGCGTCGGGCCCGCTCCTCATCGGCACCCTGGTGTCGGTGGGAGTGGGGCTCCTCGTGGGCCTGACCAACGCCTTCCTGATCAACAAGCTCCGGATCGTCCCGTTCATCGCGACCCTGTCGACGATGGGGGCCGCCCTCGGGCTCTCCGTGATCATCTCGAGCGGGCAGCCCATCGGCTCGGCCAACAACTTCGACCTCATCGCCGCGATGGACCCGAAGGTGAACCCGTTGTCGTGGGCCTTGATCGTCGTGATCGTCGTGGTGACCATCGCCGGCCTGTTCCTGCACAAGGCGCGGTTCGGCCTCTACACCTACGCGATCGGCTCGAACACCTTCGCTGCCCGCGGCGCGGGCATCAACGTCGAACGACACCTGACGTTGGTCTACGCGCTCTCCGGGGCCCTGGCGGGCCTCGCCGGGATGTACGTCTACCTGCGCCTCGGTGCCGGCTCGCCGTCATCGGGAACGGGGCGTGAACTCGACGCCATCGCCGCGGTCGTCATCGGCGGCGCATCCCTGATGGGGGGCATCGGCCGGATCTGGGGCACCGTGCTCGGTGCGCTCATCCTCTTCACGGTGCAGTCCGGCCTGATCATGGTCGGCGTCGCACCCGACTGGAAGAAGGTCGTCGTGGCCATCCTGATCGCCGCGGCCGTCGCTGCGCAGACGCTGCAGAGCAAGAACGGAAGAAAATAATGACCGGCGAAGTGATCTACGAAGTCAAGAACGTCTCCAAGCGCTACGGGTCGGTCGTCGCCCTCGATGGTGCGAGCCTCAAGCTGCACGCCGGCGAGGTGCTCGGCCTGGTCGGCGACAACGGCGCGGGCAAGTCGACGCTCGTCAAGGTCCTCTCGGGGGCTCACCAGCCCAACGGCGGGAAGATCTACCTCGACGGCGTCGAGCGCACCTGGGGTTCGCCCCGGGAGGCGCTCGAGGCCGGCGTCGAAACCCTCTACCAGGACTCGGGGCTCGCCCCGCACCTGACGGTGTCGCAGAACGTGTTCCTCGGCCGGGAGAAGACCGTCAAGGGAATCTTCGGCACGATGGGCTTCCTGGCCCGCAAGGAGATGGAGCACGACGCCCACGAGGACCTCGAGCGCGTCGGGATCGCCGTTCCGGCATCCGACCGCCCGGTGTCCCAGCTTTCCGGCGGTCAGCGCCAGGCCGTGGCGATCGGCCGCGCCGTGGCGTGGGCGCGCCGCGTGATCATCCTCGACGAGCCGACCAACCACCTCGGTGCACGGCAGGCCGGCGAGGTGCTGCATGTCATCAAGGCCGCGAAGGCGAAGGGGCTCGGCGTGATCTTCATCTCGCACACCCTGCCTCATGTGCTCGAGGTCACCGACCGGGTCGTCGTGCTGCGGCTCGGCAAGATCGTCATGGATGCCCCCACCTCGGAATTCGACGGGGATCGCCTGATCGGTGTGCTCACCGGAACCATCCAGACGGTCAGGGTCGAGGGCGACTGACCCGCCGGTCGGACGCTCCGGGAATCAAACGAAGCAGCCCCCTGGCGGCGCACTGCAGACACTCGCAGTGCTCCGCCCGGGGGCCGTCTTCGTGTCCTGAGACCGTGCGCGCTGGTCTCAGACGCTCGTGCGGAGCAAACCCCCGACATCCGTTTCCGCCCCGCCCGCTGCGGCGCGATTGGCCTCCAGCCAGGCGGTCAGGTCGGCGGCGGACAGGGGACGCGAATAGAGGTAGCCCTGCACCCCACCCGTGCCGAGGGCCTCGAGGAGACGTTGCTGGTCAAGCCGCTCAACGCCCTCTGCGACCGTCGCGACGCCGAGCTGGGCGCACAGCCGAACGATCGCCTCGATGACGGAGCGGTCGAAGGGATTGGACACCGCGCCGGCGACGAAACTCATGTCGATCTTCACGATGTCGACGGGGAGCGCGCGCAATGACGTCAGGGAGGCATAGCCCGTGCCGAAGTCGTCGATTGCGATCCCGACGCCGAGCGCTCCGATCGCGCGGAGGCGACCGATCGCGGCGGGGGAGTCCAGTACGACGGTCTCGGTGAGTTCGATGATGAGATCCTTCGCGAGGGTCCCGGTGTCGGCCAGGCAGCCGATGATCGAGTCGACGAACCCCTCGCGGTCGAGCTCGTGGGCCGAAACGTTCACGTGCACGGCCATCGGCGCTCCAGGATTGGCCGTCCGCCATGCCGCGGCGTCGAGGCAGGCGCGTCGCATCACGAAAGCGCCGATACCGATGATCGCTCCGGTCCGCTCGGCGATGTCGATGAAGTCACCGGGGAAGAGCAGGCCGCGTTCCGGGTGTTGCCAGCGGACGAGGGCCTCGACGGCGGTGCACTGCAGCCCGGGGAGATCGAGGATGGGCTGGTAGTGCACGACGAGCTCGTCGGCGGCCGCCGCGGCCGCGAGCTGCCATTCGAAGGTGACCCTGGGATTGTCCACGCGGAGGAGGCCAGGCTCGAAGACCTGGACGCGGTTCTTGCCATTGGCCTTCGCCGCGTACATCGCCACGTCCGCCTGGTGCACCAGATCCTCGATGTCGATCCCTGCTGCTGCTGTGGCGATGCCGATGCTGACGCCGACCTGCGCGGTGTTCCGCTCGAGGGTCACCGGTTCGGCGATCGACCTGCCCAGGGCTGTGGCGATGCAGAGGGCATCGGAATCACTCTTGCCGGCCAGGATGATGGCGAACTCGTCGCCACCGAGCCTGGCGCAGATGGCATTGCTCCCGGTGTTTGACCGCATCCGCTCGGCGACCTCGATGAGGAGTTCGTTTCCGGCCCGGTGTCCGAGAAGGTCGTTGACGTCCTTGAAATCGTCGAGATCGAGGAAGAAGATGTGGACGCCGCTGGCATCGTCTACCGTGCCCAGGATCGCGGTGAGCTTGGCCATGAACGACGCACGGTTGTTGAGACCGGTAAGCGGGTCCGAACTGACCTGGACCGTGAGCTCCCCCTGGACCGTACTGTTGCGGAGGGCGAGCGAGACCTGGTTGGAGAGCGCCCGGACCGAAACGAGGGCCTCCGCCGGGATCGTGCCGGGGGCTCCCACAAGAATCCACGTATTCGCCTGGGCATTCGAGGCGAGGCAGGCCCACGCCAGGGGGGTGCCGACGGCTGCATCGAGTGGGAGGGAGTCGACGTCGGTCGCGCTGGCGTCTTTTCCATTGGAGGCAGACGTGATGACGGTGCCGGGCAGTTGCGCAGGCAGCGAGTCGAACTGGCCGGTCGCGCCGTCGACGCGCAGGACAGGGCCGTCGCGCATGACCCGCAGGACGCGCAGTCCGGGGGTGGCGAGGCAGAGTTCCTGCGTCGCAGCCCAGCCGATGACCAAGATATCCGCCTCGTCGATGACTCCGAGGAGCAGGGTTCCAGTCGCCGAAAGCTCACGGTCGCGTCGCATCGACTGTTCGCGGGAGACCAGCACCATGCTCAGTTGCCGCACGATCACGACGGTGAGGAACAGGGTCGGAATAGTGCCGAGCACCACCACCGGTGGCGTCATCGCTGCGGACCCGTTGACCGGAACCCACAGCACGACCGTGATGACGAGTGCAAGCGAATACAGCGAGCAGCGGATGAATGACCTCGCCGTGGAACCGTAGAGTCCGCGCAACCAGATGGCCCCGAACATGACCCCGAGGACGATCATCGGGTCGGGCAGTGTCAGTGCGAGCGCCACGAACGCGACGAAGTCGATCAGGTCGAGTGCGAGCGGAATCCTTCTGAGGATGAACGCGGAACACCACGAGGCGATCAGGGCGACCGCGGCCGTGAGCGCGACCAGGAGAACTCCGTTGGTGTCCGAGGCGACGATGATCGGAACGGTGAGCAGAACTGAGGCCACCGCGAACCACGTGAAGAGCCACCGGGTGCCCTCCGTCATGCAATCCGGGCGGCGGAACGGATTCCACAGCGCGGTGAAGAAGTGATGTTGTTGTATCGCGGTCATGCGAGGCCGGGTCCTGTCAGTGTGTAGGCCGGCGAACCCGAAGGTCCCGTGCCTTTGCGACCCCGCCTTTCGACGGGTGTGCCTGTATGAGACCGCAATATTTGAAGCGTTTTCACACAGGGCCAGCCTAGCCTCCGCGTTCGGGGGGCCTGGCCGGAAGGAGCACCCATCCGTGTCGGGTAAACTCGAATGTCGGATTTGAGGGGTGTTTCGGTGGTCGACCTGGAGCTTGAACGGGAACAGAACTACGTGGCAACGCTGTACGCGCGTCTGGACGCGCTGCAACGGGAGGCCGAGGACCAGCTGACGGCGGTGCGGTTGCTCGACGTCGGCGGAAATCATCAGACCCGCTCCGAGCGGGACACCTTTGCGCGCCTCTACGAGGACCGGATCGTGCAGTTGCGGGAGATCGACGACCGGCTGGCGTTCGGCCGGCTCGAACTGGCCGCGGACGACGCGAGCGGCGACTCCGTGTTCCGCTACATCGGCAGGGTCGGGCTGCGCGACGAAGACTTGCAGCCGATGCTGCTCGACTGGCGGGTGCCGCAGGCGAGCGCGTTCTACCAGGCGACGGCCGCGACCCCGCTGGGAGCCAGGGCCAGGCGCCACCTGCAGTCCAGGGGGCGGACCATCATCCGGATCGAGGACGAGATCCTCGACGCCGAACGCCTCGGCGGAGAACCCTCAGAACATCAGGGGGAGGGAGCGTTGCTCTCCGCGCTGACCGCCCAGCGCACCGGGCACATGCCCGACATCGTCGCGACCATCCAGGCGGAACAGGACCGGATCATCCGCTCTGACCTCGCCGGAGTGCTCGTCGTCCAGGGCGGGCCGGGCACGGGGAAGACCGCCGTCGCGCTGCACCGTGCGGCGTACCTGCTCTACACGCATCGCGATCGCCTGAAGCACAACGGGGTGCTCATCGTGGGGCCGTCCCGCTCGTTCCTGCAGTACATCGAGGCGGTGCTGCCGTCGCTCGGCGAGACCGGGGTGGTTCTCTCAAGCGTTGGACAGCTGTATTCGGGCGTCGAGGCGACCCGCGAGGACGTCCCCGCCGTCGCGGCGCTCAAGGGCCAGGCTTTCATGGCCGCGCTCATCGCCCATGCGGTGCGCTCCAGGCAGCGGATCCCGGTGGGGACCCGTCAGCTCGAGGTCAACGGCGACAAGATCACCCTGGCCCCGCAGCTCGTGGCGAACGCGATCGCCAAGGCGCGCGAGGGCGGCAAGCCGCACAACCTCGCGAGGGTCACCTTCGTGAAGACCGCGATCGGCGCGCTCGCGCGCGACTGGCTGCGCCAGCTGCAGCAGGGCGGCGCCTCGATGGACGAGTCCGACCTGCCGATGCTGCGCGAAGACCTGCGGCTCGCCCAGGACGTGCGCGTCGCGCTCAACACCGCGTGGCTGCCGCTCACCCCCGAGAAGCTCGTGCAGGATCTCTACGCACGCCCGCAATGGCTCGCCGAGCTCACCCCGGGCTGGAGTGCGGAGCAGAGGGCGCTCCTGCACCGGGCCAGGGACGCCGAGTTCACGATCGCCGATATCCCGCTGCTCGATGAGGCGGCCGAGCACCTCGGCGAGTACAACGTCGTCGACGCCGCCCAGAAGCGCGAGCAGAAGGAACAGCGCAAACGCGACATCGAGAATGCCGAACTCGCAATCGCGAACATGGACGTGAAGGGTCTCATCAACGCGCGCGCCCTGGCAGACAACTTCGCCGAGCTCGGCGACCGGGCCACGACCGCCGAGCGTGCGGCCGTCGACCGCACCTGGACATACGGCCACGTCGTCGTCGACGAGGCGCAGGAACTCTCGCCGATGCAGTGGCGGCTGCTGCTGCGCCGGGGGCCGCGCCGGTCGTTCACGGTCGTCGGCGATATCGCGCAGGCCGCATCCGCCTCAGCATCCGGCAGCTGGAAGGAGGCGCTCGCGCCCATCCTCGACGCCTCCCTCGAGGCCGGGCGCTGGCGCCTCGAGGAACTGACCGTGAACTATCGCACACCCCGCCAGATCGCGACCGCCGCCGAGGAGATGGCGATCGCGCACGGGCTGCCGGTGACGCCCTCGCGGGCGGTTCGCGCGAGTGAGTGGCCGATAACCGTCGAAGCGGATGTCGCGGCAGCGGTTCACCGCGAGCGCGCGCTGCGTGCGGGCGGTACCCTCGCCGTGATCGCTGCCGATGCGGCGCTTGAGGCCGTCGGGGCGGAGCTCTCGGCGGAGTTCGGGGACCGTGTAGGTCTCGGCGCCCTCGGGCTCGGCAGGGAGATCGCACTCCTTGGGCCTCGCGACGCGAAGGGCCTCGAGTTCGACGCCGTGATCGTCGTGGATCCTGCAGGCATCGTGGCCGCCTCGGAGCGCGGGGCCGGATCGCTGTACGTCGCCATGACCCGCGCGACGCAACGCCTCTACCTCGTCGCCGACCTGAACTCCGCGCTGCCCGCCGGCCTCACCCGCTGACCCTCGCCCGCTGAGCCCCACCTTCGCGCCGCCCGTGAAGTTCCGCGAGAGTGCACTTTTGGCCCTTAAACCACGGGTTTAGGGGCCAAAAGTGCGCTCTCGCGGAAGGACGGGACGGGACCGCGCCGGGCGGGCGAGGCGGCGGGGTCAGGGGCTGGGCGCCTCGAAGTAGAGGTGGGCGTGCGCCCGGCATCCGTCGTTGAAGGGCGCCGCGCAGTGCGGGCAGCGTGTCGCGGCACGGTAGTCGGTGATGCTCAGGGTGCGGAGGCAGGCTCCGCAGAGGATCGCCTGCTCCGCCCAGAGCGCGACCGGCCACTGCCGCGCGGCATGATCGGCCGCGGCGGCGTGGCAGAGGTGGCAGGGGTAGAACCGGCGGCAGCAGTAGAACCGGATCGCGACGACATCCGCCGCCGTGTTGTAGTGAACGCACCGCGTCTCGTCGTCGACCGTCTCGCCGAACACCTCGAGGTCGGTCGTGCCCAGCTGTTTTCGGCCCGGTGGCTGCACCAGCGGCCGCCTACTTCTTGGCGGCTGCGGTGACCTGGTCCTGGACGAAGGTGGAGAACACCGTCGCGTCGGTCAGGGAGCCGGTGTAGGCGACGCCGTTGACGAGCACGGTCGGGGTTCCGGCGACCTTGGTGAGGGTCGTCGAGTTGGGCAGCGGGCCGGCGAGGGCGCGCTTGGTCGCATTGCCGACCCAGGACTTGAAGGCACCGTCAGTGATGCACTTCGTGATGCCGGCGTCCGTGGCTCCCGCGGTCGTGACCAGGCTCACAAGTTCCTGATCCGTCAGGCCGGCGGTGCTCTCAGCGGGTTGCTGGGCGAACAGGGCGGCGTTGACGGCCGGGAATGCGGCGGGCTGGTAGTTGGCCACGCACACGGCGGCGTTCGCTGCCCGGGTCGAGTACTTCGTCCCGGCCGAGTTGGCGTCGAGGATGGAGATCGGGTGGTACTCGAGCGTCGCGTTGCCCGCGGTGACCCAGGAGTTGATCGCGGTGCCGTTGGTGGTCTCGAACTGGCCGCAATAGGGGCACAGGTAATCGGCGTAGACGACGATGTTCGCAGTGCTCGTGAGCTTGGTCTGGTCGGTCGCGACCGGCGTGGCGTCCGCGGCGAGGGCGGCCGTCGGGACGGCGGTGATGGTCGTTCCGTCGCCGGTGAGCAGGACCCCATCGCTGGCCATGTTCAGCGGGCCGGCGGCCGCGGGGCCGTTGCTGTTCACGATGACGAGGGCGACGACGACGGCGATCGCAACCAGTCCGGCACCGATGCCGCCTCGCAGGAACAGCTTGTTTCGCTTGTCCTTCTTCTGCTGGGCTTCACGCATCAAGCGGGCGCTCTCCCGTGCCGCATCGCGGCGGTCCTTCTTCGGGGGCGTGCCTTTGCCGGGGAGGTTGCTGTTCATAGACCCTGTACACCGTTTCGTCGCGAGTGACTTATCGAATCTAGGTTAGGCCGTCCACCTCCACGCCCCGTGCCATCGGGCTGGGAGCCAGCTGTGAGGAGGGTTAGAACCAGGTGCTGAGGTGCGGCGGCTGCCCTGAGCGGAATGCGGCGTCGACCTGCGTCGCGGCATCCTCCGTGTGCTCGGTGACTCTGCCGGCGCGGCTCAGCACGACGGCGCTCGGGCCGCCCAGGTACAGGGCGGAGAGGGCGGCGACCGAGAGGCTGAGGTGGGCCGCTCCCGCCGGGGTGGCCTCGCCCGCGGCGAGCGGATGCGCCGAGCCGGCACCGTCTGGAGAGACAGTGAGCAGGAACTCGCCCCCTGCGATGCCGAGGTCGTCGGAGACATCGAGGAGGAAGACGCCGGGTGCGGCGTATCGGCGGTGCTCGAGTGCGGCAGGCACGTCGAGGAGGCGCAGCCAGAGGTGGTCGCGTTCGGCGGAGGCGCGCACGGCCCGCGGGTTCTCGAGCTGCCAGACGAGGGGCTCCGCGGTACTCCGGAGCGGGGCGGAGACCTCTCCGATGAGGTCGAGGTCGAGCAGGAAGCGCCAGAGTGCTGTGTATGCCGCGTCGGTCGCCGCGACCAGGTCGACGACGTCGAGCCGACCAGGGTAGGCGTCGCCCTCGAGCGTGACGCTGTAGACCGCGAATCCCTTCGGTCGGCCGGTCGGGTCGTCGAAGCGCACCGTCTGCCGCGTCGGGGTGGCGGCGGTCGTCGGGGTCGGGGCTGCCGCCTCGGACGGCTCGGCCAACGCGGGGGTCGTGAGTCCGAGGATCTGGTCCCAGAGGCTGTCGCGACGGTCGACGTCACCGGCGCCGCGCCTTCTGGCGGCTTCGAAGATCGCCGGGGCGTCGTGGCGCAGCGATTCGGGGGAGACGAAGTGCAGCCGCCCCATGTCCGTCGGGGCTGCCGGGGCCGGCCGGGCGTCGCCGGTGGTGATGGTGATGCTTGCCTGGTGCGCGGCCGGCCCGAACCCGTATCGCGCGTAGATAGTGGCCTCCGACACGGTGAGCATGGCGAGTGGCAGGCCGAGCCCGTGCGCGGTGCGGAGCTCGGCGGTGAGCAGGGCGCGGGCGAGGCCTCTGCGGCGGTGCGTCGGCGAGACGGTGACCGAGCTGATCGCCCAGGCGGGCAGCGTGCCGCCGCCGGGGACGCTCAGGCCCATCGGCCAGGACCGCACCGTCGCGACCGGGGTGAGCGGATCGGCAGCGGTCGCGTCGAGGACGGCCGTCACGCGATCCCCTGCGGTGTTCGCCAGGCGGCGGACAAGTTCGTTGTCGTCGGGCGCGCCCTCGTGGAAGCCGCGCGCTGTCGCGCGGTGCCAGTGTCGCCGGGCCTCGGTGTCTGCGGCGTCGATCAGGCGCAGTTCGAGGCCGCCGATCGCGAGCACGGCCGCCGATTCCTCGTCGATGGGCGTGCGTGCGAAGTCGGGTGCCGTGTAGTCGTTCACGGCCCTACTGTACTGGCCGGGGACCGGCCGGAGTCAGCTCGCGACGGTCGCGGCTGGCGTCCCGGGCCCGGGGACCGGAGGGACGAGCGCTCGTGCGACGGCCGCGCGGCCGATGGCGGCGAGGGACTCCGGCCCCGCCTCGGAGCCGATCTCGCCGCGTGGCACGGTCGCGAAGCCGAGGGAACGCTCGCCGAGTACGATCACCCGGCCGCCGCCGGCCTCGAAGGAGCGCAGCTCGTCCGTGAGCGGAGTGCCGTCCGTGTCATCGGGGGACGGCGGTCCGGCGAGGATCAGGATCCGGGGGCGCTGCCCGCGCAGGGATCGGACGAGTGCGAGTTCACGGTCGGGATCGCCGGCCGTGACGGTCACCGTGACGGTGAGTCCGGCATCCGCTGCCGCGTCGATCACGCCGGATGCCAGGAATGCGTCGCGCGGGTCCGCGATGTCGGTGACGACAAGGGCGACCGTCCGGGTGCTTCCCGTGGCAACGGCCTGCGCCGAGAGGTTGGGAGTGTAGCCGAGCTGGGCAGCGGCCGTGAAGACCCGGTCGCGGTAGTCCCCGTTGACGGTGCGGGTGCTGCCGTTCAGGGCGCGCGACGCGGTGGCGAGGGACACGCCAGCCGCGGTGGCCACGTCGAGCAGGGTGGGTAGCCTGGATGACGGACTCATCGGTCCATCCCCTTCCTGGGGACTGGCGGGCCGGTTCGCGGTTCGGGTCGCGGTTCGGCAGGTGCTTGTCATTGTGGCACGCCGGGCACGGGGAAGGCGTGTGCGGGCCTGAGACTCTCCTGCGGAACCGGGAATTCCCCCCGGTTGCGGGGCGACCGGGGGGAATTCTGCCTGCCGGCAGTGGCTGCCGGGCGTTCGGAACCTAGTTCAGCGCGAGTGCCGACCACGAGACCGGCGGCAGGATGACGGTGAGGACCCCTTCGGTGAGCAGCACGCCGTCGAGGGGCTTCAGGCCGACCCGATTCTGGTCGGCGAGTGTGTTCCTGGCGTAGACATCCGCATCGTGCAGGGTGACCGCTTCGGTGAGGAGCGTCGCGTCGAGGCCGGAGACGTCGATCGACACCTCGATCGACTCCGTCTGGCTGCGGTTCACGAGGAAGACGGCGGATGCGCCCGTCTCGGCATCGAAGGTCGCGACGGCGTCGACGAGGGGCGCTGCACCGTAGAGGGCCGTGTCATAGGTCCCGGCATCGATCCGGGGCTTCAGCACGACGCCGCGGGCGAGCCTCGAGGTCACCGAAAACGGGAAGAACGTGGTCTGGCGCCAGCTCGCCCCGCCCGGCTCGGTCATGATCGGCGCGATGACGTTGACGAGCTGCGCGAGAGAAGCGGATCCGACCCTGTCGTGGTTCTGCAGGAGCGTGATCAGCAGGTTGCCGAGCACGACGGCGTCGGCGACGGAGTAGACGTCCTCGAGCTGCCGCGGCGCGTGGCGCCACTCCTCGTTGACCTCCTCCGAGGCCTGGTGCTCGTCGAGGTACCAGATGTTCCACTCGTCGAAGGAGAGCTGGATGGTCTTCTCGCTGCGGAGCTTGTACTTGACGTGGTCCGCCGTGGCCTTCACCGTCTCGATGAAATAGGTCATCTCGAGGGAGGACGCGAGGTACGAAGCGAGGTCTCCCTTGCGCTCCTGGTAATAGGCGTGGCAGGAGACGTAGTCGACGTACTCGTAGCTGTGCTCGAGCACGACCCGCTCCCACTCCCCGAAGGTCGGCATCGCAGAACCGGAGGAGCCGCAGACGACGAGCTCGAGGCTCTTGTCCGCGGTCTTCATGGCGGATGCGGTGCGAGCCGCGATCTTCCCGTAGTCGTCGGCAGACATATGGCCGATCTGCCAGGGTCCGTCCATCTCGTTGCCGAGGCACCACATCCGGATGTCGTACGGCTCGACCGCGCCGTTCCGGATTCGTTGCTCGCTGAGCGCGGTCCCGTCGGGCTGGTTGGCGTATTCGAGAAGGTCGAGGGCGGCGTCGATGCCGCGGGTGCCGAGGTTGACGGCCATCATCAGCTCGGAGTCCGTCAGGGCGCACCAGCGGGCGAACTCCTCGAGGCCGACCTGGTTGCTCTCGAGCGAGTGCCAGGCGAGGTCTCGGCGCACCGGTCGGTCCGCGCGCGGTCCGACGCCGTCCTCCCACTTGTACCCGGAGACGAAGTTGCCGCCGGGGTAGCGGATGGTCGTCGAGCCGAGCTCCTTGACGAGGTCGACGACGTCGAGCCGGAACCCGTCGGCGTTGGCGGTCGGGTGGCCGGGTTCATAGATGCCGTCATACACGCACCGGCCGAGATGTTCGACGAAGGAACCGAAGATCCGGCGGTTGATGGGTGCCACGACGGCTGAGCGGTCGATGACGATTGTTGCCTGTGTCACGCGAGGAAAGTCCTTTGGAATCGAGATGGGTGGAAGAGGTGCGGATGCTTACTTGACGCTGCCGAGGGAGAGCCCGCCCTGCCAGTACTTCTGCAGCGTGAGGAAGGCGATGATGAGCGGGATCACGGAGACCAGTGCTCCGACGATGACGATGGTCCAGAGCGACTGCCCGCCGGTGTTGACGCCGGCCTGGGTCTGCAGGGCGCCGAGCCCGACCGTGACGGGGAACAGGTTCGGGTTGGAGAACATCACGAGCGGCAGGAAATAGTTGTTCCAGGTGCCGACGACGCTGAGCAGCAGCACGGTGACGAGGGCCGGGCGGAGCAGGGGGAGTGCGACGCGGAAGAAGATCCGCAACTCGCCGGCCCCGTCCATCCTTGCGGCGTCGATCATCTCGTCCGGGATCGCATCCTGGGTGTAGACCCGCATCAGGTAAACGCCGAAGGGATTGAGCATGGACGGCAGGATCACCGCCCACATCGTGTTCGTCAGGTGGGTCGCGCTGAACATCACGAACATCGGGATGACGAGGGCCGTCGCGGGGACCATGACCGAACCGAGCACCAGGGCGAAGAACGGGGTGCGCCCGGCGAAGCGGTACTGCGCGAAGCCGTAGCCGGCGAGCACCGAGATGACGGTCGCGCCGATGCCGCCGGTGAGGGCGTAGAGGAACGAGTTGCCGAGCCAGTGCCAGTACAGCCCGTTCGAGTACGTGAACAACTGCTGGATGTTGTCGATCAGGTTGAACTTCCCGAACCAGAGCGGGCTCGTGTCGCCGCTGAAGAGCGTCGCCTGGTCCTTGGTGCTCGCGACGATGAGCCACCAGAACGGAAGCGCGAAATAGAGGATGAGGCCGACGAGGACGAGGTGCGGCAGGACGCGACGCCCGCCGGCCCGGCTGGCCTCGCGGGAGGCATGGGACCGCCGCTTCTCCGGTCGCGGTGAGGTGGTCGAAACGAGCACGGTCATGAGTTCAGTCCGCTCTTTTTACGGGTGAAGTGCAGGAAGATATAGGAGCCCACGAAGACGACGAGCCCGAGGGCGAACGAGATCGCCGAGGCGTAGTTGAATTGCGAATAGGAGAACGCGAGCGTGTATGCGTAGATGTTCGGCGTGTACGAGGCGGTGATCGATCCCGACGCCATGCTCCGCAGGATCTGGGGCTCCGTGAAGAACTGTAGGGTTCCGATCAGGGCGAAGACCAGGATCAGGACGAGCGAGGACGAGATCATCGGGATCTTGATCCGGAGCGCGGTCTGCCAGGCGTTGGCGCCGTCGATCTTGGCCGCCTCATAGATCGAGGTGTCGATGCCCTGGAGCGCCGCGTAGATGATGATCATGTAGTAGCCGGCCCACTGCCAGGTCACGACGTTCACGAGGCTGCCGAAGATGTTGTCCGGCGACAGCAACTGCGGCGCGTTGAGGCCGAACCAGCCGGCGACCTCTGCGGCGGGGCCGAAGCTCGGGCTGTAGAGGAAGCCCCACATCAGGGCGCCGATCACGGCGGGAACCGCGTAGGGAACGAAGATCATCAGCCGTGAGAACTTGGAGAACCGGCTCGTGATCGAGTCGAGCAGCAGGGCAGCGCCGAGCGAGACGAGCATCTGGATCGGGATCAGGATGATCGAAAACCGCACGACGAGCCAGACACCCTCGAGGAAGAGAGGATCGGTGAAGGCCTTGGCGTAGTTGTCGAGGCCGACCCAGTGCGTGCCCGTTGCCACGGTCTTGTTCTGCAGACTGAGGATGAAGGCGTAGACGAGGGGCGTGAGGAGGAAGAGCACCAGGAAGACGGCGAAGGGGGCCACGAAGAGCCACCCCCAGCGTGCACGCCGGGCGCTGACGCCCGATCCGAGCCGGCCGGGTTTTTTCAGGAAAGCACGGTCCGTGGTGACGGAGCGTCTCTCGATGGTTGAGGACAACATTGTTCCTTTCCAGGGGCCGGGTGGTCGGCCGGTGCGTGAGCCCGGCCGACCACCGTGGGTCCGGGTTATTTGACCGTGTACCCCTGTGAGGTCGCGTACTCCGTGACGGCCTTCTGGTACGTCGCGAGGGCATCCGCCGGCGTGGCGGCACCGCTCGAGACCGAGTTGACGGCCTCGGTGAGCTTGTCGTACGCGAGGTTCTGGAACGGGCTGACCTGGAAGCCGCTGTAGTCGTTCGCGGCGGCGAGGAAGACGTCCTTGTTGATCTGCTGGCCGCCGAAGAAGTCGTAGGCGCGATCGGTGAAGTACGAGGAGGTCAGGATCGGCTTCCAGAGCGGGAAGAGTGCGGCCTTTTCAATGCCGAGCTTCCAGGCCTCTTCGGTTCCGAAGATGTCCTTCGCGACGGTCGCGGCGGCATCCTTGTCCTTGGCCTGGCTCGTCACCGAGAAGGCCGATCCGCCGATGTTGACCTGCTTGGGCGTTTCGCCTGCCCACTGCGGGATCGGGGCAGCCTGCCAGACGGCACCGCTCTCGGCGCCGGTGAACCCGGCGAGGTAGCCGGGCAGCCAGGCCGCCGCGATCGTCGAAGCGTATGTGCCGTCGACGAGGTGCGTGTTGTAGTCGGTCGTCGACGCGTCCTCTGTGCCGACAAGGCCCTTGGAGACCAGGTCCTGCCAGTAGGTGAGGACCTTGAGGCTCGCGGCGTCGTTCAGGTCGACCGTGACGTTCGTTCCGTCGACGGTATAGGGAATCGAGCCGGCCTGCGCGAAGAGCGCCTGCTGGTATGCCCGGCCATTGCCGGCGAAGTCGGTGATCATCGAGGTCGATCCGGCATCCTTGAGGGCCTGCGCGGCGGCCGCGTATTCTTCCCAGGTCGTCGGAACCGCGATGCCGTACTTGTCGAAGATGTCCTTGCGATAGAGCATGCCGACCGGTCCGCCGTCGACGGGGATGGCGTAGACGCCTGCCCCGCTGGACTCGTCGGCCCAGGCGCCCTCGGAGTAGTTCTGCTTGATGTCGGCCGTGTAACTCGTCAGGTCGGCGAGGGCGTCCCGCGGGATGTAGCTCTGCACGACCTCGGTCTCGAGCATGATGACATCGGGAGCACCCGAGCCGGCCTCGATGGCCGTCGAGAACTTGGTGTACTCGTCATTGCCCGCACCGACGTTGGTCCAGCAGACCTGCACCTTGTCATGCGTGTTGTTGAACAGGTCGACGACCGATTCGAATTCGGGATACCACGCCCAGACGTTGACCACGGTTGCGGCCGAGTTGACGATCTTGTTTTGACAGCTTGCTTCGGCCGCCCCGGTTGAGCAGCCGCTGAGCGTTGCGGCGAGCATGATGGCGACGCCCCCCGTTGCCAGAATCTTTTTCACTTGTGTTGGTCCATTCCCGGTGTGCAGACACCCTTGTCTCGGTATTGGCGACGGGATCCGCTGAGCCGATCGCATCGTTTACATCGTTGTAAGTAAACGATGTAACTAGATTCTGTCGAGGCGGACATCGATTTGTCAAGCGGTCTGACCCAGATCGTCACAGGCTGCCGTGATCAGGCCGGATCCCGCCCACCGCCTGCCATACAACGTTGTACTATGCGAGGAGACGAACGCTGCTGCGAACGTCGCCCGAATCGGAAGGGGCTCCATGGCGGCAACACTGCACGATGTGGCACAAATCGCCGGAGTCTCGATCAAGACCGTCTCCAACGTGATCAACGATCACCCCCACATCCGCCCCGCCACCAAACAGCGGGTGCTCGAGGCCATCGCCGAGCTCGACTACCACCCCAATCTCTCGGCACGCAGCCTGCGTTCCGGACGGACGGGCATGATCGGCCTCGCCCTCCCCGAGTTGTCCCTGAGCTACTTCGCCGAGCTCGCGGATGCCGTGATCCGCTCGGCGGAGCGCCATGGCGTCACCGTCCTGATCGAACAGACCGGGGGAGACCGGGACCGGGAGATCGGCCTGCTCTCGAGCCCCCGGCGCCAGCTCACCGACGGCCTGATCTTCAGCCCTCTCGGCATGGGCAACGACGACGCGGACTTCCTGCGGGTCGGCTACCCGCTCGTGCTGCTCGGGGAGCGGATCTTCAACGGGCCGACCGACCACGTCACGATGCGCAACGTCGATGCCGCGAGGGCGGCGACCGAACACCTGATCCGGCGGGGACGGCGCCGGATCGCGGTGGTCGGTGCGCACGAGGGCGAAGTGATCGGCTCGGCCGGCCTGCGCCTGCGCGGGTACCGGGAGGCCCTCGAGGCCGCCGGAATTCCCTTCGACCCCGCCCTGATCGGGTTCACGACCCTGTGGCACCGCTCGAACGGCGCCACAGCGACGCGGGAGCTGCTCGCCTCCGGCGTGGAGTTCGACGCCGTGTTCGGACTCAACGACACCCTGGCCCTCGGCGCCATGCGCGTGCTCCAGCAGGCTGGGCTGCGCATCCCGGAGGACGTGGCGCTGATGGGCTTCGACGATCTCGACGAGACCCGGTACAGCCTTCCGACGCTCTCGACGGTCGATCCCGGGAGGGCAGAGATCGCCGAGACCGCCGTGCGGGTGCTGCTCGAACGGATCAATGCCACCGCCCCGGAGGCGCCGAGAGAGTTCCTGGCCGACTTCCGGGTGATCGAGCGTGAGTCCTCGGAATCGCGCGAACCGGTGACCGTGCCCGGGGCATCCGAAGAGCGAGGACAGGAATCATGACGAGCGAGACCACGACGGCGGGACCCAACCCCGCGCCGAGCGGCGAGCAGTACGAGATCGCGGGACACGGCTACCGCGCGGTCGTGACCGAGATCGGCGCGTGCCTCCGCCTGCTGCAGTACGAGGGGCGCGACCTGGTCGTGAGCTTTGACCGGGACGAGGCCATGGTCGGCTTCCGGGGCGCTCTCGCGGCACCCTGGCCCAACCGGATCGCGGACGGTCGCTACCCGGTAGACGGAGTGGCCGTGCACGTGCCGGTCAACGAGCCGTCGCGGGACTGCGCGCTGCACGGGCTCGTGTTCGACCGGGCCTGGCGGCTGCTCGCGCAGGCTCCCGGCGAGGTCGTGCTCGGACTCAGGCTGCCCGCCGGTCCCGGCTATCCCTTCCAGCTCGACTTCACGGCCCGGTACGCGCTCGCCGCGGATGGACTGACGACCACGATCGAGGTGTGCAACTCCGGAGCGGGCACGGCGCCGTATGGCGTGTGCCCGCATCCGTACCTGCGCGCGGGGGATTCCCCGCTGGACAGCTGGACGCTCAGGCTTCCGGCCGACCGGTTCCTCGAGGTCACACCGGACCGGCTGCTGCCGGTCGGAGTCGTCGACGTCGCGGCCGGCGACGGTGCCTTCGACTTCCGGGAGCCCCGGGTGCTGGGTGCGACGGAGATCGATCACGCGTTCACGGGCATCATCCAGGACTCCGGCGGGCGCGCGACACTCGAACTGCGGGAGGCCGACGGACGCGGTGTGGCCATGAGCTTCGGGCCGGAATGCCCGTGGCTGCAAGTGCACACCGCGGACCTGCCGCTGCCAGGGGTCACCCGGCTCGGCCTCGCGGTGGAGCCGATGACGTGCCCTCCTGACGCGTTCAACTCCGGCATCGACCTCGTTCGTCTGGCGCCAGGAGACACCCACGAGGCGAGCTGGCGGATCAGCGCGCTCTGACCCGGCAGGCGGGGGTGGGTCGGAGCAGGTGGGTCAGACGCGGTGGGCGGCGTACTGCGAGCGGATCACGGGGCGGAAGTCGATCGCCGGCTCCGCCGCGAGCGAGATGCGCCACTCCGGTCGCGCTCCCGTCAGCGCCCACGCCGCCTGCACGGCTGCGCCGTCGGCGACATACTCGCCAGGGGCCGGAACGACGACGGGGTTGTCGAAGAGCTCCGCCGCGATGCCGCGGACGGCCGGGTTCTGCGCCGCGCCGCCGATCAGGAGCACCCGGGAGACGACGACACCCTGGCCGCGCACGGCCTCGAGGCCGTCGGCGAGCCCGCAGAGCAGGCCTTCGATCGCCGCGCGGGCGAGGTTCGGCCGGGTGGTCGAGGCGAGGGTGAGCCCGAAGAGGGTCGCGGTCGCGTTGGGCAGGTTCGGGGTGCGCTCGCCTTCGAAATAGGGCTGGAGCACGAGGCCGTTCGCGCCGGCCTCCGCCTCGAGGGCGAGTCGGCCGAGCTCGTCGTGGTCCACGCCGAGGAGTCCGCGCACCGCGTCGAGCACGCGCGCGGCGTTGAGCGTCGCGACGAGCGGAAGGAAGAGCCCGCTCGCGTCGGCGAACCCCGCGACCGTGCCCGTGGCATCCGTTGCCGGGGTCGCGGTCACCGCGAAGACGGTGCCGCTCGTGCCGATCGATACGATGACGTCGCCGTCGCCCGCTCCGAGGCCGAGGGCGGCGCCCGCGTTGTCGCCGGCGCCGACGCCGACGACGATGCCGGCGGGTACCCAATTCGACGGGGATTCCAGGTCGGTGAACGATGCACTGGTCGTCTCAGGTGTCGAATCGGCACGATCTCCGTCGAATTCGTCAGGGGAGGCGAGGCTGAGTGCGACCGTCTCTCCGGCGATCTCACCCGGGCCGAGCACGCGCGGCAGCACGGCCGCGTGCCCGAGGGCGCGCTCGAAGAGGTCGAGGTCGTACTCGCCCGTGATCGGCGACCAGTAGCCGGTGCCGCTCACATCGGAGCGGTCCGTGGTCAGCGCCGTCAGGTCGGGGCCGAGAGGGCTCTCGTCGGCCGGGCCGAAGCCGCGCAGCCGCCAGGTGAGCCAGTCATGGGGGAGCGCGACCGCGGCGACGCGCGCGGCGTTGCCCGGTTCGGCGTCGCGCAGCCAGCGCAGCTTCGTCGCTGTGAACGACGCGACCGGCACGAGGCCGGTGCGCTGGGCGTATTCGGCGGCGCCGACCTCGTCGATCAGCTCTGCGGCTGCGGGGGCGCTACGGGTGTCGTTCCAGAGCAGGGCCGGGCGGATAACGCGGCCGTCGATGTCGAGGACGACCATGCCGTGCTGCTGGGCCGCGATCGAGATCGCTGCGACATCGCCCAGTCCGCCGGCGTCGGCGACGGCGGCCTGCAGGGCCTCCCACCACTTCTGTGGGTCGACCTCGGTCCCCTCCGGATGCACGGCGCGACCGCTGCGAACGAGCGCACCGGTTTCCGTGTCACGAACGACGACCTTGCAACTTTGGGTCGAGGAATCGACTCCGGCAACCAGTGACATGACTACATTCTCCGCTTCGAGAGGGGGTGGGGTGCGAGTGAGGACGTGCGGGCGCGGCGTGCGCGAACGCGCCCCGGCCGGTTTGTCCCGCCCCCCAGATGAGCGTGACACGCCGGCCGGGGCGCGCAGGTGATGCTGTGCTAGTTGCGGGCGCCGAGCAGGTGCTCGAGGGCCAGCTGCTGCAGGCGAACGAAGCCGAAGCCCTTGCCGCCGAAGTACGCGTCGGTGTCGAAGTCTTCGTAGGAGGCGCGGTCGGCGAGCAGGTCGTCGTAGGTCTCGCCTTCGCCGAGGGTCGGCAGCGCGAGGTCGGGCACCTTGGCCGCGGCGAGCATCTGCTGCACCTCGGGGTCGGCGCGGAAGGACGCGGCGCGTTCCTTGAGCAGCAGGTACGTCTGGATGTTGGCCCTGGCGGAGTCCCAGACGCCCGTGATGTCCTCGGTGCGGCTCGGCTTGTAGTCGAAGTGGCGAGGGCCCTCGTAGGTCTGGCCACCGTTCGGGCCGCCGTTTTCGAGCAGGTCGACGAGAGCGAAGGCGTTGTGCAGGTCGCCGTGGCCGAAGACGAGGTCCTGGTCGTACTTGATGCCGCGCTGGCCGTTGAGGTCGATGTGGAAGAGCTTGCCCTGGTACAGCGCCTGGGCGATGCCGGCGGCGAAGTTGAGCCCGGCCATCTGCTCGTGGCCGACCTCGGGGTTCACGCCGACCAATTCGGGGCGCTCGAGGGTCGTGATGAACGCCATCGCGTGACCGATCGTCGGCAGCAGGATGTCGCCGCGGGGTTCGTTCGGCTTGGGCTCGATCGCGAAGCGGATGTCGTAGCCCTTGTCGGTGACGTAGTCGCCGAGCAGGTTGACGGCTTCGCGGTAGCGGGAGAGGGCCGAGCGGATGTCCTTGGCCGAGTCGTACTCCGCGCCTTCGCGCCCGCCCCACATTACGAAGGTCTTCGCGCCGAGTTCGGCCGCGAGGTCGAGGTTGCGCAGCACCTTGCGGAGGGCGAAGCGGCGGACGCTGCGGTCGTTCGAGGTGAAGCCGCCGTCCTTGAAGACGGGCTCGCTGAACAGGTTCGTCGTGATCATCGGAATGATCAGGCCGGTGTCTGCACACGCCTGCTTGACGCGGTCGATCTGCGACTGGCGCTTCTCTTCCGTGCAGCCGAACGGGAACAGGTCGTTGTCGTGGAAGGTCAGGCCGTACGCCCCGATTTTCGCCAGGTTCTCCACGGCGTCGACGACGTCGAGCGGCGGACGAGTCGGCCCACCGAAGGGGTCAGCGCCGTTGTAGCCGATGGTCCAGAGGCCAAAGGAGAATTTGTCTGCGGGGGTGGGCGTGATGGCCATGAGGTTCCTTGTCTGTCAGCGACGTTGATGATTTGTTGTATCTATAAACATATTAGGGGAAAAGCGGATGCCGCGCTACCGTCATCCGGCAATCGGTGCGACCGGAACGGGCCGGTCGGGCGGGGCTTCAGCGCGGGGCGACGGTCGCCGCGGCCACGAGGGCGCGGGTGTGGTCGACGGTGCGCACGGGCCCGGTGAGCCGCAGGTTGAGGGGTGCGGCGACGAGCGCGCTCGAGTGCCCGAGCCGCAGCTCGAGAGCACCGGGTTCGACGATGCGGTCGCCGTCCCTGCCCGTGAACGCGGACAGGTCGGCGTGCACCGTGAACTCGACGCGTGCGCTCGCACCGGCATCCAGCTCGACCCGCGCGTACCCGATCAGCCGGTTCACCGGGCGCACGACCGAGGCGACCGGGTCGTGCAGGTAGAGCTGCACCACGTCTGCCCCTGCGAGGGCACCCGCGTTCGTGACCGTGAGCGTGACCGTCGTTGCGGCATCCGTGGTCATCGAGGCCGCGCCGATCGCGGCATCGGTCCACTCGAATCGGCTGTAGCCGAGACCGTGGCCGAAGGGGAAGCGTGCGGTCGGGTCGAGGTTGGAGACCTCGTTCCGGCTTCCGAGCGGCGCGGCGAGGTACCCGCCGGGCTGGCCGCCCGCGTGGTTCGGCACGCTCACGGGCAGCCGGCCGGACGGGTTGACCCGGCCGCTGATCACGCCGGCGAGCGCCCCGGCGCCCTCCTCGCCGGGGAAGAACGACTGCAACACGGCCGCGGACCGTTCGGGTGCATCGCGCAGGAAGTAGGGGCGTCCGGCGACGAGCACGGTCACGACGGGGGTTCCGCTCGCGAGGACCGCGTCGAGCAGCCGCCACTGCCGGCCGGGCAGTTCGAGCGACTCGGCGTCGCAGCCCTCCCCGCTGGTCCCGCGCCCGAACAGTCCGGGCCGGTCGCCGAGCACGATGATCACGAGGTCGGCGTCGGCTGCGGCACGTGCCGCCGGCGCGATGCCGGTCTCGTCGGTCCCATCGACGGTGACGCCGGGCGAGTATGTCACGGTCGCCAGGGGGTACTCAGCGCGAACTGCTTCGAGCACGGTGCGGATTTCGATTCCGATCGGCACCTCGGGGTGCAGGGTGCCGACGTGGCCGGGGAACGAATAGCAGCCGAGCAGGTTGAGCGCGTCGTCGGCATTGGGGCCGACGACCGCGATCCGCAGCGGTGAGCCGGTGGATGCCGGCGCGAGCGGCAGCAGGCCGTCGTTCGTCAGCAGCACAACCGATTGTTCGGCGATCCGGCGCGCGACGCTCCGGCTCGCGGCGGGATCAAGATCGACCCGCCCGCGCACGGCCTCGACGTCGGCGAGGTCGGTCTCGGTCCAGCCGGCCGGGAGCGGCGACCAGTCGGCGTCGAGCAGGCCGAGGTCGAGCTTCTGCAGCAGCACACGCCGGGCTGCGCGGTCGATGTAGTCGGTCGGGAGCCGGCCGGCCTCGATCTCGGCGAGGAGCGGTTCCGCGAAGGTCTTGACGGTCGGCAGCTCCACGTCGACGCCGGCGCGGAGGGCCTGCACCGCGGCATCCCCCCAGGTCTCGGCGATCGCGTGCAGGGTCTTCAGGAAGGCGATGCCGAAGTAGTCGGCGACGACCGTTCCGGTGAAGCCCCAGGTGTCGCGGAGGAGCCCGGTGAGCAGGGTCGGGTCTGCGGCGGTCGGCACGCCGTCGATGTCGGTGTACGCGTGCATCACGGAGCGGACCCCGCTCTCGCGCACCGCCATTTCGAACGGCGGGACGAGCACGTCGTTGAATTCGCGGCGGCCGATCGAGACGGGGGCGAGGTTGCGGCCGGCCTTCGATGCGGAGTAACCGATGAAGTGTTTGAGGGTCGCGACGATGCCGGCGGACTCGAGACCGCGCACATAGGCGGTCGCGATGGTGCCGACGAGGATCGGGTCCTCTCCGATGGTCTCCTCGACGCGGCCCCAGCGGGCGTCGCGTACGACGTCGAGAACGGGAGCGAGGCCCTGGTGCACTCCGACGGAGCGCATGCTCGCGCCGATCCGGCCCGACATCTCCTGCACGAGGCCGGGGTCGAAGGTCGCGCCCCAGGCCAGCGGCACCGGGTATGCGGTCGCGCCCCACGCGGTGAAGCCGGCGAGGCACTCCTCGTGGGCGAGGGCGGGGATGCCGAAGCGGCCGGCCGCGACGATGCGACGCTGGCTGCGCGCGAGGGAGACGACGCCGACGGCGGCGTCGACGGGCCCGGAGCCGAACGGCCGGGTCAGCTGGCCGAGGCCGTGCGGCAGGAGGGCGTCGAGGTCGAGGACGTCCTCCATGTCGTGCTGGTACGGGGCGACGCCGCCGCCGTCGTTTGAGGCGCCGACCCAGACTCCGTAGAGCTGGGCGACCTTCTCGCGCAGGGTCATCGCGGCGAGGAGGGTGTCGACGCGCTCGGCGGGGGAGCGTGCGGTGTCCTGCCAGGCGTGCGGCGCGGCATCCACGGGGGAAGGGGCTGGGGAGAGTATGTCGGTCATGATTACTTGCCTCCGACGCCCATGAGGCCCTGAACGAGGGCGCGCCGGGCGAATAGGTACACGAAGAGAACCGGGAGCATCGAGAGCAGCACGGCCGCCATCAGCCCCGGAATGTTGACACCGTACTGCGACTGGAAGTCGAACAGTCCGAGGGTGATCACCTTGGTCGAGGCCGACTGGGTCAGGATCAGGGGGAACAGGAAGCCGTTCCAGGCCTGCAGCGCGGAGAAGACGATGATCGTCGAGATGCCGCTCTTGGAGAGGGGAAGCACGAGCTGGAAGAAGCTGCGCATCGGCGTCGCACCGTCCATGGCCATGGCCTCGTAGAGCTCCGGGGTGATGTCGCGCATGCTGCCGGTCAGGATCAGGGTGCAGATCGGCAGGCAGAACGCCGCCGTCGGCAGGATGATGCCGATCAGGCTGTCGTAGAGCCCGGCGACCGAGATCAGGTAGAAGATCGGCACGATGACGGCCTGGGCCGGGATCGCGAGTCCGAGCAGGAAGGTGCGGAAGATCAGCGAGATGCCCCGGCTGCGGCTGCGGACGACCGCGTAGGAGAGCGGTGGGACGACGAGCACGACGATCGCGACGACGCTCACCGTGACGATGACGGTGTTCCACACGTAGGTGAGGAACCCGCCCGTGACGAGGGCGCCGAAATTGTCGAGGGTGAACGAGCTCGGCAGAGACAACGGGCCGGCGGATGCGTAGCCCTGCTGCGTCTGGATCGTCGCCGTGACCATGACGTAGATCGGGACGAGGACGATCAGGAGCCAGATGATGCTGCCGGCCCCGGCGAAGTAATTCGGTCTGGGCTTCATCAGATGCCTTCCTGGGCGCTGTTCATCTTGTCGTAGCCGGTCGCCCTGACCATGATGAGCGAGATGGCCGTCGCGATGACCACGAGGACGAGCGCGATCGCGCTGCCGACGCCGAAGTCGAAGGACTGGAACGCCTTCCGGTACATGTAGTACGGCGTGATGGTGGTGTCGGTGCCCGGCCCGCCCTTGGTCAGGATGAGCACGGTGTCGAAGGTGGTGAGGCCGCCGACGACCATCAGGATGCCGGAGGTCACGATGGTGTTGCGCAGCTGCGGCAGGGTGATGCTGAAGAACTTGCGCATCGTGCCTGCGCCGTCGATCTCGGCGGCCTGGTAGAGCACGGGCGGGACCGACCGGGCAGCGCCCTGGTAGAGCAGGGTGTGCAGCGGGGTGAACTGCCACGCGCCGACGAAGGTCAGCACGGCGATCGCGCCGGCCTGGCTGCCGAGCAGGTTGCCGTCGCCGCCGAAGATCCCGGCCAGCTGGCCGGGGATGCCGAAGTTCGGGTCGAGCAGGGCCCGCCAGAGCACCGAGACGGCCGCGGAGGAGAGCAGCAGCGGGATGAAGTAGATCGCGGAGAGGACGGCGCGGTTCTTCTGCTGTCCCGCGGCCCAGACGCCGAGCAGGATGCTGAGCGGGGTCTGGATGACGACGCCGAGCAGGGTGAGCAGGGCGCTCAGCCAGAGGCTCTGCATCATGACCTTGTCGCCGAGGAGCTTGTTCCAGTTGTCGAGCCCGTTGAACTCGGGAGAGCCGAGGCCGCTCCAGCTCGTGAAGGACATCACCGCGACGCCGATGAGGGGGACGATCGCGAAGAGGGCGAAGAAGATTGTGGCGGGGAGGGCCCAGGCGAAGCCCGGGCGGCCCACGTTGGGGCCGCCCGAGTGCCGTGAGCGCCCGGTGGTTGGACGCTTCATGGTCAGTTACCTAGAGTGCCTGCATCGCGGAGATGAAGCCGGCGACGTCGAGCTTGCCGGTGAAGAACTGCGAGACCGCGGTCTTCATGTCGGCGGATGCCGACTGGGGGTAAGCCTGGTCCCAGGAGAGCTGGAACGCGGGTGCGTCCTTGACCAGGTTGAACTGGAAGGTCGCGTATGCCGGGTCGGCGGCCTGGTCGAGGAACTTCTCGGTCGTGGTCGTCGTGGGGAGGTTGCCGATGCCGAGCTGGGCCTGGACGAACTCGTCGGAGTACATCAGCTTCAGGAAGTCGCGGGCGGTGTCCGGGTAGCGGGTGGCCTTGATGACCGAGTAGTAGTTGTTCGTGTTGCCGACGAGGTCGGCGCCGTCACCCTTGCCATCGGCGATCGACGGGAAGCCGGTGTAGCCGAGGTTGGCTTCGGTCCACGCCTTGTCCGCGGTCTGCTGGGTGGAGTACTCCCACGAGCCCATGAGCTCGAAGGCGGCCTTGCCGGTGCGGAGCAGAGCGGGCGAGCCGCCGTCGACGAAGCTCACGGAGTCGAAGTTGGTGCCGAAGGCGCCCGCGTCGATGAGGGACTTGAGCTTGGTGAGTGCTGCCTTGCCGTCGGCGGAGTCCCAGACGGTGGTGTCGCCGCCGATGGCCTTCGTGAGGAGGTCGGGGCCGGCGACACGGTCGAAGAGGTACTCGAACCACATCAGGGTCGGCCACTGGTCGGCGCCGCCGAGGGCGATCGGGGTGATGCCCTTCGCCGTGAGGACCTTGACGTCGGCGAGCAGGTCGTCCCACGTCTTCGGGGCGGTGATTCCCGCATCCGTCAGGACCTGCTTGTTGTTGAACAGGATGACCGGCTGGGTGCCGCGCATCGGGATGCCGTACGGCACGCCGTCGATCGCGGCGGCGTTGAAGACCGAGGGCAGGAAGCTCGACTCGAGGGCCGGGTCCGACTTGATCATGTCGGTGAGGGGGAGGAGGAGGTTGGCCTTCACGAACGGCTGGATGCTGCCGCCGCCCCAGTTGAAGAAGACGTCGGGCGCCGCGTCGGTGCTGATGATCGTCTGGAGCTTCTGCTGGTAATTGGCGCCGGGGATCCGGTCGAGGATGACCTGGACCTTGGAGGTGGCGTTGAATTTGTCGACCATGGCCTGCTCGACGGTGTTACCCGCGTCTCCGTAGACGGCGACGTGGATGACATTCTCCGGACGGTTGCTGTTGGCTGTGCTGCCTGATGTGCCGGAGCACGCGGAGAGCGTGACTCCCAACGCGATTACTGCGGATGCGGCGACGGCTCGTTTGAGCCACCTGCTCGTGTTCGACATTGAACGCCTCTCGAAAGTTTCGGCGAAGTTGCCGAAAGTGATTAGGATGACTGGAGTCTATGGCGCAGGGTTTGTTGCGTCAAGCGACAAACCAAACGGATGCACGGAGCCGAGGCTTCGGGGAAGAATGAGGCCATGTCGATCGTCGAAGAAAGCCGGGAGAGTCCGGACCGCGTGACCCTGTCGGCGATCGCCGCGCTCGCGGCCGTGTCGCTCTCCACCGTGTCCAAGGTGCTCAACGGCCGCGGCGACGTCGCCCCTGCGACGCGCACCCGGGTCGAAGAGCTGCTCTCCCGCAACGGGTACAGCCGTCGCGGCGACGCCGCAGCCTCCGCGCCGTTGCTCGAGCTCGTCTTCCACGAGCTCGAGAGCGTCTGGGCGATCGAGATCATCCGCGGGGTGGAGCGCGTCGCGCGGGCGAACGGGCTCAGCATCGTCCTCACCGAGAGCGGCGACAGGCACGCGCCGTCCGTGGAATGGATCGACGGCGTGATCGCCCGCAATCCGGTCGGCGTGATCCTGGTCTTCTCGGACCTCTCAGGGGAGCAGAAGCAGAAGCTCGCGACCCGCGGTATCCCCTTCGTGGTCGTCGACCCGGCGGGGGAGCCGACCCCGGACGTTCCCTCGATCGGCTCGGCGAACTGGTCGGGCGGCCTCGCGGCGACCCGGCACCTCATCGACCTCGGGCACACCCGGATCGGCATGATCGGGGGTCCGGTCGACATGCTGTGTTCGGTCGCGCGGATCGGCGGGTACCGTGCCGCGCTCGAAGCGGCCGGAATCGCCTACGACTCCTCCCTCGTGCTCGACGGTGACTTCCACCCGGAGGGGGCCCGGGTGCGCGCGGTCGAGCTGCTCGACCGGCCGGACCGGCCGACCGCCATTTTCGCGGGGAGCGACCTCCAGGCCATGGGCGTGTACGAGGCGGCCAGGGCGCTGGGGCTGCTCATCCCCGCCGACCTCTCGGTCGTCGGCTACGACGACCTCCCCCTCGCCCGGTGGGTCGGGCCGCCGCTCACGACGATCCGGCAGCCGCTCACCGAGATGGCGGAGGCCGCGGCGAATCTCGCGGTCAGCATGCGGCATTCCCCTGGCGGCACCGTGCAGCGGATGGATCTTGCGACGAGCCTCGTCACGCGGCACAGCACGGCCCCTCTCGCCTGACTCCCAACCCATTCGACGGACTCTTCTGGTCCATTTCGCGGGGGAGCGGGTGTGAAGGGCTTTCCGGGCAGAATCCCCGTCGAATCGGTTCGGTCAGGGCGTGGCGGATGCCGTCGGCACGTAGTCGAAGCCGGTGACCGTGACCGGGTGGCCGGGCTCGCCGCTCACGAAGGGCCCGACGACGGTGCCCACGAAGCCGCCGGCGCGCTCGGTCGTCAGGAGGGCGGCATCCGTCACGGCGACGACGCGCGTCTCGCCGGCGACCGTGACCGTGAAAGCGACCCCCGCCGCAGACAGCTCCGCGGTGAGGCCGAGCAGGGAGCCCGGTGCGACGGGGTCGAGCGGCACGCTGCCGAGGACCGTGTCAGCCCCGTCCGCGCGCGCGATCGCGGTCGCAGTCCAGCCGGCCGGCGCGTGCGCGAGCTCGATGCGCAGGCCGAAGTTCTCGCTCTGCCGCAGGGCGAGCCCGGCCGTGACCCCGGGGTACGGCAGCACCAGGCGGAGACCGGCCCGCACGTCGGGATGCCGCAACCGGTACCCCAGGAACGCGGCCGGCGTCCTCGTCGCGGGTCGTGGCGCCGATGTCGACCCGGCCGGGTCCAGGGCCGGCGGCGCAGGAGGCTCGAGGTGCAACCCTGCCGCAGAGGTGTGCGCTCCCGGCACCGGCCCGCGCACGCCGAGCCAGTGCGCCGCGAGCGGCCCGACCGGGAATGTGTCATGCAGTTCGGCCGGGGTCGGCGCATCCGCGCTCGTGAACGGTGTGTTTCCGCGCTCGCCGAGCCGGCCTGCACCCGGGTTGACCACGGGCCAGCCGGACTCCCAGGCGACGGGCGCGAGGAAGGTCTCCCGTCCGAGCACGTGCCCGCCCGCGCGGCTGCGCACGCCGAGGGCGAGGGCCCACCAGGAGCCGTCCCCTGCCTCGACGAGGTCGGCGTGCCCGACGTTCTGCACGCTCGCGGTGGCTCCCAGCTGGCGGTGGCTGAGGACCGGGTTGCCGGGGTTCCCGACGTATGGGCCCGTGACGGACCGGGAGCGGGCGACCGAGACGGCGTGGTTCCGTTCGGTGCCGCCCTCGGCGGCGAGGAGGTAGATCCACCCGTCGTGCGCGAAGAGGTGCGGGCCCTCCGCCCACACCGCCCCGGCAACCGCGCCATTCCAGAGGATGTGCTCCTGGCCGAAGAGTCGCCCGGCGACCGGGTCGAGCTCGCGGAGCCAAATCTCGGTCTGGCCGGGGTATGCGCCGGGTTCGACGAGGCGGCAGCCGGCCCACCAGACCCTGCCCTCGTGGAAGAAGACCGTCGGATCGATGCCGCGCGCGCCCTCGAGGAACACCGGATCGGACCAGGGCCCGGCCGGGTCGGTCGTGGTGAGGAAGAACGACGCGTCCGCCGCGCCGCCGACGACGGTGCAGGCGAGGAAGAAAAGACCGTCGTGATGGCGCAGGGTCGGCGCGTAGAGGCCGCCGGAGTCCGGCACCCCGGCGAGGTCGAGCAGGCCGGCCTGCCCGGTGCGGTCGATCGCGTGGCCGAGGGGTGTCCAGGTGACGAGGTCGGTGCTCGAGTGCAGTGGGAGACCGGGGAAGTACTCGAACGACGAATTGGCGAGGTAGAAGGTGTCGCCGACCCGGCAGACCGAGGGATCGGGGTACATTCCGGGCAGGACCGGATTCGCGAAGACCGTCATGCTTGACCACCCTAGTGACCGGACCGCCGGCATCCGTGACCCCTGACCCGTTTAAGTCGATTCTCACAACAAATCCGGGACGGGGTGGTTCTGGTCCGTTGGTTCATGGGTCAGACTGTGCGACAAGACATTTATTATCGGGAAGCGAGGTCGGCGCCATGGCGAGCATCCACGATGTTGCGCGGGTTGCCGGTGTCTCGATCAGCACGGTGTCCTACGCGCTGTCCGGCAAGCGGTCGATCGCGGCATCCACGCGCGTGCGCGTCCTCGATGCCGTGGAGAGTCTCGGCTATCGTCCGAACGCGGGGGCCAGGATGCTCGCGGGCACCCGCACCAACATCTTCGCCCTCACGGCGCCTTTTCACGCGGACACCTATGCGCCGGCCCACATGGCCTTCGTGCTCGCGGTCGCGCAGGCCGCCCGCGAACACGACTACGACGTGCTGCTGCTCACCCAGGACGAGGCGACGAGCGGACTGCGCCGGGTGGCGTCGAGCAGCCTCGTCGACGGCATCATCGTGCTCGACGTCGCGGGCGATGACGACAGGGTCGCGGTCATCCGCGAGCTCGGCGTGCCGGCGACCTTCATCGGGATTCCCCGGGATGCCGCCGGTCTCGTCTGCGTCGACCTCGATTTCGAGGCCGCTGCGGCGCTCGCGGTCGAGAAGCTGGTGGCAGCCGGGCACCGGTCGATCGGCCTGATCGGGCACTCTCCCGGCGTCTATGCCCGCGGCTCGAATTTCCCGCCCCGGTTCCGCGACGGTTTCTTCGCGGCCGCTGCGGCCCACGGGGTCGAGACGGCGTTCGTGATGCCCGAACGGGACGGCCCGAGCGTCCGGATCGCCCTCGATGCGCTCTTCGCGGAGCGCCCGGACATGACGGCGCTCGTCCTCCATGCCGAGGAGAGCATACACACCGCGGTTCTGGACGTGCTGCGGGAACGCGGCCTGCGGGTGCCGCGGGATCTCTCCGTGCTTGCGGCCTGCGCGAGCTTCGAGACCGATCACTTCGAGCCTCCGCTCGACACGATTCCGCTCGTCGCCGCCGACTCCTGCTGGCGCGCGGTCACGCTCGCGATCGAGCAGGTGAGCGGTCCGATCGAACCCCGTATCGAGCTCGTCCCTCCGCGTTTCTACGAGCGCGGCTCGATCGCACCGCCGCCGGATCGGCCAGGGGCCTCCCCGCGATCCTGACCCGCTCCCGACCCGGGAAGCCGGGTCCCACCACCGGATCTTCTCCGGGAACGGTGCGGAACGCTCCGGGACCTGTACCCTCCAAGTGGGGGAGCTTCGACGGGTTCCCGTGGTCGCATTCCTCGGGCAAAGGTGACGATGGACGACTACGAGGCACTCGTGGCAGAACGGGACCTCCTGCGAACCGCAATCGACCGGATCCCCGCCCTGATCGGGCACTGGAACAACGACCTCCGTTGCGACCTCGCCAACACCGCGTACGGCATGCTGCTCGGCGGCGACGCCGCGGCAATGCGCGGCCGGCATATCAGCGAGGTGCTCGGCGCCGAGCTCTACGCGAGCAACTTTCCCATGGTGCGTGGTGCACTCGACGGAATCCCGCAGCATTTCGACCGGACCCTCGTCGACGCCGGTGGCGTGACGCGCCACCTGCAGGTCGACTACCAGCCCGACATCGCCGGAGGCTTCTTCGTGCAGGTTGCCGACGTCTCCGAGCGGATGGCGGCGCAGCAACGTCTCGGGGAAGTGCTCGAATTCCAGAACGCCGTCCTCGAGACCACCCCCGACCTGATCACGGTGTTCGACCTTGACGAGGAGAAGCTTCTCTGGGCCTCGAAGTCCCTGAGCGAGACCTACGGCTACAGCGTCGAGGGCCTGTCGGATCCCGCGGAGCGGGACCGCGCCGTTCCAAGCGAAGACCGGGGCATCTACCGCGCTGCCCAGGAGCGAGTGCGGCTGGCCCTCGATCACGAGGTCGTGCACTGCCGGCACCGGATGGTGACCGCCGACGGGCGCAGCCTGTGGGTCGAGCGCGGACTCACCCCGTTCAAGCGCAACGTCGAGGGCCGCGTCACGCAATACCTGAGTGTGTCGCGCGACATCACGGGACTCGTCCACGCAGAGCGCCAGCTCGACAGGGCCGCGAACCACGACGACCTGACCGGCCTGGCCAATCGCCGGCAGTTCATTTCGGCCCTCGAGGAGGCCGTCGGCCGGGAGTCCGGTGAGGTGGCGCTGGTCTACTGCGACCTCGACGACTTCAAGTCCATCAACGACCGGCATGGTCACGCCGTCGGCGACACCGTGCTCTGCCTGGTCGCCGAGCGACTGGGTGCCGTAGTCCGGCCCAGCGACCTCGTCGCGCGCCTCGGCGGAGATGAATTCGTCATCCTGATCACCGGCGGGATTCCCGAGGCGTCCGCCCTCGTCGAGCGCATCACCGAGCGGATGCGCCCCGTGTTCCCGATCGGAGACCTCACGCTCGCCGTCCGGGCCAGCATCGGCGTGGCCATCGGGGCCCCCGGCGCGAGCGCGGAGGATCTGTTCGCGCGGGCGGACGCCGACATGTACCGGATGAAGCCGGGTACCCCGCGGCGCGCTCTCCGTGCGCGGGTGCGCCGCGCCGCCGTCGGTCGTCGATGACGTCCCTGAGGTGTCGCATATCGATGTTCAACCCGCGTGTGAACCTCGATATGCGACACCCCAGGTGGAGGATCCGGGGGATCGCGGCCGGGCCGGATGCTCGCGCGACGCGGATATGTTGCGAATATCAACAAACAACTTGTGCCCGCATCCGCAGGCCCCTATGCTTCAAAGCGACCCACTGTCGAAGCGTTTCGGCGGGCGATAAGCACAGCAATTATCGAAGCGTTTCGATTCGCTCGCGCTCGGGTCGTCATCGGCGACAGGAATCGGTGTCGCCACTACAAGGAGGTAGAAAGTGAGATTAGGAAAGCGCGCCCTCGCTGTCGTCGCAATGACGGCAGCAGCGGCACTCTTGACCGGCTGCGCAAGCGGTTCAACCGGCGGATCCACGAGCGCCAGCTCGGCTGGCCCCGTCGACGGCACGGGGAAGACCCTGACGCTCTGGGACTTCGAGTCCGATACCAGTGCGATGGGAATCGCCTGGAACGAGGCGATCAAGGTCTTCGAGAAGGAGACCGGCGCGAAGGTGAAGTTCGAAGCGAAGAGCTTCGAGCAGATCCGTTCGACCGCGAGCCAGGTCCTCAACTCCGACCAGGCCCCCGACATCCTCGAGTACAACAAGGGCAACGCCACCGCCGGCCTGCTCGCAAGCCAGGGGCTGCTCAGCAACCTCGACGACTACGTCAGCCAGTACGGCTGGGACGCGAAGCTCGCCCCCTCCCTGCAGACCACCGCCAAGTATGACGAAAACGGCATCATGGGCTCCGGCTCCTGGTACGGCGTTCCGAACTACGGCGAATTCGTCGAGGCCTATTACAACAAGGACATGTTCGCGAAGTACAACGTCGCGATCCCGACCACGCAGGCCGAGTTCGAAGCCGCACTGAAAACCTTCAAGGACGCCGGGATCACCCCGCTGGCGGAGTCGGCAGCCGAGTACCCGCTCGGCCAGCTCTGGTACCAGCTTGCGCTGACCAAGGCAGACCGCAGCTTCGTCAACGACTACCAGCTCTACACCGGTGACGTCGACTGGCAGGGCAAGGAACTGACCTACGCGACCAACACCATCAAGGACTGGACCGACAAGGGCTACATCTCCAAAGACGCCACCGGGACCAAGGCAGAGGATGCCGGCACCGCGTTCATCGCTGGGACGAACCCGATCTTCTTCTCCGGCAGCTGGTGGTACAACCGCTTCACGACAGAGATCAAGGGCTTCGATTTCGGCACCTTCCTCTACCCCGGCGCCACGATGTCTCCCGGATCCAGCGGAAACATGTGGGTCGTCCCCGAGAAGGCCAAGAACAAGGACCTCGCCGCCGCATTCATCGACATCACGATGCGCCCGGAGATCCAGGCCCTGATCGGCAACAACGGTGGCGTCCCCGTCGCCGCGAACGCCTCGGACATCACGGACCCGAAGAGCCAGGAACTGATTGCCAACTTCAACACGCTCACCGCGCGCGACGGCATCGGCTTCTACCCCGACTGGCCCACCCCGACCTTCTACGACCAGCTGAACGCCGGCCTGCAGGAGCTCATGAACGGCACCAAGTCGTCCAAGGACGTCCTGACCGAACTCGGCACCGAATACAACGACGGCATCAAGGACATCAAGAAGTAGTCCGCCGCGGGTCGCGCCTCCCCGGCGCGACCCGCACCCCCCTCTTCCTGCCGCGCAGGCCCGGCGTCGTGGCTGCGCGGCAGACCCCTGAACTGAAGAAAGGCAAGGCGATGGTTATGACAGCCCCGCTGGCCACTGAGACAACCGAATCGCACCCGCCCCGGCCGGGCAAGCCTGCGGGCAAGCGCGTTCGCCGCGCACCCGTGCAGAGCCTCATCCCCGGTGCGGGCGGCAAGGGTTTCTGGCTCTACCTGGTGCCGGGCCTGCTCCTGCTCACCATCATCGTCCTGGTTCCGCTGGGCTGGAACTTCTTCCTGACCTTCACCAAGTACCGCGGTATCAAGCCTCCGGTCTGGATCGGCCTGGACAACTGGACCAAGCTCTTCGGCGACGACGTGTTCTGGACCTCGTTCGGGAACTCGATCGCCATGATCGTGGCCATGGTCGTTGTCCCAACCCTGCTCGGCCTCGTGCTCGCGGCCATGCTCTTCGACCTCGTCGGCAAGAAGTTCGGCGGCAAGATCGCAAGCTTCCTCCGCGCCACCTACTACCTCCCGCAGATCCTGCCGACCGTGATCGCGGCGATCGTGATCGGCTGGATCCTCCGCCCGGAGAACGGTGCCCTCAACCAGGTGCTCGGCGCCATCGGACTCAGCGGCCTCGAACACAACTGGCTCGGCAGCCCGGACACCGCGATGGCCTGCATCATGGTCATCATGATCTGGGTCCAGCTCGGCTACCCGATCGTGATCTTCATGGCCGCCCTCCAGCGCGTCGACCCGGAACTCTACGAGGCTGCGGAGCTCGACGGCGCCAACTGGTTCCAGCGGTTCCGCGCCATCACCGTCGGCATCATCCGCCCGGAGATCTTCGTCGTGACCCTGACCTGCACGATCGCAGCCCTCAAGGTGTTCGGCCCGATCTACGCACTGACCCGCGGCGGGCCGGGCACATCGACCATGGTGCCGAGCTACTACTCCTACAGCGAGTTCTTCCAGAACCAGCAGGTCGGCTACGGCGCAACGATCGCAACCGCCCTGACCGTCGTGGTCGCCATCGTCGCGATCATCTTCATCACTTTCCAGACCCGGCTCGAGCGCCAGGACGAGGAGCGCTAGCCATGACTACCCTGACCGACAAGATCCGTCCCCGCCGCGATTCCGGCGCCCCGGAACCCAAGCCGCTCAAGCTGCCCAAGGTGCACACCCGCAAGACCACCGGCGACTGGGTCATCCTGTTCATCGCCATCATCATCGGCCTGTTCATCGCGATCCCGTTCGTGATGATCGTGATCAACTCCTTCAAGTCTCCGGCCGACTACAACAGCTCCGGCCCCCTTGCCCTGCCGAGCAACCTCTACTTCGACGGCATCATCAACTTCTGGACCAGGGTCAACTTCCCGGAGAAGCTCTGGAACAGCGTCGTCATCTCGAGTGTCGTCGCCGTGGCCGCCGTGCTGCTGTCGATGTTCAACGCCTACGCGATCGGGATCGGCCGCATCCGCGGTCGGACCTGGATCGTCGTCCTCATCCTGCTCGCCAACATGGTGCCGCAGGAGGCCCTGCTCTACCCGCTCTACTTCATGTTCAAGCAGGTCGGCCTCTACGACAACATCTGGGCCGTCATCATCATCTTCACGGTCATCCAGAGCGCCTTCGGCACCTACCTGCTGTCGAGCGTCTACGGAACCTTCCCGAAGGAACTCCTCGAGGCGGCCTCCCTCGACGGCGCGAGCCGCTGGCAGATCCTCTGGCGCGTCGTCTACCCGATCAGCCGGTCGACCCTCGCGGTGCTCCTGATCTTCTTCTTCATCTGGACCTGGAACGAATTCCTGATCCCGTTGACGTTCCTGGTCAGCAACGCGAACCAGACGGTCCCGGTCGCGATCAGCGTGCTGCAGGGCGATCGCCTGATGGACGTCACCACCACGAGCGCATCCGCATTGCTCGGCCTGCTGCCGACGCTCGTCTTCTTCCTCATCTTCCAGCGCACGCTGACGCGTGGCATTACCGCAGGAGCAGTCAAGTAATGAAGTTCACCGATGGATTCTGGCACGTGCGACCCGGTGTCACGCCGCTCTATGCGCAGGAGGCGTACGACCTCGAGGTCGTGCCCTGCGCGACGGGTGACGGCGACGCACTGCGGATCGACGCCCCCACCAAGGTCATCGCCCACCGCGGCGACGTGCTCAACCGTGCCCTGCTCTCGGTGACGCTGTCCTCCCCGCTGCCCGGCGTGATCCGGGTGCGGGTGGCCAAGAACACCGGCGGAGCCACGGAGCCCGGGTTCGAGCTCGACGGCGCCGTCACCGGCAGCGGCATCGTGTCCGTCGACGCGGACGGTGGGACGGTCACGAGCGGCCCCCTGACCGCGCGCATCGACAGGGGGAGCCCCTGGAGCCTCCGCTTCGAGGCCGACGGGCGCACCCTGACCGAGAGCGGGCCGAAATCGATCGGCTACCTGCAGCTCGCCGACGGCGCGCCGATCGCGGCGGAACCCACCGGGGTCTCCGGCGTCACGGAGACCGGGCTCGCCCCCGCATCCGCTTACGTGCACGCGCGGCTCGGGCTCGGCGTCGGCGAACTCGTCTACGGTCTCGGCGAACGCTTCGGCCCTCTCGTGAAGAACGGCCAGACCATCGACATCTGGAACGCCGACGGCGGCACCTCGAGCGAGCAGTCCTACAAGAACATCCCGTTCTACCTCACCAACCGGGGCTACGGCGTGCTCGTCAACCACGCAGAGCACGTCTCCTTCGAGGTCGGCACCGAGTCGGTCGAACAGGTGCAGTTCTCCGTCGCCGGAGAGTACCTCGAATACTTCGTGATCTACGGGCCGACGCCCAAGGACGTGCTCGGCCGCTACACGGAGCTGACCGGGCGCCCGGCCCAGGTGCCGGCCTGGTCGTACGGCCTCTGGTTGTCGACCTCGTTCACGACCCAGTACGACGAGGCGACGGTCAACTCCTTCATCGACGGCATGGCCGAACGCGACCTGCCGCTCTCGGTCTTCCACTTCGACTGCTTCTGGATGCGCGAATTCAACTGGACCGACTTCGAGTGGGACCCGCGGGTGTTCCCGGACCCCGAGGGGATGCTCGCCCGCCTGCACGGCAAGAACCTGCACGTGAGCGCCTGGATCAACCCGTACATCGCCCAGCGCGCCCCGATCTTCGCCGAGGCCCAGGCGGCCGGCTACCTCGTGAAGAGGGCTGACGGCTCCGTCTGGCAGTGGGACTTCTGGCAGGCAGGCATGGGCCTCGTCGACTTCACCAACCCGGATGCCGTCACCTGGTTCCAGGGCAAGCTGCGGCACCTGCTCGACCAGGGCGTCGACGCCATCAAGACCGACTTCGGCGAGCGGATCCCGCTCGACGTGGTCTGGCACGACGGTTCAAGCCCGGAGCGGATGCACAACTGGTACACCCAGCTCTACAACGCCGCCGTGTTCGAGGTGCTCCAGGAGCACCACGGCGTCGGCGACGCCGTTCTGTTCGCGCGCTCCGCGACCGTCGGCGGCCAGAAGCAGCCGGTGCACTGGGGCGGGGACAACTCCTCGAGCTACGAGTCGATGGCGGAGACGCTGCGCGGCGGGCTCTCGCTCGCCCTCTCGGGCTTCGGGTTCTGGAGCCACGACATCGGCGGCTTCGAGGGCATGCCCAATGCGGCCGTGCTCAAGCGCTGGCTCGCCTTCGGCCTGATGTCGAGCCACTCCCGCCTGCACGGCTCCACGAGCTACCGGGTGCCGTGGCTCTTCGACGACGGCACGGAGGAACCGGGCCAGAGCGCCGTCGACGTCACCCGTCGCTTCACGAAGCTCAAGCTCTCGCTGATGCCCTACCTGTACCAGGTCGGCCTCGAGGCGCACCGCACCGGCATCCCCTTCATGCGACCGATGCAGATCGAATTCGCCGGCGACCCCGCGGTCGACTATCTCGACCGCCAGTACCTGCTCGGCCACGACCTGCTCGTCGCTCCCGTCTTCAGCGAGGCCGGCGACGTGTCGTACTACCTCCCCGCCGGGACGTGGACGAACTACCTGACCGGCGAGACCGCGGCCGGACCGGCCTGGCGCCGCGAGACCCACACGTTCGACAGCATTCCGTTGTGGGTGCGGGAGGGTGCTGTGCTCGCGACGGGCGCCAGGGACGACCGGCCGGACTACGACTACACCGATGACGTCCTGATCACGGTCTATCCCGGCGGCGACGCCACCAGGACCGTGCTCGTGTCGGATCCGCTCGGCGATTCCGTCGTGACCTTTACGATTGTGGAAGACGGCGACGGGGTCACGGTGCAGAGTGACTCGGACGCCGCGTTCCGCGCCAGGCGCGCGGGAGGCGACACCTCAGCATCCGCGAATCGAAAGGCCACCCTCTCATGACCGATTCCCGCCAGGGCAACCCGGACTACCGCGACTCGGGGCTGGAGTTCCCCGCCGGATTCGTGTTCGGTTCGGCGACGGCCGCGTACCAGATCGAGGGTGCCTTCGATGAGGATGGCCGCGGCCCGTCGATCTGGGACACCTTCAGCCACACGCCCGGCGCGATCCTGAACGGTGACACCGGCGACAAGGCGAGCGACCACTATCACCACCTCGAGGAAGACCTCGACCTGATGCAGCGGCTGGGCCTGCACGCGTACCGGTTCTCGATCTCGTGGTCCCGGATCCAGCCCACCGGCCGCGGCCCGGTCAACGAGAAGGGCCTCGCGTTCTACGAGCGGCTCGTCGACGGGCTGCTCGAGCGCGGCATTCGTCCGATCGCGACGCTCTACCACTGGGACCTCCCGCAGGCCCTGGAGGACGAGGGCGGCTGGACCAACCGCGAGACCGCGTACGCGTTCGCCGAGTACGCGCGGATCATGGGCGCGGCTCTCGGCGACCGGATCGACACCTGGACGACGCTCAACGAGCCGTGGTGCTCCGCGTACCTGGGCTACGGCTCCGGGGCGCACGCGCCCGGTCGAACCGACGGTGCGGAGGCGTTGACCGCGGTCCACCACCTCAACCTCGCGCACGGGCTCGCGATCATGGAACTCCGGAAGGTCGTCACGAACGACCCGGACTTCTCGATCACGCTCAACCTGCACGTCGTGCGAGGCGAGGGCCCCGGTGGGCCAGAGGCCGTTCGGCAGATCGACGGCCTCGGCAACCGGGTCTTCCTCGGCCCGTTGCTGAAGGGCGAGTACCCGGCGGATGTCCTCGCCGACACCGCAGCGATCACCGACTGGTCCTTCGTGCGGCCCGGCGACACCGAGATCATCCACCAGCCGATCGACGTGCTCGGCGTCAACTACTACTCGACCACGCGAGTGCGGCTCTGGGACGGCGAGGCCCCGCGCCAGAGCGCCGACGGCCACAAGGACGCCGCCGGCTCTCCCTGGCCCGGCGCCGACCGGGTCGAATTCGTGCAGCTGGCCGGCCCGTACACCGATATGGGCTGGAACATCGAGCCCGCGGGCCTCGAGGAACTGCTCGTGTCGCTCAGCGAGGAATTCCCGGACCAGCCGCTCATGATCACCGAGAACGGCGCAGCCTTTCCGGACACCCTCGTGCAGGAAGCGGACGGCCCCGCCGTGCACGACCCGCTGCGCACCGACTACCTGCAGCGGCACTTCACCGCCGCACACCGGGCCCTCGCGCGCGGCGTCGACCTGCGCGGGTACCAGGTCTGGTCGTTCATGGACAACTTCGAGTGGGCCTATGGCTACTCGATGCGGTTCGGCATCGTCTACGTGGACTACGACACCGAGGTGCGCACCCCCAAGGACAGTGCCCTCTGGTACGCGAAGCTCGTCGCCACGGGAATCATCCCCGCCGCCTGATCCCCGGAGGCTGATCCCGCCGCCTGATCCCGCTACCTTTCCGGTCGAGAGTGCCCGTTTCCGCGGTCGCTCTCGACCGGAAGGGTCACTCTGGCGCGCCGGGAAAACCGTGCACGCGCACGGTTTTGCGGTTTGGTGCAACAAATTCGGTTCCGGCCCTGAATTCTCACGTTGTAATTGCCAGATCTGCGTCCCTGGCCCAAAAGAGGGGGTGACTCGGGGCCGAATCCTGTTATATGTTGGATGCGTCAACATAAGCGCGTGTCGCCATGTTGATGACAGCGTTACAAGGGGGTAATGGTGGTTTTCCTGCCGCCTCCTCGTGCGATCACAGCATTCAGAGCAGAAAGCAGATCATGACGAAAACCAAGAGGCTGTTCACGATTGTCGCTACGGGGGCCGTTGCGCTCTCGCTCGCGGCGTGTTCAACGGCCACCACATCAGGGACCGGAAGCACCACGGCAGCAATCGCGGACTGCAACGTCGGCATCTCGATGCCCACGAGAAGCCTCGAGCGCTGGATCAACGACGGCGAAGGCCTCAAGACCAAGCTCGAAGGGGCCGGCTGCACCGTCGACCTTCAGTACGCCGACAACAAGACCGACCAGCAGATCAGCCAGATCCAGAACCAGGTCGCCGGCGGGGCCAAGATCCTCGTCGTCGCAGCGATCGACGGCAAGGTACTCGCACCGGCACTCGCCGACGCGAAGAAGCAGGACGCCACGGTCATCGCCTACGACCGCCTGATCAACGGGACCGCCGACGTCGACTACTACGCGACGTTCGACAACTACAAGGTCGGCCAGCTCCAGGGGCAGTTCATCGAGAAGGAACTCGGCCTCAAGGACGGCAAGGGTCCGTTCAACCTCGAGCCCTTCGCCGGCAGCCCCGACGACAACAACGCCAAGTTCTTCTTCTCCGGCGCATGGGACGTGCTCCTGCCCTACGTGACGAGCGGCCAGCTGGTCGTCCCGAGCGGCAAGGCTCCGAAGACGAACGACGCGTGGACCACGATCGGAATCCAGGGCTGGGCGTCCGACAAGGCACAGGCCGAGATGGACAACCGGCTCTCCTCGTTCTACGGCAACGGCGCCAAGGTCAACGTCGTGCTCTCCCCGAACGACAGCCTCGCGGTCGGCATCGAAGCCTCCCTGAAGTCGGCCGGCTACACCGCAGGCACCGACTACCCGATCATCACGGGCCAGGACGCGGACAAGGCGAACGTCAAGGCCATCCTCGCGGGCACCCAGTCGATGACCGTCTGGAAGGACACCCGTACCCTGGGCGCCCAGGTCTTCACGATGATCCAGTCGATCGCGGCCGGCACAACGGTCGAGGTGAACGACACCAAGACGTACGACAACGGCAAGAAGGTCGTCCCGTCTTACCTGCTGGCCCCTGAGGTCGTCACGAAGGACCTCGTGCAGACGAAGCTCATCGATTCCGGGTTCATCAAGGCATCGGACGTCGGCCTCTAAGCCGTACCGAAGAAACCGAATTCCGTACCGACTGCGGTGGTGGCGGGGCCCTGGGCTTCGCCACCACCGTGGTCGGTACGCACCCGAACGACGTATTCGCTGACAGGAGCGACACACATGAACGGTCCGATTCTTCGGATGATCGACATCGGGAAAGACTTCAGCGGGGTCAAAGCCCTCGACTCAGTCACCCTCGAAGTCGAGCGCGGCAAGGTGCACGGCATCTGCGGTGAGAACGGCGCAGGCAAGTCGACGCTGATGAAGGTGCTGAGCGGCGTCTACCCGCACGGCAGCTACGACGGCACGATCGAATTCGAGGGGGAAGAGGCCCAGTTCAGATCGATCAACGACAGCGAAGCGGTCGGGATCGTCATCATCCACCAGGAACTCGCGCTCAGCCCGTACCTCTCGATCGCGGAGAACATCTTCCTCGGCAACGAGAACGCCACCCGCGGCGTCATCGACTGGAACAAGACCAACCTCGAGGCCGCGAGCCTGCTCGCCCGGGTCGGTCTCGACGAGAACCCGGCCACGAAGGTGCTCGAGCTGGGCGTCGGCAAGCAGCAGCTCGTGGAGATCGCCAAGGCGTTGTCGAAGCGGGTCAAGCTCCTGATCCTCGACGAGCCGACCGCGGCTCTCAACGACGAAGACTCCGACCACCTGCTCGACCTGATCGAGCACCTGCGGGGCCAGGGCATCACGAGCATCATCATCTCCCACAAGCTCAAGGAGATCCGCCGGATCGCGGACACGGTGACCGTGATCCGGGACGGCAAGACGATCGAGACGATCGACATGCACGGTCCCGACGCGACCCAGGCCCGCATCATCCGCTCGATGGTCGGCCGCGACCTCAACAGCATGTTCCCGCCCAGGGACCCGAAGATCGGCGCAGAGATCCTCCGGGTCGAGGACTGGAACGCGTACCACCCGGTGGACACCGGCAGGAAGGTCGTCGACAACGCCTCGTTCACCGTGCACGCGGGCGAGGTCGTCGGCTTCGCCGGGCTGATGGGCGCGGGCCGCACCGAACTGGCCATGAGCATCTTCGGACGCTCGTACGGCACCAACATCACCGGCCGGGTCTTCAAGAACGGCACCGAGATCTCGGTGCGCACGGTCGACGAAGCCATCCGCAACGGAATCGCGTACGCGACGGAGGACCGCAAGAAATACGGGCTCAACCTGATCGGCGACATCACCGTGAACGTCTCGGCGGCGGCGCTGGCGACCCTCGCCCGGTTCGGCGTGATCGACCGCCACCGCGAGTACAAGGTCGCGGACGACTACCGCAGGCGGATGAACATCAAGGCGCCGAGCGTCTCGTCGATCACCGGCCAGCTCTCCGGCGGCAACCAGCAGAAGGTCGTGCTGTCGAAGTGGGTCTTCACCGGCCCCGACGTGCTCTTCCTCGACGAACCGACCAGAGGCATCGACGTCGGCGCCAAGTACGAGATCTACGGCATCATCAACGAGCTCGCCGCGGCAGGAAAGGCCGTCGTCGTCATCTCCTCCGAACTACCGGAGCTTCTCGGCATCTCCGATCGCATCTACGCGATCTCCGAGGGTCGCATCACCGGCGAAGTCGCCGCGAAGGATGCCACCCAGGAAAGCCTCATGCACCTCATGACTGCGGGAAAGGACTAGACCGCAATGACCACCACCACCCCAGCCACGCGCAAGCCCCGGCTGGCCATCAACTTCCGCCAGTACGGCATTCTCGCCGCGCTCGTCGTCATCATCGTTCTGTTCGAAGTGCTCACGAAGGGCCGGCTGCTGCTGCCCGGCAACGTGAACAACCTCATCCAGCAGAACGCCTACGTGTTGATCCTCGCGATCGGCATGGTCGTCGTGATCATCGCCGGCCACATCGACCTCTCGGTCGGCTCCGTCGTCGCCATGGTCGGTGCGGTCTCGGCCATCGCGACGAACCAATGGGGCTTCCCGTGGTGGGCGGCCGTGTTGCTCGCCCTCGTCGTGGGTGCGGTCGTGGGCGCCTGGCAGGGCTTCTGGATCGCCTTCGTCGGCATCCCCGCCTTCATCGTGACCCTCGCCGGCATGCTGATCTTCCGCGGCCTCACGCTCGTCCTGCTGACCGGTGGCACAATCAGCGGGCTGCCGGACTCCTTCACGGCGATCGGCGCAGGTTGGTTGCCCGGAGTGCTGGGTGAGCTCGGCGGACGGGACACCCTGACTCTCGCCCTCGGCGCCATCACCTGCATCGCCCTCGTCGCGCAGCAGCTGCGCACCCGTGCGACCCTGCGGCGCCTCGAGCTGCCCATGGAATCCGTCGTGCAGATGGCCGTCAAGTCCGGCATTGCGGTCGTCGCGATCATGTGGCTGGCCTGGCTTCTCTCCGGCTACCGCGGCACCCCGATCATCCTGATCATCCTCGCCGTCCTGATTCTCGGCTACACGTTCATGCTGAACCAGACGGTCTTCGGCCGTCACGTCTACGCGATCGGCGGCAACCTCTTCGCCGCCATGATGAGCGGCGTGAAGACCAAGTGGGTCAACTTCTACGTCTTCGTCAACATGGGCGTGCTCGCCGGACTCGCCGGCGTGGACAGCACGGCCCGCGCAGGCGGCGCCGTGGCTTCGGCAGGGCAGAACTACGAACTGGACGCCATCGCCGCGGTCTTCATCGGCGGCGCAGCCGTTCAGGGCGGCGTGGGAACGGTCGTCGGAGCCATCGTCGGTGGCCTCGTGATGGGTGTCCTGAACATGGGACTGTCGATCCTCTCGGTGGATGCCGCGTGGCAGATGGCCATCAAGGGTCTCGTCCTCCTGCTCGCGGTCGCGTTCGACATCTTCAACAAGCGGCGCAGCGGAGGACGCTGACCCCGGGGCGCGGGCGGTAGCCTTGTGCAACACGCGCGGACGGAGGAGTACCAGGTGCAGGGAAACAACCACGACGACATCCGTCGGCACAACCTGTCGGTCATTCTGCGCCTCGTCCACCGCAACGGGCCCACCTCCCGCGCCCAGCTGACCCGCCTCACCGGGCTGAACCGGTCGACCATCGCCGCCCTCGTCGGCGAGCTCGCCCAGCTCGGCCTCGCGGGGGAGCGGGACCCGGACTCGACGAACCAGGTCGGCCGGCCGAGCCCCATCGTGCACGTGGCCGCCGCGGTCGTCGCCCTCGCCGTGAACCCCGAGATCGACGCGGTCACGATCGGGATCGTGGGCCTCGACGGCACCGTGCACCGCCGCATCCGCTACCCGACCGAGCACACCCCGAGCCCGACGGAGGCCGTCAACATCGCCGCAGCCGTCATCGACGGGATGCGCGGCGAGCTCGAGGCCCGGTTCCGGGTCGTCGGCATCGGTGTCGCCGTTCCGGGCCTCGTGCGCGCCCACGACGGGCTCGTCCGGCTCGCCCCGCACCTCGGCTGGATCGACGAACCGCTCACGGACATGCTCGAGCAGGCCACCGGGTTTCCCGTCGTGGCCGCGAACGACGCGAGCCTCGGGGCGCTCGCCGAACGCTACTTCGGCGCGGGCAAGGGCATCACCGACCTGATCTACCTGAACGGCGGGGCAAGCGGCATCGGCGGCGGCATGATCGTCGGCGGCCTGCCCGTCGGCGGCGTCGCCGGCTATGCGGGCGAGTTCGGCCACACCCGCGTGAGCGGAAGCTCCCGCGTCGACTCCGCGGGGATCACGGGAACGCTCGAGGCCGAAGTGAGCCGGGAGGAACTGCTCGCGGTGCTCGGACTCTCCGGCTCCGGCGCGGACGCCGACGAACTCGAACGCGCCCTGCTCTCGACGGAATCCGCCGAGGTCCAGGCCGAGGTGCACCGCCAGCTCGACTTCCTCGCGGTCGCGCTCGGCGGGGCGATCAACATCCTCAACCCGCAGCTCGTCGTACTCGGCGGCTTCCTCGGCGCGCTCTTCAACGCGGATCCCGAACGCCTCCGCGCGGCCGTCGGTACCTGGTCGCTGCCGTCCTCCTTCGGGAGCGTGCGGATCACCGCGGCGGAACTGGGATCGAACCTGTTGATGATCGGTGCAGCGGAGCTCGCCTTCGAGGGCATCCTCGCCGACCCGAACGGGTTCGGCGTCTCCGACTGATCCGTCCGGCGTGTCGCGGTCCGGCGGGAATAGCCGGAGGGGCGCCCGCCTTGGCACCAGTGGGCGAGAGTGTCTTTCGTCGTGTGCACCCGGGCGCACGACAGGCGCGGTGACCGTCCGGCCTGCACCCAGCATGCGTCCCAGCGCCAGCCCCCAGCACCCACAGTGAGGACACGTCCGCCGTGAGCACCGCCACCGCCCCCATTTCCGTCGTCCGGCATCCCGGAGATGCCCTGACCCGGCCGCAGCGCCTGGTCTACGTGCTCGTGCTCGGAGCCCTCACCGCGCTCGGCCCGTTCACGATCGACCTCTACCTGCCCGCGTTCCCCACGCTCGAGAGCGAACTCGGCGTCTCCGCTGCGGCCATCCAGCTCACCCTGACCGGGACCATGATCGGCTTCGGCTTCGGCCAGCTCGTCGTCGGGCCGTGGAGCGACCGGGTCGGTCGGCGCCTGCCTCTGCTCCTCGCGACCGGGTTCCATATCCTTGCCAGCGTCGGCGCCGCACTGTCCCAGGACATCGTCTGGCTCGGCGTCTTCCGGGTGCTGATGGGCTTCGGCGCGGCGGCGGGCGCGGTCGTCGCCCTCGCGATGGTGCGTGACTTGTTCGGCGGCAAGCCGCTCGTGCGGATGCTGTCCCGGCTCGCCCTGGTCAGCGGGCTCGCCCCCGTGCTCGCCCCGGTGATCGGGTCGCAGCTCCTCCTCGTGATGAGCTGGCGCGGCATCTTCTGGGTGCTCGCCGGCTACGGCGTCGTCGTCGTGGTGGCGGTCGCGTTCCTGATCGTCGAAACCCTCCCGACGCTGGAACGCCACGCCTCCGGGAACAACACACTCGCCCAGCGCTACCGGGCCGTGCTCGGCGACCGCACCTTCGTCGGGGTCGCGATCATCGGAGCGATGACCTTCACCGGGCTGTTCTCCTACCTCTCCGCCTCGCCCTTCCTGTTCCAGCAGGTGTACGCGTTCAGCCCGCAGCAGTACGGGGTGCTGTTCGCGGTGAACTCGCTCGGCATCGTCGCGGGCGTGCAGCTCTCCTCTGTGCTGATGCACCGTTTCAACGTCGCCCCGCAGTGGATCATCGCCGTATCGACGATCGTGCTGCTCACGGCGGCGATGGCGATCCTCGTGCTCGACCGCGCCGGCGCCGGCCTCTGGGGCACCCTCGTTCCGCTCTGGGTGTTCATCGCCGCGTGCGGCTTTACCTTCCCGTCGGCGCAGGTGATCGCGCTGGATGCGCACGGTCACGAGGCCGGGACCGCCGCGTCGCTGCTCGGCGCGGCCAACTTCGGGGTCGCGGGGCTGATCTCCCCGATCGTCGGACTGCTCGGGGTGGGCACCGCCGTGCCGATGTCCGCGGTCATGGGCGTGACGGCCGTTGTCTCGATCGTCGTGCTGTGGACCCTCGTGCGGCCGCGGTCGCTCGGGACGCTCGACGCGGCCTGAACCGCGCGGCCCGCGCCGGGCGCGACGTAGGCTGGACGCAGGTGCGACCTGGCACCCTGGGGACTCTCGATGCAGCCGGACCCGGCCCGCGGCATCCTGACTCGCGGGAAACCGAGCAAAGGACCCCGCCCTGACCACCGAATCACTGACCGTGATCACCGCCGCAGACCTGCGGGCGACCGGGAGGCACCCGGGTGATGCGCTGTCCCGCGGGCAGCGGCTCGTCTACGTACTCATTCTCGGCGCGCTCACGGCGCTCGGCCCGTTCACGATCGACCTGTACCTTCCCGCGTTCCCGACACTGCAGAGCGAGCTCGGCGTCTCGGCGGCCGCCATCCAGCTCACCCTGACCGGCACCATGGTCGGGTTCGGGCTCGGCCAGCTCATCGTCGGGCCGTGGAGCGACAAGGTCGGCCGCCGACTGCCGCTCATGCTCGCGGCCGGCTTCCACATTGCGAGCAGCGTCGGCGCCGCGCTCTCGCCCGACATCGTCTGGCTCGGTGTCTTCCGCGTGCTGATGGGCTTCGGCGCCGCGGCGGGCGTCGTCGTCGCCCTCGCCATGGTGCGCGACCTGTTCGGCGGCAAGCCGCTCGTGCGGATGCTGTCCCGACTGGCCCTGATCAGCGGACTCGCGCCCGTGGTCGCGCCTGTTCTCGGCTCGCAGCTGCTGCTCGTGATGAACTGGCGCGGCATCTTCATCGTTCTCGCCGGGTACGGCGCTGTCGTGATCGCCGCGGTCGCCATTTGGATCGTCGAGACCCGGCCGGTGAACGAGCGCCACCACGCCGGGCACAGCACCCTCGGCCAGCGTTACCGGGCGGTGCTCGGCGACCGCACCTTCGTCGGGGTCGCGATCGTCGGCGCGATGACCTTCACCGGGCTGTTCTCCTACCTGTCGGCATCGTCGTTCCTGTTCCAGCAGGTCTACGCGTTCACGCCGCAGCAATACGGGGTGCTGTTCGCGGCGAACTCCCTCGGCATCGTCGTCGGGGTGCAGACGAGCTCCCGGCTGATGCACCGCCACAACGTCGCCCCGCAGTGGATCCTGGCCTGCTCGACCGCCGCGCTCGCCGTGTTCGCGACCCTGATGCTCGTGCTCGGCCTCGTCGACGCCGGGCTCTGGGGCGTGATCGTGCCGCTCTGGTTCTTCATCGCGGCGTGCGGATTCACCTTCCCCTCCGTGCAGGTGATCGCGCTCAACGCGCATCCGCACGAAGCGGGCACGGCGGCGTCCCTCCTCGGGGCGGGCAACTACGGGCTCGCGGGTCTCGTCTCGCCGGTCGTCGGGATGCTCGGGGTCTCGACCGCGGTGCCGATGGCCGCGGTCATGCTCGGGACCGCGCTCGCATCGGTGTGCTCCCTGTGGTTCGTGTTGCGCCCGCGGACGGTCCCGCGCCTCGCCCACTGAGCGCGCCCGCCGGGCAGCTGCGGCCGGTGCGGACAACTGCGGCCGGTGCGGACGACTGTGGCTCGTGCACGGGAAACAGGTGTCCGTGGCGGGAACGGGTGCGGGGGTCCGCCCCGAGGTCGGCCTAACATGGCCTGATGGACGATGACAGCGCCCGCGCACCCGAGCCAGACCCTGCACCCGCCGTCGCCCCGGAAACCGCGGCGGCCCCGGCGGCGCGACGCGTCGCCCGGCGCTGGCCTCTCCTCAGCGGTCTCGTGGCGGTACTCCTTGCCGCGGGCCTCGGCGCCCTGATCGTCTTTCGCGACAACGGGAATCCGCTCGTTATCGACACCGAGTGGATGGCCGAGATCATCGAGCACCGGGCGCCGATCTGGGAGTACGCCTCGCTCGTGATGAACTTCCTCGGCGCGGGAATCGCCGGGGTCGTGATCATCCCGATCCTGATCCTGGTGGGACTGCTCCTGCTGAAACGTCCCTGGGCGGCGGGCTACTTCCTGGTGGCAACGGTCGTCAGTTCCGGGCTCGTGCAACTTCTCAAAAACCTGTTCGGCCGCGCCCGCCCTCAGGACATGCTGGTCACCAGCGATTTCGGTTCATTCCCCTCCGGGCATGTAGCGAATGCGGCGACGATGGTCGTCTGCCTCGCCCTGATCTTCCCGAAAGTGTGGGTCTGGGTGGCCGGCGCGGTCTGGGCCGTCGCGATGATGGTCAGCCGCACCTACCTCGGCGCGCACTGGCTCACCGACACCATCGGCGGCCTGCTGCTCGGCATCGGCGTCGCCGTGCTGCTCTGGGCGCCCCTCGCCGCGAAACTGGACGGCGAGCGCCGGCTGGCCCGCCGGCATCCGCCCGCCCCAGAACCGGTTCGGCACCCCTTGTGAGGCTTGTGTACCCGGGACGGGTGTTTCGGGCCGTTTGAGGCGAAAATTCCGTCGAATTGGTCGGGATGCGGGGCAGACAACGGCGGATGAGCGCGGTAGCGTCATCGAATGAGAATCCTCCTTGTCGGGGCGGGCGGCGTCGGAGACGCGTTCGCGAAGATCATCGCCCGCCGGTCGTTCTTCGAGCGGGTGATCGTGAGCGACTACGACATCGGCCGGGCGGAACGGACGATCGCCGCCGTCGCAGCGAAGTACGGTGACGAGAGCGCGGCCCGGTTCACAGCGGCCCAGATCGATGCGGGGGATCCGGACCGCGTCGCATCCGTCGCCCGGGAACACGGCGCGACGCACGTGATGAACGCGGTCGAGCCGAAGTTCGTGCCGAGCGTGTTCGCCGGGGCGCTCGCCGCAGGCTGCGACTACCTCGACATGGCGGCGAGCCTTTCCGAACCGCACCCGACCGACCCGTACCACGAGACCGGCGTCAAGCTCGGCGACGACCAGTTCGCGCTCGCCGCAGACTGGGAGACCGCCGGGCGGCTCGCCCTCGTCGGGATGGGCGTCGAGCCGGGGCTGTCCGACGTGTTCGCCCGGTACGCCGCAGACCACCTGTTCAGCGAGATCGACGAGCTCGGCACCCGCGACGGCGCCAATCTCGTCGTGCGCGACGAGTCCGGTGCCGAGATCTTCGCGCCCTCGTTCAGCATCTGGACCACGATCGAGGAATGCCTGAACCCGCCGGTGATCTTCGAGAAGGACCGCGGCTGGTTCACGACGCAGCCGTTCAGCGAACCGGAGATCTTCGACTTCCCGGAGGGGATCGGCCCGGTCGAGTGCGTGAACGTCGAGCACGAAGAGGTGTTGCTGATGCCGCGCTGGCTCGACGCGAAGCGGGTCACCTTCAAGTACGGGCTCGGTGAGGAGTTCATCGGCGTGTTGCAGACCCTGCACCGCCTCGGCCTCGACAGCGTGACCCCGGTGCGGGTGCGCAGTGAGTCCGGGCCCGTCTGGGTCGCGCCCCGCGACGTCGTCGCGGCGAGCCTGCCCGACCCGGCCACGATCGGACCCCGGATGACCGGGAAGACCTGCGCCGGGGTCTGGGTCACGGGCACAGGGGTCGACGGGGAGCCGCGCGAGGTGTACCTGTACCACGTAAGCGACAACGAGTGGACGATGCGCGAGTACGACGCCCAGTGCGTGGTCTGGCAGACCGCCCTCAACCCGGTGATCGCCCTCGAACTGCTCGCGACCGGCGCCTGGAGCGGACTCGGTGTGCTCGGTCCCGAGGCGTTCGACGCGAAACCGTTCCTCGACCTGATGAGCGCGAGCGAGGAATCCGGTGGATATGGCGAGCCCTGGGGGCTGGAAGACCGGCTGGTGCGGCCCGCTTCCGCGGCCGACCCGGCATGATCAACGGCGAGGTCTCGTTCTGGTGGAACCAGCTCGGCCGGCCGACGCAGCGTCCGCCGCTACCCGGTGCTCTCCGCGCCGACGTCTGCATCGTCGGCGCCGGCTACACCGGACTCTGGACCGCCTACTACCTGAAGAAGGCGGCGCCCGGCCTGCGCATCGTGATCCTCGAGCAGCGTTTCGCCGGTTACGGGGCCTCCGGGCGGAACGGCGGCTGGCTGACGAACTCGATCACGGGAGGACGCGAGCAGTATGTCGCCACCCACGGGCGGGACTCCGCGGCCCGGTTCCAGACCGCGATGAACGACACCGTCGACGAGGTGATCCGGGTCGCCGCCGCCGAGGGCATCGACGCCGACATCGTCAAGGGCGGCGAGTTCACCGTTGCGTGCGACGTGCCCCAGCAGCGGCGGCTCGAGGCGAGCGCCCGGGCCGAACAGGAGTGGGCGGAAACGGATGTCGAGCTCCTGACGGCTGCGGAGGCATCCGCTCGCGTGAACGTCGTCGGAGCCACGGGAGCGATGTGGCACCCGCACTGCGCTCGCATCCACCCGGCGAAACTCGCCGCCGGACTCGCCGGGGTCGTCGAGGCACTCGGCGTCGAGATCTACGAGGACACCACCGTGACCGAGATCACGCCGCACCGCGCGGTCACGGCGCGCGGGGTCGTCGCCGCCGACGTCGTCGTGCGGGCGACCGAAGGCTTCACCGCGGGACTGCGCGGCCTGCACCGGGCCTGGCTGCCGATGAACTCGTCGCTGATCGCGACGGCGCCGCTCGCGCCGGCGGTCTGGGAGAGCATCGGCTGGGACGCTTGCGAGACCCTCGGCGATATGGCGCACGCCTACATGTACGCCCAGCGCACCGCCGACGACCGCATCGCGATCGGCGGCCGCGGGGTGCCGTACCGGTTCGGGTCGCGGACGGACTCCGACGGGCACACCCCTGCGGGCACGGTTGACGCGCTGCGCGGCATCCTCAACCGGTTCTTCCCCGCGACGACAGGGGTGACGATCGACCACGCCTGGTCCGGCGTGCTCGGGGTTCCTCGGGACTGGGCCGCGACGGTCGGCCTCGACCCGGCGACCGGGCTCGCCTGGGCGGGCGGGTACGTCGGAACCGGGGTCGCGACCACGAACCTGGCCGGGCGCACGCTGACCGAGCTGATCCTCGCGCGGGCCGCCGGGAACGCACCGGGCGGTGCGGCCGGTGGTGCGGCCGGTGCTGCGGCCGCGCTGAGTGAGCTGCCCTGGGTCAACCATCGGGTGCGGAACTGGGAGCCCGAGCCGCTGCGCTGGCTTGCGGTGACCGGGCTGTATCGCGCGTACGGGATCGCGGACCGCGCCGAGCACGGCGGCCGCCGCACGACGACCTCGCCGCTCGCGACGATCGCCGATCGCGTCTCGGGCCGAGGCCACTGAACCGATTCGACGGAGTTCTTGGGTGTCGAACGCGTGGGAGCGCGGTCGCGGCGGACGCCCTGGGTCGGGCCGGCCGCGGATGTGGTCTACTCGAGGCATGAACGTTCCGCCGGCGCCCCGTGCGCCCGATGCTCCCGCCGAAACTTCCGCCGAGACCCTCGTGGCCGCATACCGGGTCGCGCTGGCCGCGGCCGACGCGGCCGCGGTGAGCGTGCGTGCGGCGCGCCCCGAAGACCTGCCCGCGGTCGTCGCGCTCTTCGAGCGCACCTGGGGTGCCGGACGCAGCCCGGACGCCTCCCTCCTGCGCGCCCTCGACCACGCCGGTAACACGGTGCTCGTCGCCACGAGTGACGCCGATGCTGCACCCGCGTTCGTCGGGGCCGCACTCGGCTTCCTCGGCTGGACGGGCGGCATCCACCTGCACTCGCACATGACGGCCGTCGCCCCCGGGCTGCGCGGCGGCGGGGTCGGCTACGCGCTCAAGCTCTTCCAGCGCGCGGTCTGCCTCGAGCACGGCGTCGACGAGATGCGCTGGACCTTCGACCCGCTGATCCGCCGCAACGCGCACTTCAACCTCGTGAAACTCGGGGCAGAGGTGACCGACTTCCACCCCGACTTCTACGGGCGACTCGACGACGCGATCAGCGGCAGCGACCGCAGCGACCGGTTCGAGGTGCGCTGGCGCCTCGACTCGCGTCGGGTGCGTGCGGCGCTCGCCGGTTCCCCGCGGCCGCAGTGGAGCAGCGCCGAACCGACCCGCGACGGGCTGCCCGCCCCAGAACCCCTGCGGCTCGACCCTGACTTCGAGCGACTCCGCGACGACGCACCGGATGCCGCGGCCCGGCAACGCACCGACTCCCGCGTCGTGTTCGCCGAGGCCTTCTCCCGCGGCCTCCGGCCCGAACTCGCCGGCGACTCCTGGGTGTTCACCTCCCGCCCCGCAGACCCCGCCTGACCCGCCTCGCCCCGCCCTATCTCCCCCCGACACGCCGCCCTTCGTGCGCGTGTGTTCCGCGAGAGCGCACTTGTGGCCCTTAAACCCGAGGTTTAAGGGCCACAAGTGCGCTCTCGCGGCCGGGATTTTGGCGCACGGATCGCGTGTGGGACTAGGATCGCGCCATGAATCCGAGCGACGCCGCCGATCACCTGTCCGAACTCCAGGCCGCAGCCGAGGCCGCGGTCGCCGCGGCCCGCCAGGCGCAGGCCGACGCCGAAGCCGCCCTCGCGAGAGTGCAGGCTGCGGCCGTTCAGGAGCAGGCGGATGCCGCGACGGCGACCGCCCAGACCGGGTCCGGCCCGGCGGCACCGGTGCCGGCACCCGCGGCACCCGCGGCGCCCGCGGCACACGCAACACCGCTCACGGCCGCCCAGGTCGACGTGATCCGGGCCGGCTACGCCTTCAGCGGGCCGGCGCTCGAGATGGGGGCCCTCGTCAACGGCGACGCCCTCGCCGACGTGCCGATCCGGATCCCGCTCGCGATGACCAACCGGCACGGCCTCGTCGCCGGCGCCACCGGAACCGGCAAGACCCGCACCCTGCAGGTGCTCGCCGAGCAGCTCTCCGCGCACGGCGTGCCCGTGTTCGCCGCCGACATCAAGGGCGACCTGTCCGGGGTCGCGACCGCGGGCGTGCCGAACGACAAGCTGCTCGCCCGCACCCGCGGCATCGGGCAGGACTGGGCCGGCCAGGCCGCCCCGACCGAGTACTTCTCCCTCGGCGGCACCGGCCGCGGTGTACCGGTGCGCGCGACCGTCGCCGGGTTCGGCCCGCTGCTCCTCAGCAAGGTCCTCGGCCTCAACGACACCCAGGAGTCCAGCCTCGGCCTCGTCTTCCACTACGCCGACCAGGCCGGCCTGCCGCTGCTCGACCTCACCGACCTGCGCGCGGTCCTGAGCTTCCTGACGAGCCCGGCAGGCAAAGCCGAGCTCGCCGGGCTCGGCGGACTGTCCCCGGCGACCGTCGGCGTGATCCTCCGCGAGCTGATCACCTTCGCCGACCAGGGCGCCGACGTGTTCTTCGGCGAGCCCGAGATCGACACCCGGGAGTTCCTCCGCACCGCGCCGGACGGCCGCGGCGTGATCAGCCTGCTCGAGGTGCCCGGCGTGCAGAACCAGCCAGCGCTCTTCTCGACGTTCCTGATGTGGCTCCTCGCCGACCTCTACAACGACCTGCCAGAGGTCGGCGACCTCGACAAGCCCAAGCTCGTGTTCTTCTTCGACGAGGCGCACCTGCTCTTCGCGAACGCCTCCAAGGACTTCCTCGCGTCGATCACCCAGACCGTTCGGCTCATCCGCTCGAAGGGAGTCGGCATCTTCTTCGTCACCCAGACCCCCAAGGACGTGCCCGGCGATGTGCTCGCCCAGCTCGGCTCCCGTGTGCAGCACCAGCTGCGGGCCTTCACCCCGGACGACGCCAAGGCGTTGCGGGCGACCGTCTCGACGTTCCCGAACTCCGGTTACGACCTCGAAGAGGTGCTCACCGGGCTCGGAACCGGCGAGGCGATCGTGACGGTGATGAACGAGAAGGGCGCCCCGAGCCCCGTGGCCTGGACGCGGCTGCGCGCGCCGCAGGGGTCGATGTCTCCGACTGCGGATGCCGCGATCGAGTCGGCCGTCGCGGCCTCGCCGCTCCTGGCGACATACGGCGCCGCGATCGACCGGGAGTCTGCGCGGGAGATCCTCGCGACCAAGCTCGAGGCGGCGAACCGGGCCGCGGCCGAGCAGCAGGCGGCAGAGCAGGCGGCGCTCGATGCGGCGAAGGCGGCCGCGGAGCGCGAGAAGGCGGACAAGGCCGCCGCCGCGCAGGAGGCGAAGGATGCGCGGGCCGGGGAGCAGGCCGACCGGAAGGCGCAGGCCGAATACGACCGGCTGATGCGGCAGACCGCGGGCCCGGCGCGCACCCGCACGAGCGCGAAGCCGCAGAAGAGCGTGCTCGAGGAGGTGCTCGGGTCGTCCGTGACGAAGTCGATCCTGACCGGGGTCGTTGCCGGCATCTTCGGAACCCGCCGCCGGCGCTGAGCCGCCGCCCGGCATCCGCTCAGCTTGTGTGGGAGGTGTAGCGGCGCTCGAACCAGTAGAGCAGCTCGGGCCGGGACCGGTTGAGGTCCTGCAGCGTCATCGGTTCGGCGACCCGCACGATCGGCGCGTCGAGCTGTTCGACGATCATCTCCATCGCCCCGCGCGAATAGAACTGGCCGCGCATCCGCAGCAGCAGCCGGCCGTCGAGTCCCGTGATGAACAGCTGCGGGTGCGTGTCGAGCGCGCCGCTTTCGTAGAGGTCGAGCAGCACGATGGTCCCGATCACGGACTTGTCGTAGCTCGTGACCCTGCCCAGGAAGCCGCGTTCGGAGACGCCGTCCCTGTCGACCCAGATCACGGTGCGGAAGAACGCGATCGCGGCGAGAACGCAGATGGCGACGAGGATGATCTGGCCGACGAAAACCGGTCGCCAGGAATCTGTCGGGATCGTGAGCCAGTAGAGCACGGCGGAAACCGGGGCGACGAGGGCGAGCACGGACAGACCGGACTGCCGGAGCAACCGGCCGTGCGGTCTCAGAGCGTGCGCCCGAATGAGCGGTCCCCCAGTGACTTTCACCTTAAGCGTTCCCCCTAGCCGGTGTACCCAGATTATCGCGAATGAGAGAGCGTGCCGGATAGCCACCTTAAAGGGGACAGCACGCCGCACCCCGGTGCCCGGGTGCGTGCGGGCAGACGCCGGAACCGGGCGGCACGAGGGGATCGTGCCGCCCGGTTCCGGGTGGAGGCTGCGGTGCAGCCGGTCGTGCGGGCCGGGTCAGCGGCCGAGGATGCCGCCGAGGTCGATTCCGGTGCCGGTGCCGTTCGTGGCGCCGGTGCTGCCGGAGCCGCTGAGGGCACCGTCGACGATGTCGCTGACGCTCGCACCGATGTCATCGACCGACGCCGAGGTGCCGTTGCCGGCCGGAGCGGTGACAGGAGCGGTGACGGGCGCGGTCGTGTCGGTGGTGAGCGGAGCGGTCAAGGGAGCCGTGACCGGGGCGGTCACCGGAGCAGTGACGGCCGTGTCGTTGCCGGAGGCGACCGGGACGTCGTTGCCGGACGCGACCGGGACGGAGGTGCCGTTGCCGATCGAGGCGCCGTTGCCGACGGAGTTGCCCGAGACGACCGGGCCGGAAACCAGCGGGGCGTTCAGCACTCCGCCGCCGAGGGCATCCGTGCTGGTTCCGTTCGCGCCGGACCCGTTCAGGCCGGACCCGTTCGCGTCGATGCCGCGCAGCGCGTCGTTCAGCAGGCCGAAGTCGACCGTGTTGGCCAGGCTGCTGCCGTCACTGCCCGAGGGGGAGACCGTACCGGTTTCCGCTGCCTGCGCCGGGGCGACGAAGCCGCAGACGATGAGTGCGGATGCCGCGACTCCGGTGATTCCGAATGCGGTGAGACGCTTCGTGATGGTGTTCATGAGAGCTCCATTTCGTAGTTCTGGTCCGGCCTCGGGTATTCCCCGGGCCGCACAAGTAGTCCGGAGCCCTCGTCGAGGCGGATTGGAATCCGTAGAGTGGGCTCGTGCCAGACTCTCCCAGCGCGCACCGCCGCGCGCAGCCACCGAGATTCCGGGCGCACCCGGCCCAGGCCGGCGTCGCGGCCTTCGCGCTGGCGGTCCTCGTCGGCACAGCGCTGTTGATGCTGCCGATCGCGCGGGTGGGTCCCGGTGGGTCGAGCCTGCTCGAGGCGATCTTCACCGCGACGAGCGCGGTCTGCGTCACCGGGCTCGTCGTCGTCGACACCGCGACGCACTGGACGCCCTTCGGGCAGGTCGTGATCATGCTCCTGATCCAGGTGGGCGGCCTCGGCATCATGACGTTCGCGTCCGTCGTCGGGCTCTCGGTGCTGCGGAAGATGAGCCTCCGCTCCCGGATCACTGCCGCTGCCGAGGTCAAGAGCGTCGGACTCGAGGACGTGCGCGGTCTGGTGCTCGGCGTCGTGGGGACATCCGTGCTGATCGAGCTCTGCGTCGCCGTGGTGCTGAGCCTGCGGTTCCTCTTCGGCTACGGCGAGCCGCTCGGGAGGGCGCTCTGGCTCGGGCTGTTCCACGCGGTGTCCTCGTTCAACAACGCGGGGTTCGCCCTGTTCAGCGACAACATGATCTCCTACGCGACCGACCCGTGGGTCTGCCTCCCGCTCGCCGCGGCGGTCATCCTCGGCGGTCTCGGCTTCCCCGTGCTCGTGCAGCTGCGCCGGTACCCGCGCCTGCCCCGGAAATGGGTGATGAACACCCGGCTCGTGCTCGCGGGCACCGTAGTGCTCCTCGTTGCAGGCGCCGTGTACCTCACAGCAGTCGAGTGGTCGAACCCGTCGACCCTCGGGCCGTTGGGCTGGTCGGACAAGATCCTGGTCGGATTCTTCCAGTCGGTCCAGGCGCGCACGGCGGGCTTCAACAGCATCGACTGGGGCCAGATGGACTCGGCGAGCCTGCTCGGCACCGACGTGCTCATGCTGATCGGCGGCGGCCCCGCCGGAACCGCGGGCGGCATCAAGATCACGACCTTCGCCGTCCTGTTCTTCGTCCTCGTCGCGGAGATTCGCGGCGAAGGGACGGTCACCGTGTTCGGCAAGCAACTCGCCCGCTCGGTGCAACGCCAGGCCATCACGATCGTGCTGATCGCCGTGGCCGTGATCGCCTTCTCCACCGTCATCCTGATGCTCCTGACCGATTTCAGCCTCGACGCGCTGCTCTTCGAGGTGATCTCTGCCTTTGCTACCGTGGGGCTCTCGACCGGCATCACCGCGGCCATTCCTCCCGGCGGGCAGGTCGTGCTGATGCTGCTCATGTTCATCGGCAGGCTCGGCCCGATCGCCTTCGCGTCCGCCCTCGCACTACGGCAGCGGCCCAGCGCCTTCGAACTCCCCATAGAAAGGCCGATCATTGGCTAAGTTCTCCCTCTTCGGGCGTCGCTCGTCCTCCCGTCTCACCCAGGAGGACGCCGTTGTCGTGATCGGCCTCGGCCGGTTCGGCAGCTCCCTCGCCCTCGAGCTGATGAAAAGCGGCACCGAGGTGCTCGGGATCGACGGCGATGCCGATATCGTCCAGGCGCACAACGGCCTGCTCACCCACGTCGTGCGCGCAGACTCGACGAAAGAGGAGACCCTCCGCCAGCTCGCGGTCGCCGACTTCAGCACAGCGGTCGTCGCGATCGGCGGCGACATCCAGGCGAACATCCTCACGGCGTCGCTGCTGCTCAAGCTCGGGATCGGCAACATATGGGCCAAGGCGGTGAGCGAACCGCACGGCGCGATCCTCGACCAGCTCGGCGTGACCCACGTGATCTATCCGGAGAAGGACATGGGCAAGCGGGTCGCGCACCTCGTGCGCGGGGTGATGCAGGACTATCTCGAGATCGGCGAGAACTTCGCCCTCGTCAAGATGGCGCCCCCTCGCGTGATCGTGGGGGTCTCACTCGGCGAGTCCCGGGTGCGTCCGGTGCACGGCGTGACCGTGACCGCGTTCTTCCACGAGGGGGCCGGCTGGAGCTACACGACCCTCGAGACGGTTCTCGAGGCGGGCGATGTGATCCTCGTCGCGGGGGAGACCGAGCGGGTCGAGGCGTTCAGCAGGCTGCGCTAAGGCCGGCGCAGAGGTTGGCGCCGCGTAGGCTCGCCCTATGAGTAGTGCAGCAGTGGCCGCCGCCCGCTTCGTGACAGAGGCCGCGATCGGGACCCGCGTCGTCGTGCGCCGCACCATCGAGGGCGGCGTGACGGATGCCGTCGGCTACCTCCGCGCGTGCGGTCCGGCCGACTGCGTGGTCGAGACGAAACGCGGTCTCGTCACGATCGTGCTTGCCGAGATCGTGGCCGCGAAGGAAGTGCCGCCGCCGCCGGCGCCGCGTGCGCCCCGGCATCCGTTCGCCGACTGACGAGTCTCTACGGGCGCTGACTGATCTTTACTGGCGGAGAATGGGGGATTCGAACCCCCGAGGGCTCTCACCCAACACGCTTTCCAAGCGTGCGCCATAGGCCACTAGGCGAATTCTCCTGGCCGGTCATTTCCCGAAGGTAACAACCTCGAAGAATCTTACCTGTTTCTGAAGGCACTTGAGAACGCGCTGCGCAGGGACCAGCTTTTGGCTCGGTGCGGCTTTGCGCATAAACTGGGAGCGGCTCCTCGCGTGGCGCTATCTCAGCCAACTCCCCCAGGACGGAAACGTAGCAAGGGTAACTGGGCTCTGGTGGGTGCGCGAGGAGTTTTTTCATGCCCCCGCGGCCTCGAAAAGCGGATTCCGCAGGGCACTCTGACGCCCACCCGGGCCGAGGTCTGGGCATGCCGCGCACTAGTCACTACGCGCGCGTCGCATACTGCGCACAATTCCGTGATAACGATTCCATATCTACTCATAGACTGGGCTATGCGCGGATCGCGCCCCGACAGTGCCGGAGGCACCCATGGTCAACACGTCCGATAAAACCTTCTTGTGGCCCACCCAGCAGCCACGTCCGCTGAGCGATGAAGCGCTCGCGAGCGTAGACGCCTGGTGGCGAGCCGCGAATTATCTTTCGGTGGGGCAGATCTACCTGCTCGACAATCCGTTATTGCGGGAACCGTTGACCCGCGACCACATTAAGCCCCGCCTGCTCGGGCACTGGGGAACGACCCCCGGACTCAACTTCATTTATGCCCACCTGAACCGCGCGATCCAGGAACGCAAGATCAGCACCCTTTACGTCACCGGCCCCGGCCACGGTGGGCCCGGCATGGTCGCCAACGCCTACCTCGACGGCACGTACACCGAGATCTACCCCGGTGTCGAGCAGAGCGAACGCGGCGTCAAGGCCCTGTTCCGCCAGTTCTCCTTCCCGGGCGGAATCCCGAGCCACGCTTCACCGGAGACCCCCGGTTCGATCCACGAGGGCGGCGAGCTCGGCTACGCGCTCAGCCACGCTTACGGCGCCGCGTTCGACAACCCCGACCTGCTCGTCGCGGCCGTCGTCGGCGACGGCGAGGCCGAGACCGGACCGCTCGCCACCAGCTGGCACTCCAACAAGTTCGTCGACCCGCTCGTCGACGGCGTCGTGCTGCCGATCCTGCACCTCAACGGGTACAAGATTGCCAACCCGACCATCCTCGCCCGCATCCCCGAGGAGGAACTCCTCGACCTGATGCGCGGTTACGGCCACAAGCCGTACATCGTTTCCGGCGGATTCAACGAGGAAGACCCGCTCCTCGTCCACCAGCGCATGGCCGAGACCCTCGACGAGGTGCTCAACGAGATCGCCGACATCAAGGCCCGCGCCCTCGCCGGCGACACCGAGCGTCCGCGCTGGCCCATGATCATCCTGCGCACCCCCAAGGGCTGGACCTGCCCGACCACGATCGACGGCCTCAAGGTCGTCGACTCCTGGCGTTCGCACCAGGTGCCGCTCAGCAACGCCCGCGACACCGAGGCGCACACCCGCCTCCTCGAGGGCTGGCTCGCCTCCTACCGTCCCGAAGAACTGTTCGACGAGTCCGGTGCGCCGGTCGCGAAGATCACCGGGCTCGCCCCGGACGGTGAGCTGCGGATGAGCGCGAACCCCGTCTCCAACGGCGGCCTGCTCCGCAAGGAGCTGCGCCTTCCCGACTTCCACGACTATGCCGTCGATGTTCCCTCCCCTGGAGCCACGACGGATGAGGCCACGAAGGTCCTCGGAACCTGGCTCGCGGATGTCATCAGGGACAACCCAGACAACTTCCGGATCTTCGGGCCGGATGAGACAGCATCCAACCGTCTCGCCCCCGCCGTGTTCGCTGCGACGGAGAAGACCTGGAACGCCGAATACCACGAGGGCGACACCAACCTCGAACGCGCCGGCCGCATCATGGAGATGCTCAGCGAGCACCAGTGCCAGGGCTGGCTCGAGGGCTACCTGCTCACCGGTCGCCATGGCCTCTTCAACTGCTACGAGGCCTTCATTCACATCGTCGACTCGATGTTCAATCAGCACGCGAAGTGGCTCAAGGTCACCCGCGAGATCCCGTGGCGCCGCTCGATCTCGAGCCTCAACTACCTGCTCTCCTCGCACGTCTGGCGCCAGGACCACAACGGCTTCTCCCACCAGGACCCGGGCTTCATCGACCACGTCGTGAACAAGAGCGCGGATGTTGTGCGCGTCTACCTGCCCTTCGACGCGAACACGCTGCTCTCGATCTACGACCACTGCCTGCGCAGCGTCGACTACGTGAACGTCGTCGTCGCAGGCAAGCAGCCCGCGCCGAACTGGCTCACCATGGACCAGGCCGTCGCACACTGCGACCGCGGCCTCGGCATCTTCGACTGGGCAGGCACCGAAATCGCCGGCACCGAACCGGATGTCGTCCTCGCCGCAGCCGGAGAGGTCCCGACCCTCGAGATCCTCGCCGCCGCCGCGATCCTGCGCGAAGCGATGCCCGACCTCAAGGTCCGCGTCGTCAACGTCGTCGACCTGATGCGCCTGCAGTCCGAGGCGGACCACCCGCACGGACTCAGCGACGCCGAGTTCGACGCCTACTTCACCGCGAACAAGCCGATCGTGTTCGCATACCACGGGTACCCGTGGCTGATCCACCGCCTGACCTACAAGCGCCACGGACACGCGAACCTGCACGCCCGCGGGTACAAGGAAAACGGCACCACGACGACACCGTTCGACATGGTCATGCTCAACGACCTCGACCGGTATCACCTGGTGATGGACGTTATCGACCGCGTCCCCGGACTCGGCGCGCGCGCCGGTGTTCTCCGCCAGGAAATGCAGGATGCCCGCCTCCGCGCCCGCGACTACACGCGTGCATTCGGTGAGGACATTCCCGCGGTCACCGAGTGGGTGTGGGATGCGAACGGCATCGGCGCCACCCCGGTCGATGTGGGACTTTCCACAGGTGGGGATAACGTCTAATCGTGGCTGACAGTATCTACATCACCTCCGCCGAGGGTTATACAGGCAAATCTACGATCGCGCTGGGTGTTCTGGACACCCTGCTTCGTTCGGTCGAACGGGTCGGCGTTTTCCGTCCCGTCGCCCGTTCTTCCAACCATCCCGACTACGTGCTCGAGCTCCTGCTCGAGCACCTCTCCGCAGGCAAGGCCGCAAGTGCGACCGCTGCAACGAGCACCCCGCTCACCTACGACGAATGCGTAGGCGTACATTATGACGAAGTCCACCTCGACCCCGATGCGGCACTCGGCCGTATCGTGCAGCGTTACAAGGCCGTCGAGGCCCAGTGTGACGCGGTCGTCGTCATCGGAAGCGATTACACCGACGTCGGCAGCCCCACCGAGCTCGCCTTCAACCTCCGCATCGCCGCCAACCTGGGCGTCCCTGTGCTGCTGGTTCTCGGTGGACGCGTGGGCTCCGGCCAGGGCGAGACGCTCAACCAGGATGACAGGCTCGGCCAGAGCGACCCGCGCACGCCGGACGACATCCGCCAGTTGACGGATGTCACCATCGCCGAACTGCGCAACGAGCACGTCTCGCTGCTCGGCGTCATCGTCAACCGGGCAGATCCGACGCGCCTGGACGACGTGATCGGCGCCGTCCGCGACGTCGTCGACGCCCCCGGAAGCGAACTCGCGAACGTGCCGGTCTGGGCGCTTCCCGAGGACCCGTACATCGTCGCACCGAGCATGAAGAGCATCCTCAAGGCCGTGAAGGGAACCCTCGTCAAGGGGGACCCCGCGCTCCTGTCCCGTGAGGCCCTCGGAGTCGTCGTCGCGGCGATGTCGATGGTGAACGTGTTGCCCCGCCTGTTCGACGGGGCCGTCGTGCTCATCCCGAGCGACCGTCCCGATGTGCTCCTCGCCGTGCTGATGGCGAACTCCTCTGCGACGTTCCCCTCGATCGCGGGCATCATCCTCGTCGGCGGCTTCGACCTCCCGACGGAGATCGAACAGCTAGTCGAGGGGCTCGCTTCTTCGGTGCCGATCATCCGTACCGAACTCGCGTCCTACGAGGCCGCGGTGCGCATCACGCACACCCCCGGCCGGATGGCCGCGGATTCGCAGCGCAAGCTCGACACCGCGCTCGCCCTCTTCGAAGGCCACGTCGAGGCATCCGTTCTGCTCGATCGCCTCAAGGTGAGCCGCGCCGACGTCGTGACGCCGCTCATGTTCGAGTACACGCTGCTCGAACGTGCCCGGAAGAACCGCAAGCGCATCGTGATGCCCGAGGGGGAGGACGACCGCGTGCTGCGCGCCGCCGCGACCCTGCTGGCCCGCGATGTCGCAGACATCATCATTCTCGGGGAAGAGGTCGAGGTCCGCTCCCGCGCGATCGGGCTCGGCATCGACATCGGGAAGGCCCAGGTGATCAGCCCCTTCAACGAGGAGCTCCGCACCAAGTTCGCCACAGAGTACGCCCGCCTGCGCGCCCACAAGGGCGTCACCATCGACCAGGCCAGGGACGTCGTCACCGACGTGTCCTACTTCGGCACGATGATGGTGCAGATGGGACTGGCCGACGGCATGGTCTCCGGTGCGACGCACACCACGGCGCACACGATCCGCCCGAGCTTCGAGATCATCAAGACCCGCCCGAACACGTCCGTCGTGTCGAGCGTGTTCCTGATGGCCCTCGCGGACAAGGTCCTCGTCTACGGTGACTGCGCCGTGAACCCCGACCCGACCGCAGAGCAGCTCGCCGACATCGCCATCTCCGCCTCGGAGACGGCCGTCGAGTTCGGCATCGAGCCGCGCATCGCGATGCTGTCGTACTCGACAGGCGAGTCGGGCAAGGGGGCGGACGTCGACAAGGTCCGCGCCGCGACCGCGCTCGTCCGCGAGCGTCGCCCCGACCTTCTCATCGAGGGCCCGATCCAGTACGACGCGGCAGCGGATGCTGCTGTCGCCGCTGTGAAGATGCCGGCTTCGGCCGTGGCCGGCCGGGCCACCGTCTTCATCTTCCCGGACCTCAACACCGGCAACAACACCTACAAGGCCGTCCAGCGCAGTGCTGGCGCCCTAGCGCTCGGCCCTGTCCTGCAGGGCTTGCGCAAACCGATCAACGACCTTTCCCGAGGAGCACTTGTGCAGGACATCGTCAACACCGTTGCGATCACCGCAATCCAGGCGGCGTCACTCGACTCCGCTGCCGCCGCTGCTGCCGCGACTGCGACGGTCTCAGCATGAGCGCCGTCCTGGTCATCAACTCCGGTTCCTCGTCGTTCAAGTACCAGCTGATCGACATGCAGACGGAGACCGAGCTCGCGAGCGGCCTCGTCGAGCGCATCGGTGAGGCGAGCGGGCACGCCCGTCACACCGCCGCCGGTTCCGACCGCGTCGAGCAGACGCTGCCGATCCCGGACCACACCGCCGGATTCGCCGTGATGCTCGCCGCGTTCGCCGCCAGCGGCCCGCAGCTCAGCACGGCGAACCTTGTGGCCGTCGGCCACCGGGTCGTGCAGGGTGGCAGCATCTTCCAGGGTCCGACCGTGATCGATGACGAGGTGCTCGCCCAGATCAGCGCGCTCTCCGACCTCGCGCCGCTGCACAACCCGGCACACGTTCAGGGCATCAACGCGGCCAGGGCACAGTTCCCGGACGTGCCCCACGTCGCCGTCTTCGACACGTCGTTCCACCAGACGATGCCGGCACCGGCGTACACCTACGCGATCGACACCGCGCTGGCCGCCGAGTACGGCATCCGTCGTTATGGAGCACACGGCAGCTCGCACAAGTTCGTGTCCGAAGCCGCTGCGGAGTTCCTCGGCCGCCCGCTCGCCGAGCTCAAGACCATCGTGCTGCACCTCGGAAACGGGGCGTCGGCGTGCGCGGTCGACGGTGGAAAGTCCATCGACACCTCGATGGGCCTCACCCCGCTGCAGGGACTCGTCATGGGTACCCGCTCCGGCGACATCGACCCCGCCGTGCTGTTCCACCTGCACCGCAAGGCCGGTATGTCGATCGAAGAGCTCGACACCCTGCTGAACAAGAAGAGCGGCATGCTCGGACTGACCGGCAACGGTGACATGCGCGACGTCGAGGACGCCGCGATAGCCGGGGACGCGGTCGCCCAGGCTGCCCTCGACGTCTACTACCACCGCATCCGCGGTTACGTGGGCAACTACATCGCCCAGCTCGGTGGACTCGACGTGATCGTCTTCACCGCCGGTATCGGCGAGAATTCGGGAATCATCCGGGCCGGCGCCCTCGCCGGACTCGAATTCCTCGGCATCGAGATCGACCCGGCGAAGAACGACCCGTTCTCCCGGGTCGCCCGCGTCATCTCGACCGATGACTCGAAGGTCACCGTGCTCGTCATCCCGACGAACGAGGAGCTGGAGATCGCTCGCCAGACCCTCGCCGTCATCTAGCAGCACCGAAGTCGACGGCCGCTCCCTTCGGGGGCGGCCGTCGCGTGCGTTAACGCACCCCGCTACTGCTCGCGAGAGTGCACTTTTGGCCCTTAAAACGGCGGTTTAAGGGCCAAAAGTGCACTCTCGCGAACGGGGCGTGGCGGATACCTCAGGCGGTTCTGGGGGCTGTGCTTCCGCGCACCACGAGGTGCGTGGGCACGATCGTGGTGCCAGGAACGGACGCACCGGGGGAATCGATCTGCCGCAGGAGCTTCTCGATGCAGAGCCGGCCGACCTGGGCGAAGTCCTGGTGCACCGTCGTCAGTGGGGGCCAGAATTCACCGGACTCGCGCATGTCGTCGAAGCCGACGACGCTCACGTCGGCGGGCAGGGCCCGGCCGGCCTCATGCATCGCGCGCATCACACCGAGGGCCATCTGGTCGTTGGACGCGAAGATGGCCGTGACGAGCGGGTCGGCGGCGAGGGTCACCCCGTGCACGTAGCCGCTCTGCGCACTCCAGTCCCCTTCGAGCACGGGGGGCACCGGGGCACCGGCCGCCTTCAGGGTGTTGCGCCACGACGCCGTGCGGCGACCGGCCGAGAAGGAGGACTCCGGGCCGGCGATGTGCCAGACCGTGCGGTGACCGAGGTCGAGCAGGTGCTGGGTGGCCAGGCGGGCGCCCTCGGTCTGGTCGGTGTCGACGACCGTGTACCGGGAACCGGCGTCGGAGTCGACGATGACGACGGGAAGCCCGGTCGGCACGGTCACGTCGATCCGGTCGAGCATGTGGGCTTCCATGATGATCACGATGCCGTCGACGGCCTGCTCGGCCAGCCGGGTCACGGCGCCGGTGACCGCACCCTGGGTGGGTCTCGTCACCGGGATGAGGGTGATCGAGTACCCGGCCTCCGCGGCCGCCATCGCCACCGCGTCGAGCGTGCGCATGTTGCCGAAGCTCGACAGGGTGAACATGATCACGCCGATGGTGCTGAACCGGCCCGACTTGAGGGCGCGGGCGGCGCTGTTCGGGCGGTAGCCGATCTCATCCATGGCCGCGAGCACGCGGTCCCGGGTGTCGGAGTCGACATTGCTGCGGGCGTTCACCACTCGGGAAACGGTCTGGGACGAGACGCCGGCCAGGGCCGCGACATCCGCCATCGACGGCAGGCGCTGCACACCGCGGGTCAGGGGACTCTGGGGAGTCGGGTGAGTCGGGTGACTCGGGGGAGTCGAGGGCGCGGAGGTGCCGGCGCCTTCAGCGGGGCTGATCTTTGCCACGTTCCCTCCCGGGTCCCGGAAAATGCTTCCGTATGTTTACGTAAACATGCTAGCGTGCTTACACGTCATGTTTACGCAAACATGACCAGGAACCTCGAACTCCATCAACCGCCGCACCACACTATCGAGTCAGAGAAACAGGAATGACGACGCTGTCAACGCTCACCCCCAGTGGCCAGGCGCTTTCCGGCCCACGGAAGCCGCACGTGCAGAAGCGCGACTGGACCGGCTGGAAGTTCATCGCCCCGTTCATGGTCGTCTTCACCCTCGTCCTGATCGCTCCGGTACTGTATTCGATCTACCTGAGCTTCTTCAAGGAACAGCTCGTCGGGGGCAACTCCTTCGTCGGCTTCGCGAACTACGGCCAGGCGCTCACGGATCCCCAGTTCTGGGAGTCGATGGGGCGGGTGACCCTGTTCTTCGTCGTGCAGGTTCCGATCATGCTCGGCATCGCACTCTTCGCCGCCCTCGCGATCGACAGTGCGCGCCTGCACCTGTCCAGCTTCTTCCGCATCGCGATCTTCCTGCCGTACGCCGTTCCCGCGGTGGTCGCCACCCTGATGTGGGGCTTCATGTACGGCACGAAGTTCGGCCTGGTCGGCAACCTCAACGACTTCTTCCACCTCGCCATTCCTGACCCGCTCGGGAGCAGCTGGGTGCTCGCGAGCATCGGCAACATCGTCACCTGGGAATTCATCGGCTACAACATGATCCTGTTCTATGCGGCGCTCCGGGTGATCCCGACCGACCTCTATGAGGCGGCCTCCCTCGACGGCGCCGGCGCCTTCCGCATCATCCGCAGCATCAAGATGCCGGCGCTGCGTCCCGCGATCGTGATCGGCGGCATCTTCTCGGTCATCGGCAGCTTCCAGCTCTTCAACGAGCCGAGCATCCTGCAGTCCCTGGCGCCCAACACCATCTCGACCTACTTCTCCCCGAACATGTACGCGTACAACCTGTCGTTCGCGGGCCAGCAGTACAACTATTCGGCCACCATCGCGATCATCGTCGGCCTCTTCACTGCCGTCATCGCCTACATCGTGCAGAACTCCGGTTCGCGGAAGGAGGTCTGAGATGTCCACCACTGACCAGGCCAGAGTGAACGTGCCCGCAAGCCAGGCCAGGGCCCCACGGATGTCCCGCTACACCCGGACGAACAAGTCCAACCAGGGCCTGCACACCAAAAAGTCGATCCTGCTCACCATCATCATGGGCGCGCTGGTCCTCTACAGCCTGCTGCCCTTGTTCTGGCTCTTCGTGAACTCGACCAAGACCCAGGCCGAGCTGCTCAACTCCTTCGGCCTCTGGTTCAGCGGCCCGAACGCCCTCTGGGACAACATCGTCGCAACCGTCACCTACAACGACGGAGTCTTCGTCCGCTGGTTCGGGAACACCCTGATGTACGTCGTCGTCGGGGCGGGAGGGGCCACCTTCCTCGCGGCACTCGGCGGCTACGGGCTGGCCAAATTCAACTTCCCGGGCAAGAAGGCCGTCTTCGCCGTCGTGCTCGGTGCCGTGGCGATCCCCGGCACGGCCCTCGCGGTCCCGACCTTCCTCATGTTCAGCCAGATGGGCCTCACGAACACGCCCTGGGCGGTCATCCTGCCCTCGTTGATCAGCCCGTTCGGCCTGTACCTGATCTGGACCTACGCCCTCGATGCCGTGCCGACCGAGGTGCTCGAGGCCGCACGCATGGACGGGGCAGGCGAATTCCGCACCTTCTTCACCATCTCCCTCAAGCTCCTCGCCCCAGGCCTCGTGACCGTGCTCCTGTTCACCCTCGTGGCCACCTGGAACAACTACTTCCTGCCCCTGATCATGCTGAGCGAACCGACCTGGTACCCGCTCACCGTCGGACTCAAGCAGTGGAGCAATCAGGCCCAGACCGTCGGCGGCGACGTGATCTACAACCTCGTGATCACCGGTTCGATGCTCACAATCATCCCGATCGTCGTCGCGTTCCTGTTCCTGCAGCGCTACTGGCAGTCCGGCCTCGCCGCCGGCAGCGTCAAGGCGTGACCCCCCCCGACCCATTCGACCGCACCACCTGTCCCGCATCGCAGTTCATCCATTTACAAGGAAGTGAAAGGCATTTCATGAAAGCACCACACAGCACCAGGAAGGCACTGCGTCGCACCGCGGTCGTCGTCGCCACCGGACTCGCGCTCAGCATGTCCCTCGCCGCGTGTTCCGGATCCGGAACCGGATCGACAGCATCGTCGACTGCCAGCGCCGCGGACATCACCGCGGCCCTGAACGAGAAGTCGACCATCACCGTCTGGGCGTGGGCCCCGGCCGTGGAGAAGATCGCCGCGGCGTTCGAGAAGGAACACCCGAATGTGACCGTCAAGGTCGTCAACGCGGGAACCGGCAACGATCAGTACATCAAGCTCCAGAACGCGATCAAGGCAGGGTCCGGCGCGCCGGACATCGCCCAGATCGAGTATTACGCGCTTCCGCAGTTCGCGTTGTCCAAGTCGCTCGCCGACCTCAGCGCATACGGCTTCGACTCGTACGCGTCCGAATACACCGACAGCACCTGGGGATCGGTCAAGCTCGGCGACGGCATCTACGCCCTCCCGCAGGACTCCGGCCCCATGGCCATGTTCTACAACAAGGCCGTCTTCGACAAGTACGGCCTCACCGTTCCCACCACCTTGGACGAGTACGTCGCAACGGCCAAGAAGCTGCACGAGGCCAACCCGAACGCCTACATCACCAACGACACCGGCGACGCCGGCTTCACCACGAGCATGATCTGGCAGGCCGGCGGCCAGCCGTACACCACGACGGACTCCACCAAGGTCAGCATCAACCTCCAGGACGCGGGCTCGAAGAAGTTCGCAGACACCTGGAACACGCTGCTCAGCAACGACCTCCTCGCCGCAACGCCCAGCTGGAGCGACGAATGGTACAAGGGCCTCGGCGACGGCACCATCGCCACCCTCAACATCGGTGCCTGGATGCCCGGCAACCTCGAGTCCGGTGTGAAGGAAGCCGCCGGTGACTGGCGGGTCGCACCGCTGCCGACGTACACGGCAGGCGACAAGGCAAGCGCCGAGAACGGCGGCGGTGGAGATGCCATCCTCGAGCAGAGCAAGAACAAGCTCGTCGCAGCTGGTTTCCTCCAGTACATGAACGAGGGCGCGGGCACCCAGATCTCGATCGACGCCGGCGGATTCCCGTCGACCGTCGCCGACCTGAACTCCGACGCGTTCCTGAACGCCACGAGCGACTACTTCGGCGGCCAGAAGATCAACCAGGTCCTCGTGCAGTCCGCGAAGGACGTCGTTCCCGGCTGGAGCTACCTCCCGTTCCAGGTCTACTCGAACAGCATCTTCAAGGACACGGTCGGCCAGGCGTATGCCGCCAAGTCCGACCTCAATGCCGGGTTGACCGCGTGGCAGAAGGCCACCGCGGACTACGGCAACCAGCAGGGCTTCACCGTCACCAGCAAGTAGCATCCTGCGCCACCGTCGGAGAAGGGTGGGCCTGGACCAGGCCCACCCTTTTCCGTCGCCTTCACCACCGTCGTACCGAACAAAGAGGATCTTCTCCCGTGTTGCACGCCCGGCTCAGCATCACCCGCGACAACGTTGTGGCACCCGTTTCGCCCCGGATCTTCGGCTCCTTCGTCGAACACATGGGCCGCGCCGTGTACACGGGCATCTACGAGCCCGGTCATCCCGCCGCGAATGCGGAGGGATTCCGCCAGGACGTGCTCGACCTGGTGCGGGAACTGAACCCGAGCCTCGTCCGCTATCCCGGAGGCAACTTCGTCTCCGGCTTCCGCTGGGAAGACAGCGTCGGCCCCCGCGACACGCGCCCCGTGCGCCTCGACGTGGCGTGGCACAGCATCGAGACCAACGAGGTCGGCCTGCACGAATTCGCGGCCTGGGCGGAGACCGCGGGCGTCGAGGTGATGCAGGCCGTGAACCTGGGCACCCGGGGCGTCGCGGAAGCCGCGGCCCTGCTCGAATACGCCAACCACCCGGGGGGCACCACCCGCTCCGAGGAGCGCAGGGCCAACGGTCGCACGGAACCGTTCGGCATCCGCGTCTGGTGCCTCGGCAACGAAATGGACGGCCCCTGGCAGATCGGCCACAAGACCGCCGAGGAATACGGGCGCCTCGCCGCCGAGACCGCCCGGGTGATGAAATGGGTCGACCCCACCATCGAACTCGTCGTCGCCGGCAGCTCCAACGCCGAAATGCCCACCTTCGGCAGCTGGGAACGCACGGTGCTCGGGCACACCATCGACCTCGTCGACCACATCTCCCTGCACGCCTACTACGAGGAGAAGCCCGGCGACCTCGGCAGCTTCCTGGCCTCCGGCGTCGGCCTGGACCGCTTCATCGGAGACGTCGCCGCGATCGTCGACGAGGTGGCGGCCGAACGGGGCGTCGACCGCTTCATCGGCATCAGCGTCGACGAGTGGAACGTCTGGTACCAGACCCGCTTCAACGAGGTGGACAAGGCGGACCTGCTCACCGGCGACTGGAACGCCCACCCCCGCCTGATCGAAGACGAGTACAACGTCAGCGACGCCGTCGTCGTCGGTTCCCTGCTGATCTCCCTGCTGCGCAACAGCGACCGGGTCTCGATGGCCAACCTCGCCCAACTCGTGAATGTGATCGCCCCGATCAGGTCCGAACCCGGCGGACCGGCCTGGCGACAGACCACGTTCTTCCCCTTCGCGTTGACCGCGGGCGCAGCCCGCGGCGACGTGCTGGCCACCGCGATCCACTCCGACACCTACGAAACCGTCGCCCACGGCACCGTCGACGTAGCGGATGCCGCCGCGACGGCCACCGACGACGAGGTCGTGCTGTATCTCGTGAACCGGTCGAGCACCACCCCGCTCACCCTGGACGTGGACCTGGCCGGGGCACCCGCCGGAGCGATCCGGTCCGCGCGGAGCGTGCGCGCCCCGGACGGCGGCGACCGGTTCAGCACGAATGCCCTCGATCATCAGGAGACGGTGGCACCCGTCGAGCTCACGGGCCTGACGCTGTCGGAAGACTGCGCCCGCCTCACCGCGGTGCTGCCGGCACTGTCCTGGTCCATCGTCCGCCTGGCCGCCCGGAGCGCGTCATGAGCACCATGAGCGCGACCATCGCGGCAACATCGACAGCGACCCGCTGGGTGCGCTGGCCGGATGCGCACACCCTCGCCGACGGAACGGAGAGCCTGGCGTCCGGAACCGCACGTATCGCATACGGCGCCGACTACAACCCCGAACAGTGGCCGGAGGCGGTCTGGGCCGACGACATGCGGCTGATGCGCGAGGCCGGCGTGAACATCGTCAGCGTCGGCATCTTCTCCTGGGCGCTGCTGCAGCCCACCATCGACAGCTGGGATTTCGGCTGGCTCGACCGCGCCCTCGACCTGCTGCACGCCAACGGCATCGCCGTCGACCTCGCCACCGCAACCGCGAGCCCGCCACCCTGGCTGACCGAGGCGCACCCCGAGGTGCTGCCCGTGAACCGGCTCGGCGAGACCATCTGGCCCGGCGGCCGCCAGCAGTGGCGTCCGACCTCACCGGTCTTCCGCCGCTACGCCCTGGCCCTCGTCGAGAAGATGGCCATGCGCTACGCCGGCCATCCCGCCCTCGCCATGTGGCACATCAGCAACGAACTCGGCTGCCACAACGTCTACGACTACTCTGACGACGCTGCTGCGGCCTTCCGCGGCTGGCTCGCAGGCCGGTACGGCTCGCTCGTCGAACTCAACCGGGCCTGGGGCACCGCGTTCTGGTCCCAGAACTACTCGAGCTGGAGCCAGATCCTGCCGCCGCGCCTCGCCGCCACCCACCCGAACCCCACCCAGCAACTCGACTTCGCCCGGTTCTCCAGCGACGCACTCAAGGACTACCTGGTCGCCGAGCGCGAGATCCTGCGGCAGGCGACTCCCGAGGTTCCGATCACCACCAACTTCATGGTGATGGGGGAGACCCGCGGCATGGACTACGCGGACTGGGCCGACGAGGTCGACATCGTCTCCAACGATCACTACCTGCTCGTCGCAGACCCGGAGGCCTTCGAGGAACTGTCGTTCTCGGCCAACCTGACCGGCCAGATCGCGCATCGTGCGCCCTGGTTCCTGATGGAGCATTCCACCAGCGCCGTGAACTGGCAGCCGGTCAACCAGGCGAAGTCGCCCGGCCAGCTGCGCCGCGACAGCCTCACGCACGTCGCGCAAGGCGCGGACGCGGTCTGCTTCTTCCAGTGGCGACAGTCGCTGGCCGGCGCCGAGAAGTTCCATTCCGCGATGCTCCCGCACGCGGGTGAAGACAGCACCGTCTTCCGCAGGGTCGCCCGCTTCGGCGGCGACCTCGCCGGCCTCGCCGAGGTCGCGGGAAGCCGGACCCGGCAGGCCCGCATCGGCATCCTCTTCGACTGGGACTCGTGGTGGGCCTCCGAGCTCGACTCGCACCCCACCGAGCTGCTGCGCTACAAGGCCGAGGCGATGACCTGGTACACCGCGGCGCTCGCGAACGGGCTCCAGGCCGACATCATTCCCGCCCGATCGGTGCTGCACGGACCCGGCCTCGACGGCTATGACCTCGTGATCGCCCCGATGCTCTACGTGGTCACGGCAGACCTCGCGGAAGCGCTCACCGGCTATGTGACCGGTGGTGGCCACCTCACGGTCGGCGTCTTCTCCGGCATCGCCGACGCCGACGACCACATCCACCCCGGCGGCTACCCCGGTGCCTTCCGTGAGCTGCTCGGCGTGCGCGCAGAGGAATTCGGCGGCCTGCTCGCCGGCCAGGCCGTCGGACTGTCCGGCGACCTGCCCGCGGGCTCGACAGGGACGCTGCTCACCCACGACGTCACCGTGCGGAACGACGTCGACGTGCTCGCGCGCTTCGACGACGGCCCGTTCCCCGGCGTGCCGGCCATCACCGGCCGTGCCGTCGGTGCCGGACGGGCCAGCTTCGTCGGGACGGTACTCGACAGGGAAGCCCTCGTCGCCCTCGTCGGTCGCTTCGCCGCGGATGCCGGCATCGCCTCACCGCTGCCCTCCGACGTGCGCGGCACTGTCCAGCTCGCCATGCGTGAGACGGACATCCTCGAGTACCTCTTCTACATCAACCATTCCGCGCATGCGGTCACGGTGGCACTCACCCCGTTCGATGGATGCCTCACGGCCGTCGATCTCGGAGGAAGCACCCTGGCCGCCGGCTCGCTCACCCTCCCGGCGACCGGGGTCGCCGTGCTGAGCCGGCCGCGGGCGGGGGAGTGACCGTGGCCGACTTCGCGATCGGCGAGACCGACTTCCTCCTGGACGGCACGCCGTTCCGGGTGCTCGCCGGCGCCATCCACTATTTCCGGGTTCATCCGGACCACTGGGCGGACCGGATCCACAAGGCTTGGCTGATGGGGCTCAACACGATCGAGACCTACGTGGCGTGGAACGCGCATTCGCCGGTTCGCGGGCAGTTCCGCACCGATGCCGGGCTCGACCTGGCCAGGTTTCTCGACCTCATCGCGGCGGAGGGGATGTACGCCATCGTGCGGCCGGGCCCCTTCATCTGCGCCGAGTGGGACAACGGCGGCCTGCCCGGCTGGCTTTTCCGCGACCCGGCCGTCGGCGTGCGGCGCAACGAACCGCTCTACCTCGCGGCGGTCGCCGAATACTTCGGGCAGCTGCTGCCGATCGTGGCCTCCCGTCAGATCGACAGGGGCGGGCCCGTCATCCTCGTGCAGATCGAGAACGAATACGGCGCATACGGCGCCGACAAGGACTACCTGCGTGCGCTCGTCGACCTCAACCGGGCCGGCGGCATCACGGTGCCGCTCACCACGATCGACCAGCCCACCGACCAGATGCTGACCGACGGCAGCCTTCCCGGCCTGCACAAGACCGGCTCGTTCGGGTCGCGGGCCACCGAACGACTGGCGACCCTGCGCCGCCACCAGCCGACGGGGCCGCTCATGTGCGCCGAATTCTGGAACGGCTGGTTCGACCACTGGGGAGCCCACCACCACACCACCTCCGCGGAGGACTCGGCCCGTGAGCTCGACGCCCTGCTCGCCACCGGCGCTTCCGTGTCGCTCTACATGTTCACCGGCGGCACCAATTTCGGCTTCACCAACGGCGCCAACGACAAGGGCGTGTTCCAGCCGACGGTCACGTCCTACGACTACGACGCTCCGCTCTCCGAGAGCGGGGAGGTGACGGAGAAATACCTCGCCTTCCGCGAGGTGCTCGCCCGGTACGGGCCGGTGCCGGCCGAACTGCCCGAAGCCGTTCCGGCGGCGCCCGCCTTCGAGGTCGAGCTCGATGAGTCGGTGACGCTCTGGGACGCTCTGCGCGAGCTGGCGGACCCGGCCGCCGAACCCGTGCCGGGGCTGCCGAGCATGGATGCCCTCGGCCAGTACACCGGATTCGCGCTGTACCGCAGCAGGCTGGCCCCCGGCGCACATCTGCTCTCCTTCGGCGCGATCCGCGATCGCGCCCAGGTGTTCGTCGACGGCAATCCCGTCGGCGTTCTGCAGCGCGACCACCACGACCGGTCGATCAGCCTGCCGAAGGGGTCCACGCTCGACCTCCTCGTCGAGGACCAGGGCCGGGTCAACTACGGCCCGAGAATCGGGGAGGACAAGGGCCTGATCGGCCCGGCGACCCTCGACGGGGCGCCTCTCGGGAACTGGCAGGTGCTGCCCCTCGACCTGGACGGATTCGCCGCAGCCGGTAGCCGGCTCTTCGCCCAGCATCCGCGATGCTCCGACGGGGGCGGCGAGCGCGATCTCGATCCCGACCTGGACGTCGATCTGACATTCGCCTTCGACTCGCTCCGGGCCGCCGAGCCCGCCGCGGACACGGTCGCCGTGGAGGCCCCGGTCGGCTCGCTGAGCGGACCCGCGTTCGCGCGCGGCTCGTTCGACACAGAGCAGGGACGCGACCTCTTCCTCAGCACGGCAGGCTGGGGCAAGGGCCAGGCCTGGATCAACGGGTTCAACCTCGGGCGGTTCTGGGACCGCGGACCGCAGACCACCCTGTACGTTCCGGGCCCGGTGCTGCGGGAGCGCAATGAGCTCCTCGTGCTGTTCCTGCACGGAACCGGAAGCACCCGGGCCCGCTTCGTCTCCCGCCCCGACCTCGGCCACACCGATTTCTAGCGGTCTCCGCCCGGGACCCCGGCCCCCGGGCGGGACTGTCAGCGGTCCCGGCTACGATTGATCCGTGGTTACCGCCCTGTATCGCCGCTACCGGCCAGAGACCTTTGCCGAGATGATCGGCCAGTCCCAGGTGACCGAACCCCTGATGACGGCCCTGCGCACGAATCGGGTGAACCACGCGTACCTGTTCAGCGGCCCCCGCGGCTGCGGCAAGACCACGAGTGCGCGCATCCTCGCCCGCTGCCTCAACTGTGCAGAGGGCCCGACCGACACCCCGTGCGGTGTCTGCCCGAGCTGCGTCGAGCTCTCCCGCGACGGTGGCGGCTCGCTCGACGTCGTCGAGATCGATGCCGCGAGCCACAACGGCGTCGACGACGCCCGCGACATCCGGGAGCGCGCCATCTTCGCGCCCGCCCGCGACCGCTACAAGATCTTCATCCTCGACGAGGCGCACATGGTCACGCCGCAGGGCTTCAACGCTCTGCTCAAGATCGTCGAAGAGCCGCCGGAACACGTGAAGTTCATCTTCGCGACGACCGAGCCCGAGAAGGTCATCGGCACGATCCGCTCGCGCACCCACCACTACCCGTTCCGGCTCGTCCCGCCGGGCCCGATGCTCGAATACGTGCAGACGCTCTGCGAGAGCGAGAAGGTCGCCGTCGCACCCGGCGTGCTTCCGCTCGTCGTCCGCGCCGGCGGCGGGTCGCCCCGCGACACCCTCTCGCTCCTCGACCAGCTCATGGCCGGTTCCGACGACCACTCCGTGGAGTACGACCGCGCGGTCGCCCTCCTCGGCTACACGAGCGCGTCCCTGCTCGACGAGTCGATCGACGCGATCGCCGCCCGCGACCCCGCCGCAGCCTTCGACGCGGTCGACCGGGTCATCCAGACCGGCCAGGACCCGCGCCGCTTCGTCGAAGACCTCCTCGAGCGCATGCGCGATCTCATCGTCGTCGCCGCAACCTCCGCAGCGGGCGCGTCCGCCGTGCTCCGCGGGGTTCCGCAAGACGAGATCGAGCGGATGGCCGTTCAGGCCGCCAAGTTCGGCCCGGCCGAGCTCTCCCGCACCGCCGACATCCTCAACACCGCACTCACCGAGATGACCGGCGCGACCTCGCCCCGGCTGCACCTCGAACTCATGATCGCCCGCGTGCTGATCCCCGCGAGCGACGACTCCACCCGCGGCGCGCTCGCCCGCGTGGAACGGCTCGAGCGCCGCATCGGTGTTGGTACGAGCGCTGTGGGTGCAAGCGATGTCGGTACAAGCGGTGCCGATACGAGCTCGGCCGCATCGGTGGCTCCCAGCTCCGCGACGCCCGCCGTTTCGTCTCCGACGGATGCTTCGCACGCCCCCGATGCACGCCCCGTGCCGGTCGCCGATCGCGGTGCGCCTGCGCCCGAAGCCCCCGTGACCCCCGCGGTCTCCACTGTTCCCACGAGCCCTCCGGCAGGTCAGGCATCCGTCGCGCCGGCCGTCGTTGCCGCGGCCCGCCCGATCGGGCCGGTCACGTTCCAGCAGGTCAAGGACGCCTGGCCAGAGGTCCTCGAGGCCGTCCAGACCGCCAAGACGAGCGCGTGGCTCGTGCTCTACACGGCGAACGTGCTCGAATTCCGCGACGGCGACCTCCTCGTGCTGTCGTTCCCGAGCCAGAAGGACGTCGCCGGCCTCAAGCAGTCAGCCGCGCCGGGGGAGGGCGTCGGCGACTACCTCAAACGGGCGGTCAATTCGGTCCTCGGCTTCACGCCGCGCCTCATCGCCAAGGTCACCGAGCCCGGGGCATCAACCCCCGTCGCCGGCCCGTCAGCTGTGCCCAGTGCGTCGCCCGCGCCAGAGCCACAGACATCGAGCCCTGCCGCCGCCGCGTCGCAGGCCGCACCGCCGGCCGCTGCGGTGAGCGACGGCGCAGCCGACACACCGTTCGGACGCCCGGACGCGTCAGCATCACCGACCGGACCCTCGGCCACCGCAGGGTCCAACGCCCCGACCCGGGCATCCGCTCAGCCGGCATCGGCACCGCGGTCCACCCCCGTCGAGCCGACCGGCTCCGTCACCGCCTGGGCGACCGTCGCGATTCCGGGCGCGGGCGACGCGTCCACCGGGGCGACGGCCCCCGCGACCGCACCTGCCGCGACCGCTGCCCCTGCCGCCGCTGCACCGAACGCGGCAACACCGGCACCCTCGGCTCCGGCAGCGCCCGGCCCCAAGGCATCCGCTGCCCGACAGGGTGAACCGCCATACGACGACGAACCGCCGCCGTACGACGACAGCGACGTGCCGCCGGACGAGGACACCCCACCGGACCGCAACGCGGGCTCGGCCAGACAGGGTCAGAACCGGTCGCCCGCGCGCCAGGTGCCTCCCGCACCCCAGGCGCAGCCGGCACCGGTCGATCGCAACGTCACCCACACCGGGCCGAACACCATCGGCCCGAACGGCAGGCGCAGCCCGGCCTTCGAGGAGAAGCAGCGCTACGGGGAATCCGTCGTCCGCGAGGTCCTCGGTGCGACCTTCCTCGAAGAACAGCCGTACGAACCGGCACCCCGAACCAGAGGCGACTGACCCATGTACGAAGGAATCGTCCAGGAACTGATCGACGAACTCGGCCGCCTGCCCGGAATCGGGCCGAAGTCCGCGCAGCGTATCGCGTTCCACATTCTGCAGACCGAGAGCTTCGACGTCACCCACCTCGCCAATGTCCTCCTCGAGGTGCGCGACAAGGTGCGCTTCTGCGAGATCTGCGGCAATGTCTCCGAGCAGCCGACGTGCATGATCTGCCGCGACCCGCGCCGCAATCCCGCGATGATCTGCGTCGTCGAAGAGGCCAAAGACGTCGTGGCGATCGAGCGCACCCGCGAGTTCAAGGGGCTCTACCACGTGCTCGGTGGCGCGATCAGCCCCATCGACGGCATCGGGCCAGACCAGCTCCGCATCCGCCAGCTGCTGCAGCGCCTCTCCGACAACACCGTCCAGGAGGTCATCATCGCGACCGACCCGAACCTCGAGGGCGAGGCGACGGCGGCCTACCTGTCGCGCCTGCTGACGACCCTCGAGATCACGGTCACCCGGCTCGCCTCCGGCCTGCCCGTCGGTGGCGACCTCGAGTACGCCGACGAGGTCACCCTCGGCCGTGCCTTCGAGGGTCGCCGCACCGTCTCGAGCTGACCCCGGCTCCACGCCCGCGTGCGCGGCGTCACATTGCCGGTGCCGAATACATCAGCATTTAGGATGGAAGACGGGGCTATGCCCGCCATGCCCGCAGACCCGAACCCCCAGGAGCGCCACGTGAGCTTGATCGTGCAGAAGTTCGGCGGATCATCCGTCGCAGACGCCGAAAGCATCAAGCGCGTCGCCAAGCGCATCGTCGACACCCGCAAGGCCGGCAACGAGGTCGTCGTCGCCGTCTCCGCGATGGGCGACTCCACGGACGAGCTCCTCGACCTCGCCCACCAGGTCACCCCGATCCCGGCGCCGCGCGAGCTCGACATGCTCCTCACCGCAGGCGAACGCATCTCCATGGCCCTTCTCGCCATGGCGATCAAGAGCATGGGCTACGACGCGCGCTCCTTCACCGGCAGCCAGGCCGGCATGATCACCGACGCGCACCACGGCGCCGCGCGCATCGTCGACGTCACGCCCGGTCGCATCCGCTCGGCTCTCGACGAGGGCGCCGTCGCGATCGTCGCAGGCTTCCAGGGCTTCAATCGCGACACCATGGACATCACGACCCTCGGTCGCGGCGGCTCGGACACCACGGCCGTCGCCCTCGCCGCCGCCCTGAACGCCGACATTTGCGAGATCTACACGGATGTCGACGGCGTGTTCACCGCGGACCCGCGCGTCGTTCCCCGGGCGCACAAGCTCGACCGCATCTCGAGCGAGGAAATGCTCGAGCTCGCCGCCGCCGGCGCCAAGGTCCTCTACATCCGGGCGGTGGAATACGCCCGCAGGCACGGGGTGACCCTGCACGTGCGCTCATCGTTCAACAACAATCTCGGCACGATCGTGTACAACCCCGACACGACCGACCCGGCGACCGCGCTCCCGGATGGAACCGTCGGCACGCCTCCCGTTACCAGTACGACCGAATCCCTGATCGGAGAAAAAGTGGAAGAGCCCATCATCGCCGGGATCGCCGCCGACCTCAGCGAGGCGAAGGTGACCGTCGTCGGCGTTCCCGACATCCCCGGCAAGGCCGCGCAGATCTTCAAGATCGTCGCGAACACCAACGCCAACGTCGACATGATCGTCCAGAACGTGTCCGCCGCCTCGACCGGGCTGACCGACATCTCCTTCACCCTTCCGAAGTCGGAAGGACAGCGGGTCCTGACCGCGCTGACGAACGAACGCGGAAACGTCGGGTTCGCGAGCCTGCAGTACGACGACCAGATCGGCAAGCTCGCCCTCGTCGGCGCGGGCATGCGCACCAACACCGGTGTCTCCGCGAAGCTGTTCGCCGCACTCTACGAGGCCGGGATCAACATCGAGATGATCTCGACGAGCGAGATCCGCATCTCGGTCGTCACCCGCGCGGACACCATCAACGAGGCGCTCCGGGTCGTGCACACCGCGTTCGACCTCGACGACGACGCCGAGGCCGTCGTGCACGGCGGCACCGGCCGCTGAGCCGCGCCGCCCCGGCATCGCCGGGAACCGAGCCACACACCGCGTCACCCGCAGTCAGACCGTCAGACAGCACGACAGACAGATACTAGGGAAGAAACCGTGAGCAGCACAGCAGGAATCCACATCGGAGTCGTCGGGGCAACCGGCCAGGTGGGCGCCGTCGTCCGGCACCTGCTCGAGCAGCGGGACTTCCCGGTTGCGGGCATCCGCTACTTCGCCTCTGCCCGTTCGGCCGGAACCACCCTGCCGTGGAAGGACGACCGGATCGTCGTCGAAGACGCCGCGACGGCCGACCCGACCGGGCTCGACATCGCGATCTTCTCCGCCGGGGCGACCCTGTCCAAGGTCCAGGCCCCCCGGTTCGCCGCTGCCGGCGTCACCGTGATCGACAACTCGTCCGGCTGGCGGATGGACCCCGACGTTCCCCTCGTCGTCAGCGAGGTCAACCCCGAAGCCATTCACCACGCGGTCAAGGGCATCATCGCGAACCCGAACTGCACCACGATGGCCGCGATGCCGGTGCTCAAGGTCCTGCACGACGAAGCCGGGCTGCAGCGCCTGATCGTGAGCACCTACCAGGCCGTGTCCGGCAGCGGGCTCGCCGGTGCCCAGGAACTGGCGAGCCAGATCCGCGCCGCCGCGCACAGCGACAACCTCCTCCAGCTCGTCCACGACGGGTCCGCCGTCCCGATGCCCGAACCCGTGCTGTACGTGCGCCCGATCGCCTTCGACGTCGTTCCGCTCGCCGGTTCGATCGTCGACGACGGACTCTTCGAGACGGACGAGGAAAAGAAGCTGCGCAACGAGAGCCGCAAGATCCTCGAACTGCCCGACCTGCTTGTCTCGGGTACCTGCGTGCGGGTGCCGGTCTTCACGGGCCACTCCCTGTCCATCAACGCCGAATTCGCGAACCCGCTCTCGGTCGCCCGTGCGCTCGAGCTGCTCAAGGATGCTCCGGGCGTCGTGCTCACGGACGTCCCCACTCCGCTCGAGGCCGCGGGCAAGGACCCGAGCTTCGTCGGTCGGGTCCGCCAGGACCCCGGAGTGCCGGATGGGCGTGGACTGGCCCTGTTCATCACCAACGACAACCTGCGCAAGGGCGCCGCGCTCAACGCCGTCCAGATCGCCGAACTCGTCGCCGCGGACCTGCTCGCGTCCTGACCGACGGTGACTTTTCCGGTCGCGGAGGCGACCGCCGGACCGCGTGCACTACTGTGGAACACCATGGGCGGGTATCGCGTTTCAGAGGGCGTGCGGCGCGTGATCATCGCACTCTTCGCGACCATCGCCGGCGTCGTCGTGGTCTCCGCGATCCTGTCGCTGACCGGTCAGCCGGGGTCCGCCTGGTGGGTCGCCGCCACTGGTGTCTTCTGCGCCGCAGCGCTCAACGTCTGCTGGGTGCGCCTGGGCCCTGAACGGCATCGCAGCCCCGTCGTGAGCCTGCCCATCCTGGTGCTGCCCGTGCTCTACACCGTCGTCAGCCCGCTGGCCGCGGCCGGCGCCATCGTCCTCGGAGTGCTGCTCATCGTCCTGGTGCGCTCCCGACGCGTCGACGTCGCCCTCTACAGTGCCGGACTCGCGGGAACCGGCAGTGCCGCGGCCGTCGCCGTCCTCGCAGGCGCGACCGCCTTCGGCCTCCCCAGTTATCTCGCCGCCGGTTGCGCCGGCGCCGCGTATGTCGCGCTCGTGGCGATCATCGAATACCTGCGGATGGTGTTGGTCCGGCCGATCGCGAACCGCACCGGCCCCCTGATCGCGCCGGCGCGGCTGGCGCTGATGGTGCTCGGCTGCGCACTCCTGTCCGCGCTCGTCGTGGTCTTCCACGACGCAGGCCTGGCCGTCAGTCGGGACCCGATCGTGTTCGTGATCGCAACCCTGCTCGCCTTCACTCTCGCCGGCGTCGGGATCAAGCTCATCGGCCGCGTCGTCACGATGCGCAGCCGGCTCACCGGTCTCATCACGGGCGCTGCGGCGCTCGGCGCCGCCGGGCGCGAGGACATCTCCGCCGGCCGTGTCCAGTCCGGGCCTGAGGACGATGCCGAGGCGACCTCCCGGGTCCTCGCACTGCTTCACGAGGCCGTGCGGACGACCATCGGCGTCGAGTACGTCGCCGTGCGCGACCACGCGGCGCGCGTCGGGGAGATCAGCGCCCCCATCCTGCTGTCCGAGTCCGACACCCGGTTCGTCGTCGCGGGCCGCGAGCCGATGGGTGGCGTCTTCACCGCCGACGACAGGAGCGCACTCAACGCCCTCGCCCGCGCGGCCGAACTCGCGATGAGCGCCCACTACAACATCGGCGGCCTCACCGCCCGCGCCAACACCGACCCCCTCACCGGCCTGCCGAACTACCGGGCCTTCCAGACGGCGCTCGCGAACATCAACGACCACCGTGACTACTCGGAGGCCCTCGCCGTCCTGTTCCTGGACCTCGATGACTTCAAGCGCCTCAATGACCGGCACGGGCACCAGAGCGGAGACGACCTGCTCAGGGAACTCGGCCGCAGGCTGCGCATGGTCGTGCGACCGAGCGACGTCGTCGCTCGCGTCGGCGGTGACGAATTCGTCGTGATCCTCACTCACCTGGCCTCTCTCGGCGAGGCGAAGGAGATCGCCGAACGCATCCTCGAGACCTCCGTGCAGCCGCTCACCCTCGGCTCGAGCAGCTACACCCCGACGCTCAGCATCGGCCTCGCCTATTCGGCCCACCGGGAGACGGATGTCTCCCAGCTCGTGCAGGACGCCGACCGGGCCATGCTCGCGATCAAGAAGTCGCGGCGCCGCGGCGGACCGGCCAACGAGAGCAGCATCAACATCTCGAGCCACCGCTCCTCCCAGATCAACGACATCATCGCGCACGCCATCGACGAGGACCTCCTCGAACTCGCGTTCCAGCCGATCGTCAGCCTCGTCACGGGCCAGATCTGGGCGTTCGAGGCACTTGTCCGCTACAACGACCCCGTTCTCGGCCCGCTTTCGCCGCCGTCCATCGTGGAGAAGGCCAAGGGACTCGGCCGGATGGACGCCCTCACCCGGCAGGTCGCCGTGAAGGCCATGGCCGCGGCCGCCGACTTCCGCCTCGTCGAACCCCGGGTCACCTGCATGGCCATCAACGTCGAGGCCGGGCAGATCGTGCCCGACCGGGTCGGCACCTTCATGGAAGACCTCGCCGGACGGTATCCGGGAATCTCGCTGTGCCTCGAACTCAACGAGCGTTCCGTCGCCCGGGTGACCCCCGCCATCCGCTCGCAGGCCGACCGGCTGCGCGACCTGGGGCTGCTGATCGCCCTCGACGACTACGGGTCCCAGGACTCCTCGGTGGACGCGCTCGTGCGGATGCCCATGGACATCCTGAAGATCGATCGCAGCCTCGTCGATGACCTCGATGACATCCGCCAGCGTGAGGTGCTCACCGCGCTGCAGGGCTTCGGCGACAACCTCGAATACTCGATGATCGTCGAGGGCGTGGAGAACGAGGCGATGGTCAGGCATCTCGCTGCCATCGGCATCCGCAGCGCCCAGGGCTTCCACTACGGCGTTCCGGAGAGCTTTGAGAAGACCCTGTCCCGTCTCGAGCGCTATGGGGCCGCAGCGGTCGTCCCCGCTGGCGACCTCCCGATCGGTCCAACCGTTGGAGCAGAGACTCCTGCTGCAGCCCCGGCGACCTGACCGATAGTCTCAGTCCATGAGTGAGACCGGGATGGACCGAGCGGTGAGGTCGAATCTGTCGCGCCTCGACCGTTCCGTCTTCCTCTCCCAGCTTCTCCTCGCCGGGGCGACCCTCTTCCTCGTCGCTGTCACCGGGCTCACCGCGATCCAGCGGCTGAGCTCCCCGATGTTCTTCCTCGGCGTGCTCCTGATTTTCATCGTCACGGCCGTCAGCGCCCTCGTCACGTGGAGCGACCACTCCAAGTACTGGATCGTCCTGCTTCCCGTCGTCGACATCATCGCGATCGTGCTGATCTGGCAGGCCGCGACCGCGATCGGCGCGAGTTTCCTCCTGGTGCTTCCCGTGATCTGGCTGTCGACGCACTTCGGAGCGCGGGGTGCGACGGGGAGCGTCATCCTGGCGGCCGTCATGATCTGGGGCGGGACCCTGTTCCGTTCCGTGCCCATTTCCCTGGCCGACGTTCCCCAGCTCGCGATGATACCGACCATGCTGGGCTTCGTCGCGGTGACCACGCACCTGACGACCAAGCGCGCCGCGGCGCAGCGGGTGCTCCTCACCCAGCAGGCCGGCCTGTTCGAGTCGGCCCTGCGACGTTCACGCCGCCAGGAGCAGACCCTCGACGAACTCTTCAACGCTGTGGACTTCGGGGTCGTCGGATTCGACCGTGCCTCCACGGCGAATTTCCTGAACCGTGCGCAGCGCGAGCTGCTCGCCCTCTATGGCACGACAGACAACCGGCCGGCAGTCGTCAGCACGGTGTTCCACGAAGACAGGGTGACCCCGTACGACGAGCTGGACCGGCCGTACTCCCGGGCGCTCCGCGGGGAGACCATCGACCGCCTCACCGTCTGGGTCGGCGAACCCGGCCAGCAGCAGGCTGCCCTCCTGGTCTCCGCGCGACCGATCACCGACGAGAACGGCGACTACGACGGCGGCGTCATGGTCTCGCGCGACGTGACCGCGGAAGTCAGGGCGATCCAGGCCCGCGACGACCTCGTCGCCTCGGTGTCCCACGAGTTGCGCACACCGCTCACGTCCATCCTCGGCTACCTCGAACTCGCTCTCGATGACGAACGTCTCGACCCGTCGACCAGGGGCATGCTCGAGGTCGCGTCGAAGAACTCCGACCGACTGCTCGAGATGGTCTCCGGGCTGCTCACCGACGCGAGTGATTCGAAGCACGAGCCTCCGCTCAACGTCGCCCCGTGCGACCTGGCCGGGATCGTCGCTGACGCTCTCGAGTCCGCCGGCCCTTCGGCCTCCAAACGCACCATCGGGTTCGATGTCGAGGCCCTTCCCGCCGTCACGGTCGAAGCGGATGCGTTCCGCTTGCGGCAGGTCGTCGACAACGTCCTCTCGAACGCGATCAAGTACAACGTCGAGTCCGGGCGGATCGGGGTCACGCTGGCCGTCGCCGACGGGCTGGCGGAACTGCGGATCTCGGATACCGGCAGGGGGATGACCGCCGAGGAACAGACCAAACTGTTTGACAGGTTCTACCGTGCGGACTCGGTACGGAATTCGAGCGTGCACGGCACCGGGCTCGGGCTGAGCATCAGCAGGGACATCATGCGCAAGCACGGGGGCGACCTGCGCCTCGAATCCACCAAGGGCAAAGGCTCGGTGGCGGTCTTCACGCTACCCCTGACGCCCGTCGCCAGCCGATAGACTGCCCTCAGAAGGGGGCCCAGCACTTGGACTCGACCACACTCTTTATCGTCAGCGCGCTCATCGTCGTGCTCTGCGGGGTGTCGTTCATCCTGAACACGGCCCTCAACCGCAATGACGCGGCGGGCAAGCTCTGGAGCCTCGCCTTCATCGCAGGGATCGCCGTGGCCTTCGGCTACGGCGTGGCGATCATCGGGGCATCGAACTGGTGGGGTCTCCTGGTCGGCAACGTCGGCCTCGTCGTGCTGTCCGGGGCGTTCTGGAGCGGTTCCCGCCTCTACAACTCGCGGGAGTCCCTGCTGTGGACCGTCGGAGCGGCCGGAGCGGTCGTCGCGATCTGGACGCTCGTCACTGCGCCGGGCGGCGACGGCTGGGGCGCCTCAGGGGTGACCTGGGCGGCCATGGCCGCCTTCGGCGCCCTGGGCGGTTCTGAGGCGCTGCGGGGCAGGCTCGGCAGGAACATCAACGGCAGGATTCTGGGTCTGAGCCTCTGGATCGTGACGTTCTACACGTCGGCGCGGGTGGTCGCCCTGGTCGCGCTCGGCCACGACCACCCGGACTTCTCCCGGTTCTTCGGAACAGGATCTGCGTCGATCGTCAACATGTCCCTGATCGTGGTCGGTTCCATCGCCATTTCGATCCTCCGCGCCGAGAAGCTCGGCAACAACGCCGTCGGGGACTTCACCGATGGCATCCACTCTGCGGCGGGCGTGATGACGTCTGGTGCCTTCGTGCAGGCGGCGACCGACCACATCGAGAGGGCCGACCGCTGGCAGCTCGGACTCGCCGTGATCGGTGCCGACATCGACAACCTCCCGGAGATCAACACCGCCTTCGGGCGCGCCGCAGGTGACGCGGCCATCGCCCGGTTCGCCCAGACTCTGCGGTACAGCGCGCCCGTGATGGCCCTGATCGGGCACCCCGCCGCCGGCAGCTTCCTCATTCTCGTCAGTGTCTCGTCCGCAACGGAGGCCCGGAGCATCACCGAACGCATCCAGACCGCGCTCGTCGACGAACCGGTCACGGACTCCTATCGCATCCGCCTGACCGCGAGTTTCGCCATCGCGGACACCTTCGACCACGGCTACGAGCTCGGCGTGCTCACGTCGGCCGTCACCGAGGCCATCCGCACGCTCAAGCGCGGCGGTGGCAACGACATCACGGTCGTCTCCGAAGCGGCCTGAGACCCGACGGACCGAGTCGCGGAAGCCGGCCGACCGGCGGCTATCCGGCGGGGGTGAGCGCGACGGTGATCTCGTCGCTCGCCGTCGACTTGGCGAATGCCGCCGAGGTCGGCGTCGACTGCACGAGGACCTCGTAGGTGAATGCGAGCGTGATGCTCGTCGCAGCGGGGTCGACCGCGGGCAGGATGAACGTCTGGCTGTAGCTGTACGGCGTCTTGATCAGGTAGCCGGGCGCGATCGAGGCCTGGTCGACCGAGGCGGGTGGGGCGGTCAGGGGGCCGCTGGGGCCCTTCACGGACGCGGCGACGCTCACCCGGGAGAGGTAGACGGCCTGGCCGTCGTCCGTTCCGAGGGTTCCGATCAGAGAGAAGCTGATCGGCTTGTTCGCGGAGGGTGTCCATTCGCCGATGTTGAGCGTCGACCAGTAGTTCACGGCGAGGGTGACATCGCCGGCCTTGAGGTTGCGGGTCGTCGAACCGGTCGCGAGGTCATTGATCACCGGAATGATCGGGGCCACCGAGAAGGTGGCCGTCGGCGTGCTCGAGGCGAGACCCGTCGACCAGGGTGCCTGGCCGCATCCGCTCAGAGACGCTGTGAGCAGAAGACCCAGACCGAGCGCGGGAAGCACTCGTGAGAGGGAACGAGCAGGCATGAGGACTCCCGTGGATCGTGGTTCAAGCCCGAACAGGGGGGCTGCGCTTGAGCTTATCTTGCGGAGACCTTGACCGGGGGTGTGGCAAAAGTTGCGGTTCGGATGGGAGAGTAAGACCTGTGAACGAGAACCCCCAGAATTCCCCGTATGTCAAGGCCCAGCCCCCGGTTGACCCTTCCCTCGCGGCCTACGCGAACGATTTCACGGAAATCGTCGACGCTCTGCCCGTGTTCCGCCCGACCATCGGGTGCATCGTTCCTGCGTACAACGAAGCGGACTCCATCGCTTCAGTCCTGGATTCCCTGCTCGCCCAGACGCGTCTTCCCGACGTGATCCACGTCGTCGTGAACAACACGACGGACGACACGGTCGAGATCGCCAGCCACTACGCCGGCCCGCACATGCGGATGACCGACGGTGTCGAGCAGTTCACCGAGATCTTCGTCCACGACATCGGGGAGAACCCGGACAAGAAGGTCGGTGCGCTCAACTACGGCTTCTCGCTCATCGAGGGCTGCGACTACCTCCTCGGCGTCGACGGCGACACCACCGCCGACCCCCGGGCGGTCTGGCACCTCGAGGCCGAGATCTCCTCCGACACCCGCGTCGGCGGCATCTCCGCCATTTACAGCATCGACGACAGCCAGATCGACGGCACGATGGGTAAGTTCCTCATCGCCGGCCAGCGCACCCAGTTCGCCGCCTTCAACATGCAGAACATGCTCCGCGGCCGCAACATGGCCGTCCTCGGCGGGCAGTTCTCGATCTTCTCGATCCGGACCCTCCAGGAAGTCATGATCGACAGCAAGCAGTCCACTCCGTGGGTGAAGGACAGCGAGGTCGAGGACTCCCTCCTCTCCCTGCAGATCAAGAGCGCCGGCTACCTGACCAAGATCAGCGCCCAGGCCCGCGCCAACGTCGGCGGCATGACGACCCTGCGCGGCCTCGACGCCCAGCAGGTCAAATGGAACTTCGGCGCCATCGAGCTGATGTGGCCCGGCCAGCGCGGCGACACGAAGGGGCAGCCCTTCCACCCCAACCTCCGGCTCCGCTGGATCGAGAACTTCTCGATGGCCGTCAACATCGTCACCCGTGGTCTGTTCATCATCCTGCTCGCCGCATCCCTGTCGATCGGCGCCTTCGTGTTCAGCCCGGTCTGGCTGATCCCGCCGCTCGTCGCACTGCTGCTCAACTTCCGCACGGCCTGGTCGATGAAGAACCGCAACGGGCGGGACTTCTTCTTCGCGCTGGCCTGGTTCCCCGCGGAGATCTACATGTGGGTGCGAATCGGACACTTCCTCAGGGCCTGGACGAAGTTCGCGAGCAACAAGCAGGTCGACAACTGGGCGGAGCAGGCCAAGGCAGAGCGCGGCTCCGGAAACGCCTTCCTTTTCCCGCTCATCTTCGCGACGGCCTTCTTCGCCGCGCTCGTGTTCATCTGGCTGCAGCTGCCCGTGGTGGCGCAGTCGACGGTCCTCTGGATCGGCTGGCCGATCCTCGGCGTCACCACCATCATCCAGACCCTCACCATGTTCGGCACACTCGTCAAGCGTCACCGGGGCTACCGGGTGTGATCGCCCTACTCGAAGACGGGGCGCTCGAGACGCTGCTCAACCAGGTGGGCGGCGATACCTCGCTGCGTCACCGATTCCTGCGCGACTTCATCGCCCTCTGGCCCAGCCGGGCCGAGCGGCTTGCGGAGTCCCTCGCCCGGCCTGACCTGGAAGAGGCGCACGTCGTCCTCCTCAGCATCCGTTCGACGAGCACGATGGTGGGAGCCGTCGTGCTCGAAGCGACCGCTGCCCTCGTGCACAGTGCGCTCTCGCGCAATGATCTGCCGGGCTGCCTGCAACACATGCGGCGGCTTGTCGAGGTCGGCGAAGCCACCTGTGCCGAGCTCGCCGTGCTGACGACCAGGGCAGAAGACGCCGAGCGCGCCCAGAAGGCCTGGCAGGCTCAACAAGGGCAACAGCAGGCTCAGTATGAGCAGCAGTCCCAGTTCGGCGACCGTGCGGTTCCGCCGCGGCGCTGGGAATTCCCCGCGACGCACGCTCACTGAAACAGGGACGAGCCTCGGGCCCGCCCCTGCGGAGTTCCGGCGGAGAGCCGGGCCTCAGTCGTCTTCGGAAGCCGCCAGCCGGTAACCGACGCCGCGCACGGTCTCGAGCCAGCGCGGGGTGGTGAGGCTGTCGCCGAGCTTGCGGCGCAGATTGCCCATGTGCGCTTCGACGGCACGCTTGTCGGCCTCGTTCACGTAGTACGCGGTCACGTAGCTTTCGCCGCGCAGGAGGAGCGCGAGGTCCGCCTTGCTGCGCACGCGGCGCTTGGAGTCGAGCAACGCGGCGAGCAGGTCGAATTCGGTGCGGGTGAGGTCGAGCTCCGCCGTGCCGAGTACCGCGAGACGCATTTCCGGGCTCAGGCGCAGGCCGTTGTGCTCCATCCAGTCCGCGGCGTCCGGAACGGCGGGCTGCGGCGCGATGAGTGCGAGCGCGTTCGAGGGGGCGGATGCCTGCGGCTGGGCCACCGGGGGAGCCTCGGGCGTCGGGGCGGGCGCCCAGCCCTGCGGGGGCGCCGGCGCATACTCGACCGGGGCGGGGACCCAGCCGGACGGCCCGGGGACGTATCCGGGCGGTGGGGCCTGCTGATACTGCACGGGCGGCGCGGCCTGCTGCGGTGGCGCCTGCTGGTACTGCGCGGGCGGCGCCTGCTGGTACTGCGGTGCCTGCGGCTGCTGCGGGGCCTGCTGGTAGGTCGTCGGCTGCGCAACGGGCGGCTGCTGGTAGTGCGGAGCCGCTGTGGCCGGCCGGTACTCGACCGGAGGGGCCTGCGCGTATTCCGGCGCGGATGCGGCCTGCGCGTAGTCGGTGGTGGCGTGCTCTGAGGTCGCATACTCGGCCGGCGCTGCCGGGAAGCCGGAGTCGTCGGAAGCGTCCGCAGACGGGGCATCCGCATAGGTCGAAGACGGTGAGACGAGGGCCTGACGGGGACGACGCATCATGGCGTCGATCCTGGCGCGCAGTTCGCGCGGGCGGAACGGCTTGGTCATATAGTCGTCTGCGCCGGCCTCCAGGCCCTGCAGGGTGTCGATTTCCTCGTCGCGCGCGGTGAGCATCACGATGTAGGTCGAGCTGAAGGCGCGAATGCGCTTCGCGGTCTCGAGGCCGTCCATACCCGGCATGCTCACGTCGAGGGTAGTGACGATCGGGTCGTACGCCCGCACCGCGCGCACGCCGTCGACACCGTTGCTCGTCGCGATTGCGTCGAAACCGGCCTGGGTCAGCACGGCCTCGAGGAGATGACGGATATCGTCGTCGTCCTCGATGATGACAGCAACGCGCCGCTCACTCTCCGTTGTTTCCATGATCTATCTCCTAGCTGCTTCGGCCTGCGACCGAAAACGAACAATGAACGGTGTGCTGTCGAGGGGAGTGCGGGCGGCACCGGGGCTTACCATCCGGCGGCCTTGGTGAGCGCGAGTGCCTGGGCGTTCCACCAGTCCCCTGCCGTGGGGCCGCCGTTGCAGGTTCCGTCGCTCTCGCCCGGCTGCTTGATCCAGAGGTTCGCATCCTGGGCGCCCTGGTTCGAGACGACGGAGGGCAGGACGCCGAGGGCGCGGCCGGGGGGATTGCACCACTCGCCGTTCGAGCCCGCACCGTTGCGGGAGGTGTCGATCACGTAGTGGGCGCCGTTGGTGAGGTCGGAGACCTGCTGTGCATACGCGTGCTCGGCCACGGAGTCCATGTAGTTGGACACGTTCGTCGCGAAACCGCGCACGGAGGCGATGCCCGAGCGGTTGAGCAGCCCGGCCATCGCGGACGGGGCGATCCATTCGGAGTGGCCGGCGTCGAGGTAGACCGTTGCGCGCGTGGGTGCGAGGAGGTCGACCGCGGTGTGCACCTCGTGAACCCGCTCCTCGACGTTGTTGCACTGGGTGGCGAGGGAGAGGGCATCGGGCTCGAGGATCACGACGGCCTCGCGCAACGTCAGGCTCGTCGCGATCGCCTGCACCCAGCCGGGGTATTCGAGCACCGAGAGCCCGCCGGCCGAGAAGTTGCCGCAGTCCCGGTTGGGGATTCCGTAGAGAACGAAGACGGCTGTCTTCCCGTCCTTGATCGCGGCATCTGTGATGGTCGCGACCTCTTCGCCGACCGTGTCGAGCGGATACTTCTCCGGCGTCAGCCAGATCGCCGCGGGCTGGGCGGCGAGCCGGCCCAGCGCCGTCGCCTCTGCCGAGGTCGCCCCGAACCTTTCGGCTGCATCCGCTGCGGCCTGCGCCGCCGAGGAGGACGGATTAACGTAGAACGAGGTGGTTGCCAGCGGGTTCACGGTCTGACCTCCGGGTACCTGCAGGGCGAAAGCGCTGACGAAAGTGCCGAGGGCAAGCACGGGCACCGCCAGGGCGATGATGCCGAGGACGAGACCTGTACGCGAGCCGGACGAATGCACGAACCCACCCTATCGGGGGGGTTATACAGATATGTTACGCAGGAGTATCGTCTGACGGATCTTTGTTCCGTTTTGGTGTCCCATTTCGCCCCCAGTCCGGGGTGATCGGCGGTATCGGACGCGGTCAGGCGCCCGTGCGCGCGGCGTTACACTCGAACGTGTGAATCCAATGGCGCAGGTTGATGTCGTACTTATTGGTGGCGGCGTCATGAGCGCCACTCTCGGCACCTTGATCAAACAGGTGCAGCCCGACTGGAGTATCGAGGTCTACGAGCGCCTCGGCGAGGTCGCCCAGGAGAGCTCGAACCCCTGGAACAACGCGGGGACCGGTCACGCTGCCCTGTGCGAGCTCAACTACATGCCCCAGGCGAGCGACGGAAGCGTCACCGCCGACAAGGCCGTGAGCATCAATGAGCAGTTCCAGATCAGCCGCCAGCTCTGGTCGTCCCTGGTCATCGACGGCGTTCTGCCCGAACCGACGAAGTTCATCAACTCGACGCCGCACATGACGTTCGTGCACGGCAAGTCCAACGTCGAATACCTGCGCAAACGGTTCGCGGCGCTCAAGGACCAGCCGCTCTTCCACGGGATGGAATACAGCGAAGACCCGGCCGTCATCGGCACCTGGACCCCGCTGCTCACGAAGAACCGCCCGAAGAATCAGCGCATCGCCGCGACCCGGATCGCCTCGGGCACCGATGTCGACTTCGGCGCACTCACCCGCTACCTCTTCGACGACCTCGCAGCCAAGGGTGTCGGCGTCCACGTCAACCAGCAGGTCACCGGCCTGAAGAAGCTGGCGGACGGCACCTGGCGGCTGAACCTCCGGCGCCTCGTCGGCGGGCACCCCAGCACGGTGAAGGCCCGCTTCGTGTTCGTGGGTGCCGGCGGCGGCGCGCTCGCCCTGCTGCAGCAAAGCGGCATCCCCGAGGCACGCGGCTTCGGCGGGTTCCCGATCAGCGGCCAGTTCCTGCGCACGACCAATCCCGCGGTCGTTGCCCAGCACCAGGCCAAGGTTTACGGCAAGGCCGCCGTCGGCGCCCCGCCGATGTCGGTCCCGCACCTCGACACCCGCCACGTCGAGGGGGAGGCCTCGCTGCTGTTCGGGCCCTTCGCGGGGTTCACCCCCAAGTTCCTCAAGTCGAGCACCTGGTTCGACCTCCCCTTCTCTGTCCGTGGGCACAACATCGGCCCGATGCTCGCCGTCGCCCGGCACAACGTCGGCCTGATGAAGTACCTCTTCGGCGAGGTCTTCGCGTCCCGCACCGTCAAGCTCAAGGCCCTGCAGGAGTTCATGCCGACGGCGAAGATGGCCGACTGGGAGCTCATCACCGCGGGCCAGCGTGTCCAGGTGATGAAGAAGGACCCGAAGGAGGGCGGAGTGCTGCAATTCGGAACCGAGGTCATCACCTCGGCCGACGGCAGCATCGCCGGCCTGCTCGGGGCATCCCCCGGGGCATCGACCGCGGCTCCGATCATGGTCGACTTGCTCAAGCGCTGCTTCCCCGAGCAGTACCCGGCCTGGGAACCGCGACTCCGCGAACTGATCCCGAGCCTCGGCACGACCCTGTCGGACGACCCCGCCCGCGCCGCAGCCTCCCTCGCCGCGACCGCCGCGACCCTGCACCTCACCAACCCCTGACCGATCCCCAACCCCTGACCGATCCGACGGAGTCGGGCACGATCTCCGTCGAATCGGTGAGGGCGGATGCCGCGTCACCCTTGCGCAAGTATCGAACGTGTGTTCGAATGTATGCATGCGGTGGAGCGGGCAGGAACTCACGACGGAACAAGCGGGCGCGCTTCCCGGCCTTGCCCGGCTGAACAACCTGGTGCGGAGCGTGCGCACCCCCGAGTTCGCGGGGATCACCTTCCACGAGATCCTGGCCAAGTCCGCGCTCAACCGGGTGCCCGGCCAGAGCGCCATGCCGTTCGGCTGGACGATCAACCCCTACCGAGGCTGCTCCCATGCGTGCACATACTGCCTGAGCCCGGAAACGCTCATCCTGATGGCCGACGGACGGCAGAAGCCACTCTGGGAGGTCAGGGTTGGCGATGCGATCATGGGCACGGAGACCGTCGGCGCCTACCGGCGGTATGTGCAGACCAAAGTGCTCGCTTCCTGGGACACCCGGAAGCGCGGCTACCGCGTCACCCTCGCTGACGGCACCGAGCTCGTGGCCAGCGGAGATCACCGCTTCCTCACCGAGCGAGGGTGGAGGTTCGTCACCCGCGCCATGCGCGGGGACGGTCAACGTCCCTACCTGACCGAGAACAACAAACTCATGGGTTTCGGGCTCGTAGGGCCCGCCATTGACCGGAAGCTGTCCATCGCCGGTGCAGCCGTGAAGTCCGCGGCTTTACTTCAGGTCGTGTCCGTCGAGGACCTGGGGACCACGATGGACATGATCGACATCACGACCGGGACCGGCGACTTCATTGCGAACGGAGTCATCAGCCACAACTGTTTTGCCCGCAACACGCACACGTACCTCGACCTCGACGCCGGCAAGGACTTCGACAACGAGATCATCGTGAAGGTCAACGTCGCGGAGGTTCTCCGCAAGGAGCTCGCCAGGCCCGCCTGGGAGCGCAACGCCGTCGCGCTCGGCACCAACACCGATCCCTACCAGCGTGCAGAGGGTCGCTACCGGCTGATGCCGGGCGTCATCGCGGCGCTCGCCGACTCCGGCACCCCGCTCTCGATCCTGACCAAAGGCACCCTGATCCGGCGCGACCTCGATCTGCTCGTGGAGGCGAGCACGCTCGTGCCCGTCGACCTCGCCCTCTCGATCGCGATCTACGACGACGAGCTGCAGTCAGCGGTCGAGCCGGGCACGCCATCCACGGCGGCGCGCCTCGCCACGGTGACCGCCATCCGGGAGCGCGGCCTGCGCTGCTCCGTGTTCATGATGCCGATCCTGCCGTTCCTCACCGACACCCGGGCGCACCTCGACGACGCCCTCCGCCAGGCGAAGGCTGCCGGGGCCTCCGACGTGATGTACTCCGCGCTGCACCTGCGGCCGGGGGTGCGCGACTGGTTCATGCAGTGGCTCGCGAGGGACCACCCCGACCTCGTGCCCCGCTACCACGAGCTCTACGGTCGTAACGCCTACGCACCCAAGGGCTACCGGCAATGGCTCGCGCTCCGGATCAAGCCGCTGATCCGGGCGCACGGGCTCGAGCACGGGATCGAGGATCCCGTCACCGGCGGCGTCCGCTCCCGCGCGCTCGCCCGCCCCGCGCCCGCCGTCCCTGCGTTCCCTGGCCGGCCCGTGCCCGGCCCGGGGTTGCTCATTGCGGGCGAGCTCCCGCCTGAGCTGCAGCCGACCCTGTTCTGAACTGCGGCTCCGCACAGCGGATGCCTCGCTGCGCCCCCGCCCCGGCTGAGGTGTCGCAGATCGACGTTCAACGCCCACGCGAACCTCGATTCGCGACCCTTCACGCCAGAAGGACTCCACCGGATGCGATAATCGACGGAGAACGGAGCGGCAATGACCCTAGGCCTCCCCGACCATCTGGTCGGTACCTCGGTCGGGCGTGCCCTGGCCCAGGCCACGCACTGGTTCGGCCTCACCTGCCTGGTCGGTGCCCTCGTCTCGATCGCCGTTCTCGGCATCAGCCACCCGAGCGCGCAGATCGGCGTGAGCCTGATCGGGATCCTCTCGATGGCGATCCTCCTCTTCCTCCTGTCCCGCCACCGCACCGTGCTGCTCTCGGTCGCCTACCTTCTCGTCGGCTCCGTCGTCACCTACGTCGTCAGCGTCACCCTGCTCGGGCTGCCCGAGCTCTTCCACAGCTCGGACGTCTTTCTCGTGTCCATGCCGAAGATGGCGCTGCTGATGGTCGGCGGCGTCGGAACGGGCGCCCTCGTGGGCGTGCTCTGGGGCACCGCGGGCTTCATCCTCGCCGAAACCGTGACCGTCCTCGCCGCCCTCGAAACCGGGGTGCCCTATCACCCCGATGCGTTCACGGTGTCGACGTACCTCTTCCTCGTCGGGGTGATGCTCGTGAGCGGCCTCGGCCGGCGCAGGCACCGTCCGGTGCAGCTCGCCATGCACCGGGCGCTGCAGGAGGACCAGTCCCGGCTGCTGCGGCACGAACTCGACGTGCGCGCAGTCGCCCTCAGCCAGGACACCACGCTCAACCAGCTTGTCGCGCTCGTGCACGCCCACCCCGGGCCGCTCGGCCCGCACCTGGCCGCAGGCATCCGTGAGACCGTGGACACCCTGCACGGCACCAGCTGGCTCACCGACTCCGACGAGCGACTTTCCGGCCCGGACGGCTGGCTCGACAGTGCCGTCTACTCCGCGATCGAACGCTGCCGTGACCGCGGCCTCGTCGTCGAGGTCACGGGGGAGCGCGCCGCCCTCGGCCGCCTCGACGCGGTCGCCGACCGCGAGCTCGGCCTCGCCGTGCAGCAGTGCCTGATCAACGTCATCCTGCACGCCGGCATCGTCTCCGCCGAGGTCGTCATCGAATCCACCGACCGCGATCTCTCGGTGATGGTGATGGATGCCGGCCGCGGCTTCACGGAATCGGAGACCGGCGCCGACCGCCTCGGCCTTCGCCAGGCGGTGCGCCGCCGGATCGAGCGCCTCGGCGGCTCGGTCACGATCATGACCCGTCCCGGTGCGGGCACCTCTGTGCTCCTGACGGTGCCTGCGCCTCCCGGTGACGCCGTCGAACGGCCCGGCACCGGTGCGGCAAGCGGCCCGGCATCCGATCCGGCCGGCGACACCGCGAGCGACGCCGGGATCGGCTGGCCGCTATGAGCCGCAGCTCCCTGACCCAGCAGCAGCTCGATCCGCTCGGAGCCCTCGCCGCGTGGCCGCTCGCGCCGGCGATCGCCGCGATCGTCACGGTCTCCGCAGTCACGGCCACGATCACCCAGGCCGGCCAGACCGGCAACGCGCTCCTGGGCTCCCTCGCGATCGCGGCCGTCACCCTCGCCGCGATCCTGCTCGTCCTCGCCTCCCGCCCGAGAAACGCACCGTTCCGCGCCGCCGCGCACGTGGCCATCGCCGTGCTCGCCCTCGCCGCCTACCTGCTCGAACAGGCCTCCCGCTGGAACCACAACGCCCTGATCCAGGACGACTTCGGTCCCGTCGCGATCGGCCTCCTCCTGCTCGGCCTCGCCCCCTACCGGCCGTGGCGCCAGATCGCGGCCTCCGCCGGGGTCCTCGCGCTCGTCGTCGCCGCTGTGACCTGGGTGCAGGCGCCCTTCCACTCCATCGACGTCGCCCCCGTCGTCTTCGCCGCCGTCGCGGTCACCCAGGTCCTCGCTCCCGCGCTCGCCGGGGCCGCATACTCCCGTCGCCTCGTCGGCTCACTGCTGGCCTGGCAGACGGATGCCCGCCGTGCGATCATCGAGCGCACCGAGGAGACCAGGGCCCGCGTGGTCAGGGCCGTCGTCGAGCAGCAGCGCACCGAACTCGCCGCCGGCGTGCTCCCGCTGCTCACCGAGGTCCTCGAACGCGGCGAGATCACCAAGGCCGAGATCACCCGGGCCGGTGCGCTCGCCGCCGACGTGCGCAAGGCGCTCCTTCGCGAGCTGGACAAGACCTGGCTCGACGCGGCCATCGCGAGGGAGCGCGCGGCACTCCTGGCCCGCGGCATCACCCCGCTGCTCGTGGTCGCCGATCCCGACCGCCGCGCCGCCGCCTTCCATACCGACCAGCGCGCCGCGACCGCGGCCCTGCTCGGTGCCCTCTGCTCGGCGCCGGGCTTCGACCCCTGCAGCCTCGTCGTTCAGGTCACCGCGGGCGACGAGTTCCGCGGCACCGGGTCCCCGCGGCCTGCCCTGACCCGGTCGCCGCTCACCACGACGTCCGAGATCCCGCTGAGCACCTCCCCGCTCCGCACGATCCCCGACCGCGGACCCCGGCGCGAGATGCCCGCGGGCGCCGGCGCCCCGGCATCCGACCCCCGGCTCGACCAGGTCACGATCCAGGTCGGCATCGACCTGCCCGCCCGGGCCGTTCGCGCCCTGCTGCGGCCCTACCTCGGCGTCCTGCACGTGGTGTTCGGGCGGGTGCGCGTCTCCACGAGCCGGGCATCCGGTCGTCGTCCGCTCGTGACGCTCGAGTTCGACGCGGAACACGGCCCCGAACGCCGACGCGTCGCACGCCCAGTACGCTGAACTGACCCGGGGCAGACGAACGCGCCGGGTGGCGCAGAGGGGGATTCCAGGTACCGTGGCAAAACTGTACTTTCGCTATGGAGCGATGAACAGCGGCAAGAGCACGTCGATGCTCCAGGCCGCATACAACTACGAGGAGCGCGGCCATCGTGTGCTGCTCGCCAAGCCGTCTGTCGACACCAAAGGTGATCGGGGCATCCTCTCGCGCCTCGGTGTGACGCGCGGCGTCGACTTCCTGCTCACCCCTGAGACGGATGCCTACGCCCTCTTCCAGGAGCACCGAGCTCAGGTCGTCGCCCGCGACGGGCTCGACGTCAGCGCCCTCCTCGTCGACGAGGCGCAGTTCCTCACCGAGGCCCAGGTCGACGACTTGCTCCGCATCGCGATCCTCGAGAACATCCCCGTCCTGGCGTACGGGATCCGCACCGACTTCCAGACCGTCGCGTTCCCCGGCAGCCGCCGCCTGCTCGAGATCGCGCACAGCCTCGAAGAACTCAAGACCATCTGCCGCTGCGGGCGCAAGGCCGTCTTCAACGGCCGCAAGATCGACGGGCGCTTCGTCTTCGCTGGCGACCAGGTCGCGATCGACGGGGCCTTCGTCACCTATGAGTCCCTGTGCGGCTCCTGCTACCTCGAGGAGAGCGGCGGGCGCCTCGGCCATCGGGCCATGAACGAGGGGAGGGGGCGCCCGGCTGTTTCTCCAGAAGACCTCGTCCCTGGCGAGACTGCGAGCGCCCCACATGCCCCCCGGCGCGTTCCCCCGGTTTCACCCTAGGACCAGCACATCACCGTCGAAAAGCCGTCACTTCCGGTGGCACCCGAACACGCACGTCGGCGGCAGGAACACCATCCAGCTTCACCGCACCGCAGGCGCCGTCCCCGTACGGCCTGACCGAAAGTTTCTCGTGCCCAGCTATCGCATTGCCCTGATCGATGACCACGAGATCGTCGCGCGCGGTTTCGCCGCCCTCTTCGGGGCGCTCCCGGAGATCCAGGTCGTCGCAACGGTCGCTTCGGTGACCGACCTGCTCGAATCGACCGCGCAGGCCAGCCACCCGGTCGACCTCGTGATCCTCGACCTGCGGCTGTCCGACGATTCGGCCGTCGGCGACAACGTCGACCGGCTGCGCTCCGCCGGTTCGGCCGTCCTCGCCTTCACCGCGGGCGACGACGCCGTGCTGATGCGCACGGCCGCCCGCAGCGGGGTGCTCGGCGTGGTGCGCAAGTCCGAACCGACCGCCGTGCTGCTCGACGCGGTGCTCCGCGCCGCCGCCGGGGAGCCGATCCCCTCGACCGAGTGGGCTGCCGCCCTCGACGGCGACCCCGAGCTCAACGACGCCGGGCTCAGCCCGCGGGAACGCGAAGTGCTCTCCCTCTACGCGGCCGGCGCGAAGGCCCCGCTCGTCGCCGCCCGCACCGGCCTCGCCGAGGCGACCGTGATCGACTACATCCGCCGGGTCCGTTCGAAATACCAGCGCGTCGGACGCCCGGCCAACACGAAGATCGACCTGTACAAGCGGGCCCTCGAAGACGGCATCCTGCCGGTCCCCGGCCAGCCGTGAGGCGCGGCCGGCGCCCGCTCGCCGGCCCGACCGCCGCCGAGCGCCTCGCCCGGGTGCTCTATACGTCGATCGGTCCCACCGCGGTGGTGTTCTGCCTCCTCAGCCTGGGCTCCTTCCTCAGTCAGGTCTGGGCACCGCGACCCCTTCCCGCGATCCTGATCTGGGCCCTCGTCTTCGGGCTGCCCGTCGCGCTCGGTGTGCTCTCCCGGCGGGCGTCGCTGAGGCTGCTGCGCCGGATCGCGCTCGCCGAGGGTGTCGTGTTCCTCGCCATCCTCGTCTTCTGGTTGTCGTTCCGGGCCACCCCGCTCCCGGCCGGCGCGGACATCCCCTGGGCCCTGACCTTCACCGGGGTGCCCGTCCTCGCCGTCGGCGTCGCCACCCGCGACCGCTTCGGCTGGGCCTATCTCGTCGTCGTCTGCGCGCTCAGCGGCCTCGTCCGCGCCGCGACATCGACGGATCCCCAGCCAGTCCTCGTCGGCCTCGAAGACGCCGTCTACTCGATGCTCCTCGTGGGCGTCTTCCTCGGGCTGATGATGGCGGCCCGCCGCAATGCCGTCCGGGTCGACACGGCGACGGTCGCCACTCGGGCGGACATCGCTGCCGCCGCGGCGGGAGTGGCCCGCAGCCGCGAGCGCGTGGCGATCGACGCGCTCGTGCACGACAGCGTCATCTCCACCCTGTTGATGGCCGGCCGCGGCGGCATTCCGGCCGCAGCCCTCGCCGAGCACGCCGCTGCCACCCTCGTGCGCCTCGACGCGGTCAGGGACCGCGCCCCCGGGCAGCTCGTCCCCGGCCCAGAACTGACCCGACGACTCGAAGCCCTCGCCGCGCAGATCACGCCCGACGCCGTCGTCAACTCCGACCTCGACGACCGCTCAGTAGTGACGGCCGCAGCCGCGACGGCCCTGCTCGGCGCCGTCGGCGAGGCCCTGCGCAATTCCCGGGTCGCTGCGGGGGTCGGCCTTGACCGCCCGGTGCACCGCAGCGTCACCGCACGGATGCAGGGCCCCGGCCTCCGCATCACCGTCCGCGACGACGGGGTCGGCTTCGATCCCGCGAGCGTCCCGGCCGAACGCCTCGGCATCGCCCGCAGCATCGTCGAGCGGATGCGCCGCGTGGCGGGAGGGGCGGCCACGGTCTGGTCGCGGCCGGGCGCCGGCGCCGAGGTCGTGGTCTCCTGGACGCCGGAGGCGACAACGCTGGCCATGCCGGTCGCCCCGGGAACCCCGGCAACGCCCGCAGCCATCCCGCTGCTCGTCACCCTGCCGCGGAGCCTCGCCCTCGTCCTCCTCGCCGTCTTCGCCGCGGTGCACCTGCTCCTCGCCTTCGGAGACCCCGGCCCCGCCGCAGGCCGGCCCCTCACCGCCCTCGGCCTGCTCCTGATCGTCGCCGCCGCGGCGTGGCTCCTGGTCATCGTCCCCGACCCGATTCCCCGCCGGGCCCCTGTCGTGGTGATCCTGCTCGCCACCGCGGGGGCCGCGCTCGCCTCGGCAGCCGTCGCCCCCGCATCCGCCCAGCCGTTCGCGCACTGGGCGTTCGGTGCCGTCACCCTGCTGCTCGTCCTCCTCGCCACCCGCGGACGGCCCGGCCCGGCCTGGGCCGGCTACGGCCTGCTCGTCGCGGTCGGCCTCGGCTGGGCGCTTCTGAACGGGCTGGGCGTCGCCGACGGCCTCACCCTCGTGGTGCGGCACGCCGCCACCCTGCTCGCCGGGGCGGTCTTCGCCGTCGGGCTCACCCGTTCGACCCGCACCCTCGCCGTGCTCAACCGGGAGCGCGCGGTCTCCATCGCGACGACCGCGAGCGCCGAAGCGGGTGTCACCGAACGGGAATCGGAACTCGCCCGAGTGAACGCGCTCGCCCGGCCTGCCCTCGAGCGCCTGGCCGGCGGGGAAGACCTCGATCCGCCGCTCCGCGCCGAGTGCCTCATCGTCGAGGCCACCCTGCGCGACGCCATCCGGGCCAGGACGCTCTTCGTCGAACCCGTGATCACCGCCGCCCGCGCCGCACGGCTCCGCGGCGTCGACGTCACCCTGCTCGACGACTCCGGCGGACGGCCCCCCGAGGCGCTCGCCGCGGTCGCGGGCATCGTCGCCGGCCAGCTCGATCTGCTCGACGCCGGTCGCCTCACCGCGCGGCTCCTCCCGCCCGGCCGTGACGACGTCGCTTCCCTCGTCGTCGAGTCCACGGGTACCCGGATGCTGACGGTTTCGCCGGTCGGAAAGCTCCGCACCCCCTGATCGTGGGTCTGTCCCGGACTCGAACGCGGGGTTAGCGTTGGGCGTTACCAACTTTCCCGGGCGTGGATAGATTTGCTGCGTGCGCTCGCGGTTCTCTGCAGCTTCAGCCGGCGGGGGAGGATCACGTGGCTTCACTGACCGAGATTCTCATCCTGCACGGGCTGCTGCCGATCGAGAAGCTCGACACCCTCATGGCCGGTGACCCGGCCGACGAAAGCGCCGTGCGTGCACTCGTCGACTCCGGGGTGATCACCGAGGCGCAGTTCGCCCGTGCCCGCGCCGAGCAGGCCGGCCTCGCCTTCGTCGAACTGATCGACTTCCCCGTCGACCGGCTCGCCGTCGCCCTCGTCACCCCGGCAATGAGCCGCAGGCACCAGGTGCTGCCGATCGCGATCGAGGGCGGCCGCCTCGTGCTCGCCATGGTCGACCCCGGCAACGTGTTCGCGATCGACGACGTGCGCGAGTCCGCGCGGATGCGGGTCATCCCGGTCGTCGCCGAGAAGAACGACCTGCTCGCCGCGATCGCCCGCTACCACCGCGCCGACGACGAGCTCAGCAACCTCACCACCACCATGGAGGACGAGCAGGCCACCGTCGAGGCCGCATCGGCTTTCGGGGTCTCCGACTCGCTCGACGACGACGCCCCGATCGTGCGCTTCGTCAACCTCCTCGTCAGCCAGGCCATCCAGGACAAGGCCTCGGACATCCACATCGAGCCCGCCGAGCACAACCTGCGGGTGCGGTACCGCATCGACGGGGTGCTGCACGAGATGCAGCGGGCGCCCAAGAGCATCCAGAACGGCGTCATCTCGCGCCTCAAGATCATGAGCGACATCGACATCGCCGAGCGTCGGAAGCCCCAGGACGGCCGGATGTCGGTCAGCCACGCCGGCCGCCAGATCGACCTCCGCGTGGCGACCCTGCCCACGGTCTGGGGCGAGAAGATCGTCATGCGAATCCTCGACAACTCCTCGACGACGATGGACCTGCACGACCTCAACCTGCTCGAGCACAACTACGAGGCGTACAGGAAGTCGTACACGAAGCCCTACGGGATGATCCTCGTCACGGGCCCGACCGGGTCCGGCAAGTCGACCACCCTGTACACCACGCTCAACTCGGTCGCCCGCCCGGAGATCAACGTGATCACGGTCGAGGACCCCGTCGAGTACCGGATGAAGGACATCAACCAGGTGCAGGTGAACCCCAAGGCGGGGCTCACCTTCGCGAGCGCGCTGCGGTCCATCCTCCGCAGCGACCCCGACGTCGTGCTCCTCGGCGAGATCCGCGACCACGAGACCGCGCAGATCGCCATCGAGGCGTCGCTCACCGGCCACCTCGTGCTCTCGACCCTGCACACCAACGACGCCCCGAGCGCGATCACGCGCCTGACCGAGATGGGCATCGAGCCCTTCCTCGTCGGCTCCGCCCTCGACTGCGTTGTCGCCCAACGCCTCGCCCGCCGCCTCTGCGACCGCTGTAAGGCCCCCGCAGAGGTCACCGTCGAGCGCCTGAACCAGCTGCGCTTCGGGTTCGACCCGACCCAGCCGCTGCCGGTGCTCTACCAGCCCATCGGCTGCCAGAACTGCTCGAAGACCGGGTACCGAGGCCGGCTCGCCGTGCACGAGGTCATGACGGTCTCCGAGAACATCGAACGGCTCGCCGTCGACCGCGCCTCGAGCGCGGACATCGGCCGGGCCGCCCGGTCGGAGGGAATGATTTCCCTCCGTGATGACGGCTGGGAGAAGGTCCGCATGGGCCTGACCTCGATCGAAGAGATTCTGCGAGTTGTTGCATAGCGCTCGTCGCATGCCGAAAGGAAAGAACGCATGGACAAGCCCATCTATGAAATTCCGGCCGTCGAGCCGGGAGAGAACGTCTCCTGGTGGGACCAGATCGCGGCCGGCCCCGCCGAGAGCGCTGCCCTCGAGAAGGCGGATGCCGAGCGCACCGCCGCCGAGCAGGTCGCGGCCGAGCGCACCGCACGCCTCCAGGCCGCGGTCGACAGCGCGGCGGCCGAACGTCGCGGCGCCGGAATCGACGAAACCGGCGGCCACGGCTTCGAACGCCGCAGCGTCCGTCGCGCCGAACCCGATTTCGCCCCGGCGCCCCTCCAGGGATTCGCGGCCCCGGCGGCATCCGCTGACGAGGACCTCGACGACATCGATGTGAACCAGGCCGAACCGCCCCGTTCCGCGATCGACTACACGCTTCCGCTCCCGGTAGCGGCCCCGTACACGCTCCCGCAGCCGGTGGCCGCACCGCACACTCCCCTGGGCACGCAGCCGATGGAGCCGCCCACCGGGACACCTTTCGTCGTTCCCTTCGTTGTGCCCACTGCCGCCGCCGAGCAGGAACGGGTCGCCGACCCGGCGCTGACCCCGCCGCAGCCGTACGTCTCGCATAACGCGCGCCCGGCCGGTCGCCGCGCCGCGATCCAGGCCGAGCCGGAGACCCACACCGAAGGTGCCCGCCCGCATTCCCCCGTGCACATCGGCCCCGACGGCCGCCCCGCCGACCAGGACCTGATCGACGCCCTCCACCTCGTGCTCGAGCTCGAGGCATCCGACCTGCACATCACCGTCGGCGCCCCGCCCACGATCCGCATCGACGGCGCCCTGCGCCCGATCGAGGGCCTCCCGGCCTGGATGCCGGAGAAAGTCAGGACGGCCCTCGAGAGCATCATCTCGCCCGCAGACCTCGCACGATTCGAGGACGACCGCGAGCTCGACTTCGCGTACACCGCCGCCGGCGCCCGGTTCCGAGTGAACTTCTACCACCAGCGCAACTCGATCGGTGCAGCCTTCCGGCTCATCCCGCGCGAGATCAAGCCGCTCAAGGAACTCGGCGTGCCCGAGTCCGTCGGCCGGTTCTCGCTGCTGCCCCGCGGTCTTGTCCTGGTCACCGGGCCCACCGGTTCGGGTAAGTCCACGACCCTCGCCGCGATGGTTGACCTGGCCAACAGCACGAGGCCCGACCACATCGTCACGGTCGAGGACCCGATCGAGTTCCTGCACAAGCACAAGAAGTCGCTCGTCAACCAGCGCGAGGTCGGCCACGACACCAAGAGTTTCGCCGCCGCTCTCAAGCACGTGCTGCGCCAGGACCCCGACATCATCCTGATCGGTGAGCTCCGGGACCTTGAGACCATCTCGGTGGCCCTGACCGCCGCCGAGACCGGCCACCTCGTCTTCGCGACCCTGCACACCCAGGATGCCGCCCAGACGATCGACCGCATGATCGACGTGTTCCCGCCGCACCAGCAGGGCCAGATCCGTACCCAGCTCGCGGCGACCCTCCGCGGCGTGGTCTGCCAGACCCTCGTCAAGCGCGCGAACCAGAAGGGCCGCGTGGTCGCGACCGAGATCCTCGTCACGACGCCGGCAATCGCCAACCTCATCCGCGAGGGCAAGACCCACCAGATCACGTCGATGATGCAGGCCGGTGGCGGCGACGGAATGCACACGATGGACCAGCACCTCGCCGACCTCGTAGACTCCGGCCAGATCACCCGCCAGGCGGCCCTCGATAAGGCCCACGACGTGGAGAGCCTGCAGCAGCTGATCAAGCGTGCCGACACGTCGATGGAAGACTCGTCACGCTCGATGGGCGGCGGCGGAGTCGACTACGGCGACACCTACACGATTCCGAAACGCTGATGGCCACGGCTACGGCCTGGGCCTATGTCGGCCGGGATAACAACGGCAAGACTGTCAAGGGCAAGCTGGATGCGTCGAGCGAGACGGCTGTGGCCAGTCGCCTCGGCAGTATGGGTATATCCCCGATCTCGATCAAAGAATCGGCAGACGGCACCGGCCTCAACCGGGAGATCTCGATCCCCGGCTTCACCAAGGGGGTCGGCCTCAAGGATCTTGCCATCATGAGCCGCCAGATGGCGACCATGATCGGCTCTGGCCTGTCGCTCCTGCGCACCCTCAACATCCTCGCGGAGCAGACCGAGAGCAAGCCGCTCGCCAAGATCCTCGCTCAGGTACGAGATGACGTCGAGACCGGCGTCTCGGTCTCGGAATCGTTCGCCAAGCACGGCCGTGAGTTCCCGCCGATCATGATCAACATGGTGAGGGCGGGGGAGACCGGTGGTTTCCTAGACCGTGCACTCGAGGCAATCGCGGCCAACTTCGAGAAGGAAGTCAAGCTCCGCGGCACTATCAAGTCCGCCATGACCTATCCCGTGATCGTGCTGGTCATGGCCCTCCTCGCGGTCGCGATCATGCTGATCTTCATCGTGCCGATTTTCGAGGACATGTTCAAAGGGCTCGGGAGCGCGCTCCCGTTGGCGACCCAGATCCTCGTCGACATCTCGCACGCCATGGTGTGGGTCGGGCCCATTCTGGTGGTTGCCATCGTGGCGTTCAGCATCTGGTGGAACCGGAATAAGCACACCGAGCGGGTGCGCAGGACCGTCGACCCGATCAAGCTGAAACTACCGGTCTTCGGCCCTCTCCTGAAGAAAATCGCCGTCGCCCGCTTCAGCCGGAACTTCGCCAACATGATCGGCGCGGGCGTGCCCATCCTGCAGGCGTTGAAGATCGTCGGCGAGACCTCGGGGAACTGGGTGATCGAGAGCGCGCTCGTGAAGGTGGCAGAGTCTGTGCGCCAGGGTCAATCGATCTCAGTCCCGTTGCTGGCCCAGCCGGTATTCCCCCCGATGGTCACCCAGATGATTTCCGTGGGGGAAGACGCGGGTTCCCTCGAGACCATGCTGACTAAAATCGCTGACTTCTACGACGACGAGGTGCAAGCCTCCACGGAGCAACTCACGGCGGCGATAGAGCCGATCATGATCGCCTTCATGGGCGTCGTGATCGGGGGCATGGTCGTCGCCCTCTACATGCCGATCTTCAGCATCGCCGGGGCTGTGAAGTAGAAACGCCGAGAGTGACCCCGGCACTGGGGGCACGATTGGATGCAATACCCCTCATTCATGGGTCGCAGCTGAAAATGACCTCCAAATACTCTTAGAGTCCGATCGATTCAGTAGGTCGGTCCACTGCCCCCTAATGAATGGATCCCGCAATGCTGAGAAAAAGTCTGGCCGAACTCGAACGCCGCCGTAAGAACCCCGACGAGAAGCAGAAGGGCTTCACGCTCATCGAGCTCCTCGTCGTCATCATCATCATCGGCATCCTCGCCGCAATCGCCATCCCGGTCTTCCTGAACCAGCGCCAGAGCGCCTGGCAGGCCTCCGTCTCGTCCGACCTCAAGAACGCAGCAGTGGTCGTCGAAACTTGGGGGACCTCGCACAACGGGAGCTACTCGACCTTTGGCCCGACAGCTACAGCTGGTGTCGCAGGGACAGCCTCTGCGGTCGTCACGTCCGCAACCGCTGGCGTCGTGTTCAAGATTTCGAGCGGTAACTCCTTGCAGGTGCTGGTTGCCACGGGCGGCAACAGCTACACAATCGTGGGCACGAACAGCAACATCTCTGCTGGTGGACAGAAGTACGACAGCGCCGCCGGTGGTCTGGCGACTTGGTCGGCCACGACACCCACGAACTAGTCCCGTAGGCATCAACGTGCGGGGCGTCGCTCTTGCGGCGTCCCGCACTCCCGTACTATCCTCCAACCCCCGCAAGGAGGCGTCGTGAAACTCCCCCTGCATCACGCGCGAGCCGACGAATCCACCGGCATGACCCTCATCGAGGTCATCGTCGCGATCAGCATCATGGGAATCATCGCCGCAGCTGCAGTGGGGCTCAGCATTACCAGTCAGAGCGGCGCGGTCGCGCAACAGCGTCAGGAGCTCGCCGTCACGATCGCCAACCAGGCGATGGAATCAGTAAGCGCCCAATCGGCCGTAACGGGTGCTCTCGTCGCTGGCCGAAGCCAGTCGAATGTGAGCGCGAACTGGACAAACGCAATCAATTCGGGCACAAGCGGGCTATCCGATACGTATCCGGCTTGGGACCCCGGTGCCACGGCAGCATCAGTTGCGACGGTTCCTATTCTCAGTGCGCCGCTCAGCCTCAGCGGAACCACATACACTACGAACATCCTCGTGGGCACGTGCTATCAGAAGAGCGTCGGAGCCACCGCGCCGGGAACGTGCACCAAAGTCGCCGGCTATACGGCACCCTCGCTGCCCGAACCGACCGGCTGGTCGCCGGTCCTTCGCGTGATGGTGATAGTTCGGTGGAACGCCGGCGGTGTCTGTTCAGGCACGGCGGGATGTTCTTATCAGACCACGAGCCTGGTCGATACCCACATCGACCTTCCCTGGGATACCAATTAAGCCCGCAGCCGCGGCCGCCGAACTCGACGGGGCCGATAACGGTATGACCCTTGTGGAACTCCTTGTCGCGATGAGCATCTTCGCCCTGTTCGTTGCGCTTATCCTCGGCACGACCGTGACGATCGCCCAGAGCGCGACAAGGGCCCAGCTTGTTGCCGAATCATCGAACACGACCGTGACCGTCTTCGGTGCCTTCGACCGTCAGCTCCGCTATGCCGACTCGATCAACTTCCCCGGCACGGGCCCCAGCGGCGCACGCTATGTGGAGTTTCGCACGCCGGCGAACAGCTCGGCGAGCGGGGCGACCACTTGCACCCAATGGCGCTTCGTCCCCTCGACGGCACGCCTCGAGTCCCGGACCTGGACCGACCTCACGGGGTCGCCCAGCGCATCGTGGGTGACGAAGGCGAGCAACGTCGTCGATGACGGTGGGTCTGCCTATCCCTTCGCACTGACGCCTGCGGACGGAAGCTCTGCAATGCAGCAACTGGTCGTGACCCTTCATGTCGGGAACGCGACACTCAACGCGGGAGCTGCCATGACTACTTCCTTCGTTGCGCGAAACAGCTCGATTCTGTCTCCGAGCAACGCGGACGTCAACCTCAACCTGGTCAGTGACACACCCGTATGCGTGGCAGGAGTCCGACCATGATCAAACTCGTGTCTAACGAGTGGAGCCAAGTCCGCGAGCTCGCATCAAAGCGACGCGACGACGAAAGCGGCGTGGCCCTACTGACCGCGATCTTCTTCATGATCCTCGCGGCGGGTTTGTCGGTCGTGCTGTTGAGCTCGATCCTGAGCCAGGCTGTTCCCGCCATCACGGCCGCTCGAAATACGCGCACCGTGTACTCGGCGCAGGCGGGTTTGCAGACGACTCTCGCTTTGATTCGCACCGCTGCCGCCGCCCCCGTGGTCGGAACCACTACCTTCGGGGTGCCTGCAAAGCTTCCCTGCGCGGCCAGTGGAGTATCGGTTCTATCGGGGAGTGTTGCCGGGAGTGTGACTGCGGGCTCGCCTGGCGCGTCGTACGCGGTCACCGTCGACTATTTCGCTGTGGATCCAGCGGACCCCGCTTTCCCAGCCCACGATACGGCTGCGTGGCGATCGGCGAACCGCATGACGTGCGCGCTTTTGGCTTCCGGCACACCGGCGGGAGTCCCGAACTACGCCTACATCCTGTCACGCGGTACGGATGATGCGGCGCCGACCACCAACTTCCGCACACTGTCTGCCGTCTACAAATTCAAGGTCACGAACATCAACGTGTCCGGTGGCCTCATCTACGATTCCACCCAGTTGCTGTGCCTGCAAGCGGAGACCGCCACAGCCGGTTCCAAGGTGAAATTCGTGGCGAAAGCCACCTGCACGGGCACGCCCCTCCAGTTATGGGCATACACCAGCGACTATCGACTCAAGCTCGCGAGTACAACCGCTGGCGGAGTGCCGGGTGAATGCATCACCGGTCCGGTCACATATGGTGCAGGAACACAGAATGCGCTACTAGCTGACTGTGTGGCATCGACTCTCACTTCGCGGTGGAACCAGCTGTGGAGTTGGACCGGGTCTTACTCGTGGGTGGGTCAGCAAAATCCGATTGTCGCGACGCTCAGCAGCAATTGCCTTGCCCCCGATGGCACCTCGACCTATCTGCAGGTCCGCAATGGGTGCGGCGCTCGATTCGCCCCGACCTCATCGGTCGGTGCCGGCGCGGCCAGCTACGCGACCCACCAGCTCGTCAATTACCTGGAGTTCGGGCGCTGCGCCGACGTGACCAACCAGGTCATTAGTTCCGCCTTCATGATCGCCTATCCCTGCAAGCAAGACCCGTCCGGACTGGGCACAGTCTTCTGGAATCACAAGTGGTTCTACAACGAACCACCGTCGGGGAGCACGACGGCCGCACCGCAACCCATCGTCGTGCACGTCAACGACAGTGCGGCCGCAGTAGACACATACTGTCTGACGACTCCCAGTGCGGCCGGTGTGCGGGTGACGTTCACCAGCTGCTCGGGGGCCGCGAACCAGAAATGGGTCCGATACAACGACACGGGCGACTATGCATCCAGCTATGTCTTCAAAGACAGTCTCAACCGTTGCCTGCTCGTGAACACGGGCGCCGTGTACACGTTGGATATCCACGAAATTCAGGTGGGTGCCTGCGATGGGTCATCGCTTGCACAGAAGTGGAATGCCCCTGCGGATTTCCTGGACTCGACACTCGGCGGCTATCGGGAGATCGCCGGATGATCGCACTCGTTGCCACACTCGCAGCCTTTGGACTCGTGATCGGGTCCTTCCTCAACGTGGTTGTGTATCGCGTGCCCAACGGTCTGTCGATCGTGTCGCCATCGAGCGCGTGCCCTCGGTGCGGGGCCGCGATTAAGCCTTACGACAACATCCCCGTCCTGTCCTGGCTCGTCCTCCGCGGAAAATGCCGTCAGTGCAGGACCGCGATATCGACGCGCTACCCGCTCGTGGAACTGTCCACGGGGCTTGCCTTTGCGGTCGTGTCTCTGTGGGCGATCGACACCCGATTCCCCGTCGACGTGTGGGCCGCAAGTGCGGCTGAGCTGGTCGGCGGCAGCTTGATCCTCGTCGCGTACCTCTACCTCGCTGCCGTGAGCATCGCACTGGCGCTCATCGACCTCGACGTGCATCGCCTGCCGAACAGCATCGTGTTGCCGGGCTATGCCGTCGGGGGGCTGCTGCTCGGCGCTGCGTCCATCGTTGACAGTGACTACGCCGCACTCTTGGGCGGAGCCATCGGTCTGGCCGTTCTCTGGACGGCGTATTTTCTGATGGCGTTCCTCTACCCGGGCGGAATGGGTTTGGGCGACGTGAAGCTCGCCGGTGTCCTCGGCTTGTTTCTCGGCTACATCGGCTGGGGCGAATTCATTATCGGGTCGTTCGCCGCGTTCCTTCTGGGTGGAATTTTCGGCATCGGCCTCTTGATCAGCAGGCGTGCGAGTCGAAAAAGCGGCATACCGTTCGGGCCGTGGATGCTCGTCGGTGCCTGGATCGGAATCTTCTTCGGCGACGCCATCTGGAGCAGCTACCTGTCGCTCATCGGCGTCCGATAGTCCATGTCAGATCACAACAGTTGGGGGCACCACTCGTGGCAAGTGTCGTAGGAATAGACATCGGCACCTCGGTGCTGCGCGCGGTCGAGGTGAGCGACCCGGGATCCGCCAGGCCGACGCTGGTCCGGTGCCATGTCGTCGAACTTCCGTTCGGAGCGGTGAACAGCGGCGAGGTGCTCGAACTGAACACTGTCGCAGCGGCGCTCAAAAGGCTCTGGTCCGCAGGCGGGTTCAAGTCCAAGAATGTCGTACTCGGCATGGGCAACCAGCGGGTCCTCGCTCGCGATCTGAGCGTGCCGAAGATGGGCCTCGACCGCATCCGACAGTCGTTGCCCTTCGAAGTCCAGGAGATGCTTCCCATTCCGGTTGCGGATGCGCTTCTCGATTTCTACCCGATTTCGGAGTCGGAGGGACCGAATGGGCCGATGGTCAACGGCCTGCTCATCGCGGCCGTCAAATCCGCTGTTCTAGCGAATGTCAAGGCCACTCAACTCGCCGGGCTCACGACCGTTGATGTCGACCTGATTCCTTTCGCGCTCAGCCGAGTGATGGTCACAAGACCGCTCATTCCCGGAACCGTCGCCCTCGTCGATATCGGGGGGAGCACGACGAGCGTGGTCATTGCGGTGGACGGTGTGCCGCAGTTCGTGCGCATCATTGCGACCGGTGGCATTGACATCACGCAGGCCCTGGAGGCGGAGTTGAAATCGGACTTCGACCAGGCCGAAGGAATGAAGCGGGCGCTCGGGCTCGCAACGGGAGCGGTCTCAGAATCCGACAAGCGCGCTGTCGAGGTGATCTACCGGATCGCGAGCGAACAACTCACCAGCCTCCGGAACACCATCAACTATTTCGCCAACACCCGCCCCACCGAACCGGTTCGGCAAATTGTATTGAGCGGGGGCGGTGCGCAGCTCCAGGGACTTCCGGAGGCGCTTGCAGAGATGACGCGAACCTCGGTCGTCGTAGGTGACCCATTCGCGACCGTCGGTATCGCCCGCACCATCGACGCGAGCCAGCTCCGGCTGAGCGGGTCGACCTTCGCCGTTGCGCTCGGCCTCGCTCTGGGGAGTGCCGCGTGAGCCGCGCCGGAAAGGACGCCCCACTCGTCATCGGCGGTGTTCCGAGAGTCGACCTGCTCCCACCAGAGGTTCATCAGGAACGCAAAGCCGCGGCAACGCGGCGGCGGCTCGTGATCACTGCGATCGGCATCGTGGCCATCATGGTCGTAGGCACAGGTGCGTCGACCGTGCTGGCGAGCCAGGCGCAAAGCCGCCTGGACGACGAGCAGTCGCGGACGGCGTCCCTGATTGCCGAACAGACCAAATACCTCGAGGTCCGCTCGGTGCAGAGCCAGGTCGCGCTCGTTCAGGCTGCCCAGCAGGTCGGAGTCTCGACCGAAGTCGACTGGAAGAAGTACCTCACGAGCGTGGCGCAGACGCTGCCGCAGGGTGTGTCCATCGACACCGTGACCCTGGAATTCGGGTCGCCGTTCGCTGCGTACTCGCAGCCGACGGCCCCGCTGCAGGGCTCCCGAGTTGGCACGGTGACCTTCAACGCGACGAGCGCAACCCTTCCGAACGTCCCCACTTGGCTCGATGCACTGGCCAGCCTTCCCGGGTTCGCTGACGCACTGCCCGGCTCCGTCAGCCGTGACGAAACCACGGGGGCCTACACGGTCAATATCGTCATGCACGTGAATGACGGCGCTTATTCCAAGCGTTTCGCCACGGAAGGGAAGTAATCGTGGACAAGAACAGGATCTGGACGATCGGCTCTGTGCTCGTTATGGTCGCCGTGGTCGCGCTCGGACTACTGCTCGGTATCCAGCCGCAACTCGCCGCGATTGCCACCGCCGACGATGCCCGAGGAGCAGTAGAGATGACGAACGCCGGCCAGGCCGGCGTCCTCGCAAAGCTCAAGGCCGATTTCGCCGGCATCGACACGCTCAAGGCCGATCTGGCCCCGCTTGAGGCGTCGGTGCCGTCGGGAACGCAAATGCCTCGATTCGTGAACCAACTCAACGCTCTCGCCGGGTCGACAGCCGTCACCCTAGTCGGAATTACAGTCGCCGATGCCGCGCCCTATGTCGAACCGACGGCGCTCGCCGCCACAGGCACGGGGGTCACGGCGGCACCACCCGTCACGAATACGTTGATCACGGCAAACAACTTCGCCTCGCTGGCCGTGCACATCACCGTCTCCGGAAGTTTTGACCACGCCCTCGATTTCGTCAGCGGCCTGCAGAGCGGGGAAAGGCTCTTTCTGGTGACGGGGTTGACGACAACCAAGGTAGCGCCCGATCCTGCGGCGAAGAAGGGCGCGTCCACGGACGTCTCAGCGGCCATCGACGGGTTCGTGTACGTGCTCGTTCCGCCCGCAACCGCGACGACCCCGGCCGCGACACCGGCAGCGGCGGCTCCCGCGCAGTAGCCAGTACGACCGCCGCACCGAATCACAAATCGCGCGGCCAAGCTCCCGATCGGGGGCCGGGCATGTTGTTATGGTTGCTGCAGAGAGCTACGGCCACCCGGCCCGCGAGGAGTGCAGCATGAGCGACCCGACATCAGACGAGCGCAACACGACCCCCGAGACGGATGCCCCGACGGCCGCGTACGCGCGGTCCGAGACGGACCCGACCGACCAGCCGGCTCCGAGCGAGCCGGCGCACGCCGCCGCAGTGCCCGCTGACGAGTCGGTACCGGCCCCGCTCGCCGAGCCCGCGGCATCCGCCCCCGTCGCCCCTGTCGTCGTCCCCGAGCCGGTCGGCGAGCCGATCTCCTACGAGACCCCCACGGCCGTCTCGGCCGAGGCCGCACATGAGGACGCCCAGGTCGCCACGCAGGACCAGACGGCAGCGGAGCATGCTCCCGTCACCGACTACACCCCCGGCTACACGCCCGCGGTTCCCGTGCAGGCGCCCGCGGGCCCCATCTACATCCAGGCCCCGGCCCCGCCCGTCGACAAGGGCAACCGGGGTGCCGGAGTGCTGCTTGTGCTTCTCGCGACAGTTGTGTACTCCATCGTCTACGCGCTCGTCGACTTCGGCATCGCCGGGGCCGGCAGCGGCTCGGTCGCCGACGCCGCCGCGAAGTTCACCGACTTCATCGTGCTTCCGGTCTTCTACGTGCCCGCCGTGTTCTTCTTCATCGGGTTCTCCCTGCTCGTGCTGATCGTCAACCGCGGCGGCTGGTGGGCATACGTGCTCTTCGGCTTCCTCGTGGCCGTCATCGTGTACTTCTCCTACATCGGAGCGGCGCTGCTGACCGTGCAGGCCTGGAACTTCACCCCGTCCGAAGCGGTCCGCTTCATCACCGCGCAGTGGCTCAGCCCGTACGCGATCGCCGCCGCCGTCGTCGCCCGCGAGGTGCCGATCTGGTTCGGCGCCTGGATCGCCCGCCGCGGACGCACCGTCACGGCCCGCAACGCCGCCGCCCGCCAGGACTACGACCGCCGCCTCGCCGAAGGGCCGCAGCTCTCCCGTCCGCAGTAATCCCGAACAGTCCGAAGCCGGCCGGCGGAATCGCCGTAGCGGTGCAGCCCCCGCAGCGGGGGAGTGAGGCCTGAGCGATGCGCGACTATCAGCGATACGCGGCCGTCGTCGCCGTGTTCGCGGCCGTGCTCTACGCGGCGCTGCTCGTCGCGGCCTTCGGCATGATCAGCCTGCTCGCCGACATCGAGGTCATCCCGGTGACGGATGCCGGCCCGCTCGTCGGTCCCGGAATGGCGGCGGCGGCCGTGCTGCTGGTTTTCGCTCTCCTGCTGTGGCTCGGGCTGCGGGCATCGCCGCGCCGCCAACGGGTGGCGCTCGGGTACGCGGCCGGAACCGGCATCGCCGCGTTCCTCGGGTTCGTCGCCGCCGGCTCCGTGCTCTATCCCATGGGAAACGGGCAACTGTTCAGCGGGCTGACCTTCGCCGCGGCGGTGCTGCGCGAGCCGTTCGCGGCGACGACCGGCATCCTCGCCTTCGTCGTCACCCTGCTGTATTCGCTCGTGCTCGCCTCCCGCATCAACGAACACGGCCGGCCGCTGTGGCCCTGGGAACGCCCGGACGAATAGGGCGAAATCTCCCCGCCGAACACCTGCGGCATCGAGTAACCTTAATGTCCATGGATGGTTCCATCGAAGCACGCGTCGGCGATGTCGTCGACGACTGGCTGAGCTGGCTCCCCAAGTGGCGACCCGGCACGCACACCCGCAGGACGCGGCTGTGCCGCACCTGTTTCGGTTCGCCCGTCATCCGCGCCGCCGGCCTCACGACCGATGTCCCGCACGCGGTGCAGCACGCCCTCGCCATGCGCGTGAAGGCTGTGATTGACGGCTCCGTCGACGCGTACACCGAGTCCACCCTCCCGCTGCTCAGCCGGGAGATCCGCGCGAACGAGGAACGCAAGGCCGCCGTCGCGAGCTATCGCCCGGCCGACGGCCTCGACCCCGAGTTCGCCGGCCTCGAGCTCGACCCGCCCGCCGAACGTGAGGCGCCCTACCTCTTCACCTTCGCCGAACTCGCGCGCCCCGCCTCCCCGGCCGCGTTCGTCGCCGAACCGGCGCCACTCACCGCGGAGGAGAAGGCGGCAATTCGCGCCGAGCTGCGCCTCGCCGACGAGTACGCGGCCGAGGTCGGCGGCCAGGTCTGCATGGCGTTGTACCGCCATCGTGAGCGGATGCGGGCCGCGGTGAACGAGTTCGTCGAGCCCTGGGTGCAGTCCCTGCTCGCCGATCTCGACAGCACCCTCAACTCCCCGCTCTGGCCTCACGGCCTGTGAGTCGCGGACGAGTGGGGGACAAGCCGCGTGGGCCACGCGCGTGCCCGGCCCGCCGCATCCGCTCGACGGAGGCTCGCCATTTGACCGGGCTACCCGAGGGGAGTTAGTATTTCGGGGTGTGCGCTTCGTCGTGCGCTTGAGTCATGCCATCGCGATCTCGTCGTGCCGCACCTTGGGCGCCCAGACACGGCACGCATGCTGGGTTTGCTCACCGAGCAGCCCCCACGGCATACCCACTGAAACGCGCGGAACTTGTTCCGCGTGCGCCGGCGGGTCCAGATGAACTCGACAAGGACCGGAAACGGAACGAATCGAATGCTAACCATCAATGAGCTGTCACCGTGCAGCAATAACAAGGAGTAATTAGTGCCAACCATTCAGCAGTTGGTCAGGAAGGGCCGCAGCCCCAAGGTCACCAAGACCAAGGCTCCCGCCCTCAAGGCCAACCCGCAGCAGCGCGGCGTGTGCACCCGCGTGTACACCACCACCCCGAAGAAGCCGAACTCGGCTCTCCGCAAGGTCGCCCGCGTCAAGCTGTCGAACGGTACCGAGGTCACCGCCTACATCCCCGGCGAGGGTCACAACCTGCAGGAGCACTCGATGGTGCTCGTGCGTGGCGGTCGCGTGAAGGACCTCCCCGGTGTTCGTTACAAGATCGTTCGCGGCGCACTGGACACCCAGGCTGTCAAGAACCGCAAGCAGGCTCGTAGCCGCTACGGCGCCAAGATGGAGAAGAAGTAATGCCTCGTAAAGGCCCAGCGCCCAAGCGTCCCGTTATCGCTGACCCGGTATACGGCGCCCCCATCGTCTCCCAGCTCGTCAACAAAATCCTCCTCGACGGCAAAAAGGGCCTCGCCGAGCGCATCGTTTACGATGCACTCGAGGGCGTCGTTGCCAAAAACGGTGCGGATGCTGTCGTCACGCTGAAGAAGGCGCTCGACAACGTGCGCCCCACCCTCGAGGTGCGTTCGCGCCGCGTCGGTGGTTCCACCTACCAGGTGCCGGTCGAAGTCAAGCCGCACCGCGCCAACACCCTGGCTCTCCGCTGGTTGACCAGCTACGCCAAGGCCCGTCGCGAGAAGACCATGACCGAGCGCCTCACCAACGAGATCCTCGACGCGTCCAACGGCCTCGGTGCCGCGGTCAAGCGTCGTGAAGACACACACAAGATGGCCGAGGCGAACAAGGCCTTCGCACACTACCGCTGGTAGTCGCGATCCGGTGAGCGAGCGGGGCGGGTCACCCGCCCCGCTCGCCCACCGGCTTGTCTTGTTTCGCCCCACACACCCCCAAAAAACGTCCGGAGGACACCCGTGGCACTTGATGTGCTCACCGACCTGAGCAAGGTCCGCAATATTGGCATCATGGCGCACATTGACGCTGGCAAGACCACCGTCACTGAGCGCATCCTGTACTACACGGGTGTCAACCACAAGATCGGCGAGACCCACGACGGCGCCTCGACCATGGACTGGATGGCGCAGGAGCAGGAACGTGGCATCACGATCACCTCCGCTGCGACGACCTGTTTCTGGGCCGGCAACCAGATCAACATCATCGACACCCCCGGCCACGTGGACTTCACCGTCGAGGTGGAGCGTTCGCTCCGCGTCCTCGACGGCGCGGTTGCCGTGTTCGACGGCAAGGAGGGCGTTGAGCCCCAGTCCGAGACCGTCTGGCGCCAGGCCGACAAGTACGACGTTCCCCGCATCTGCTTCGTCAACAAGATGGACAAGCTCGGCGCGGACTTCTTCTACACCGTCGACACCATCGTCAAGCGCCTCGGCGCGAAGCCGCTCGTCATCCAGCTGCCGATCGGCGCCGAGAACACCTTCGAGGGTGTTGTCGACCTCGTCGAGATGCGTGCACTGACCTGGCGCGGCGACTCCAAGGGTGACGTCGAGATGGGATCCCACTACGAGATCGAGGTCATCCCGGCCGACCTCGTCGAGCAGGCCGCGGTTTACCGCAAGCTGCTCCTCGAGACCGTCGCCGAGACCGATGACGACCTCATGGAGAAGTACTTCTCCGGCGAAGAGCTCACCGTCTCCGAGATCAAGCACGCGATCCGCAAGCTCACGGTCAACAGCGAGATCTACCCGGTCCTCTGCGGCTCCGCGTTCAAGAACCGCGGCGTCCAGCCGATGCTTGACGCCGTCATCGACTACCTCCCCACCCCGCTCGACGTGCCGGCCATCGAGGCCCACGACGCGCGCGATGAAGAGGTCGTCGTCATGCGTCACTCTGATGCGTCCGAGCCGTTCACGGCCCTCGCGTTCAAGGTCGCGGTGCACCCGTTCTTCGGTCGCCTCACCTACATCCGCGTCTACTCGGGACACCTCGACTCCGGCGGCCAGGTCATCAACTCGACCAAGGGCAAGAAGGAGCGCATCGGCAAGATCTTCCAGATGCACGCCAACAAGGAGAACCCGGTGGCCTTCGTGACCGCCGGTCACATCTACGCGGTCATCGGCCTCAAGGACACCACCACCGGCGACACCCTGTGCGACCCGAACCACCAGGTCGTACTCGAGTCGATGACGTTCCCTGACCCGGTCATCGAGGTTGCGATCGAGCCGAAGACGAAGCAGGACCAGGAAAAGCTGGGTCTCGCGATCCAGAAGCTGGCCGAAGAAGACCCGACCTTCCGTACCGAGCAGAACCAGGAAACTGGCCAGACGGTCATCAAGGGAATGGGTGAACTTCACCTGGACATCCTCGTCGACCGCATGCGTCGCGAGTTCAACGTCGAGGCCAACGTCGGCAAGCCCCAGGTCGCGTACCGCGAGACGATCCGCAAGGCCGTCGAGCGTCACGACTACACCCACAAGAAGCAGACCGGTGGATCCGGCCAGTTCGCGAAGATTCAGATCGCGATCGAGCCGCTTGAAATCACTGCCGAAAAGGGTTACGAGTTCCTGAACAAGGTCACCGGTGGCCGCATCCCCAGGGAATACATCCCCTCGGTCGACGCGGGCATCCAGGACGCCATGCACGTCGGTGTTCTGGCCGGCTACCCGATGGTCGGCGTTCGCGCCAGCCTGCTCGACGGTGCCGCGCACGACGTCGACTCCTCGGAGATGGCGTTCAAGATCGCCGGTTCGATGGGCTTCAAGGAAGCCGTCCGCAAGGCGAACCCTGTTCTTCTCGAGCCGCTCATGAGCGTCGAAGTTCGTACGCCTGAGGAATACATGGGCGACGTCATCGGCGACCTCAACTCCCGCCGTGGTCAGATTCAGACCATGGAAGACGCGAGCGGCGTCAAGGTCATTCGTGCCTTCGTTCCGCTTTCGGAGATGTTCGGTTACATCGGCGACCTGAGGTCCAAGACCTCCGGGCGTGCCGTGTACTCGATGACCTTCGAGAGCTACGCCGAGGTCCCCAAGGCTGTTGCCGAAGAGATCATCCAGAAGAACAAGGGCGAATAGCCTGGGGCCCTCGGGCCTTTTCCGGGCCTTCGGGCCGAATCGCTTCGGCCTCCCGGCCCGAGTAACATAAGTACACAAATCCAGCAGTTTCACCGGCCGCAAACCAGCGGGCGGTGAAGCCGAGAGTCCTGAGGAGGACCCACAGTGGCCAAGGCCAAGTTCGAGCGGACTAAGCCGCACGTAAACATCGGAACGATCGGTCACGTTGACCACGGAAAGACCACGCTGACTGCAGCGATCTCCAAGGTCCTTGCCGACACGTTCCCTTCCAAGACCAACGTTCAGCGCGACTTCGCGTCGATCGACTCGGCTCCGGAAGAACGCCAGCGCGGCATCACGATCAACATCTCCCATGTTGAGTACGAGACCGAAAAGCGTCACTATGCGCACGTCGACGCACCGGGCCACGCTGACTACATCAAGAACATGATCACCGGTGCCGCACAGATGGACGGCGCGATTCTCGTTGTCGCCGCAACTGACGGCCCGATGGCTCAGACCCGTGAGCACGTTCTTCTCGCCAAGCAGGTCGGCGTGCCGTCCCTGCTCGTCGCGCTGAACAAGGCCGACATGGTCGACGACGAAGAGATCCTTGAGCTCGTCGAGCTCGAGGTTCGCGAACTCCTCACCGCCCAGGGCTTTGACGGCGACAACGCTCCTGTTGTCCGCGTGTCGGCGCTCAAGGCGCTGGAAGGCGACCCGAAGTGGGTCGGCAACATCCTGGAGCTCATGCAGGCCGTTGACGACTACTTCCCGGAGCCCGTCCGCGACAAGGACAAGCCCTTCCTCATGCCGATCGAGGACGTCTTCACGATCACCGGTCGTGGCACCGTCGTCACCGGCCGCGCCGAGCGTGGAACCCTCAAGATCAACTCCGAGGTCGAGGTTGTCGGCATCCGCCCGACGATCAAGACCACGGTCACTGGTATCGAGATGTTCCACAAGCAGCTCGACGAGGCATGGGCCGGCGAGAACTGTGGTCTTCTTCTTCGTGGCACCAAGCGCGAAGACGTCGAGCGCGGCCAGGTCGTCGTCAAGCCGGGTTCGGTCACGCCGCACACCGACTTCGAGGGCACCGCGTACATCCTGTCAAAGGAAGAGGGCGGCCGTCACAACCCGTTCTACGCGAACTACCGTCCGCAGTTCTACTTCCGTACCACCGACGTCACCGGCGTCATCACGCTGCCCGAGGGCACCGAGATGGTCATGCCCGGCGACACCACCGACCTGACTGTCGCGCTGATCCAGCCGATCGCCCTGGAAGATGGACTCGGCTTCGCTATCCGTGAAGGTGGCCGCACCGTCGGCGCCGGAACCGTGACGAAGATCATCAAGTAGTTCTTCACCACCTGCACCACTGAAACGGGTCGGTCCTTCGGGGCCGGCCCGTTTTTGCGTCCCCGCGAGACCCTTGTCGTGGGCGTGCCCCGGTTCTATCGTGGGTCGCGGTCGCACTGAAGCGGCCGGACTGGAGTGGATCATGGGACTGGACGACATCACGAAGAAGGCCCAGGAGTTCCTGGGCGACAGCAAGGTCACCGAGGCCCTGCACAGCGAGCAGGCCGAGGACATCAGCGACAAGCTGCTCGACGGCACGGCCGACGCGGTCAACAAGGTCACCGGCAACAAGTTCGAAGACCAGATCGAGCAGGCCCGCGCCGCCGCCGACACTCACGTCGGCACCGACTAGCGCTCGCGCGGCGAGCGTCCGCAGCGAGCGTCCGAGTCGGCCGCGGCGCTCAGGACGCACCACTCGAGCGCGGGTGTTTCGCCGTTCCGCGGGTGCTGTGCCAGGCGCTGAACGGCGGAACACCCGCGCTCGAGTCTGAACGCAGTCCTCCACAGGAGTGGATGTCGTCGGTAACGCACGAATGACGCCTTCGACCTCCAGATGTGCTCCGTGGGTCACAGGCTCTGCAGCATGACTGAACACATTCCACCGGACCACCCTGCGGACCACTTGTTGTCCTAGCCGACTATCAGCATTGGGGGAGGCTGACGGGAAGATCAAGTACTTCGATCCCGTCATGAGGGACGGGCGTACGCCCGAGGAAGTGCTGTGGGATGAAAAGCGCCGTGAAGATGGGGTGCGTCGGCAGGTGCACGGCTTCACTCGCTGGGGTTTCTCCATTGCGTTGAGCAGGATGCGCTTTGCGCGGGCGTCTGCTGGAGCTTGGGCTGCCTGTTCGGAGACCGGGCCTCCGCACGTGGTGAATGGCGTGTCTGTATCGAGCGCGGGCCCCGGCAGAGGGAAACGAGCGCGAAACGGGCAGCGAAGCGCTGGAAACGGGGCGAAAGGGGGCCGAAACGCGCGACACGCCGGTCGCGACACGCCCGGGTTGCACAAAGACCTACCCCTGTGGCAGACTCTTCTAGTTCAACACTTTCGACTGCCGCGCTGCACGCGGTGTCGGGATCACTGCCAGGCAGTGCATAGCCGGTGTCCACAGGACGCACGGTTAGGCCGCGGGTAGCAGAACAGAGCTTAAACCAACAGCCGGGAAAGCATGGGAAATCCATGCCTTCCCCCATGCCCCGGTATGGAGAAGCGGTTGGCTCGGTTCAAAGTCGTGCGGCTGGAAGGCTGCGAGACGAGGAATCGAAATTGACAGATGAACAGTGGTGCGACAGCAGCAGTGCTACTACGGCGTCCAATGCAGCCTTCGGGATGTACGAAGCCTTGACAAGAAAGAGAGTTCGACATGGCGGGACAGAAAATCCGCATTCGGCTTAAGTCTTACGACCACGAGGTCATTGACATCTCGGCGCGCAAGATCGTCGACACCGTGACCCGTGCGGGCGCGACAGTCGTCGGCCCCGTGCCGCTTCCGACCGAGAAGAACGTGGTGTGTGTCATCCGTTCCCCTCACAAGTACAAGGACAGCCGGGAGCACTTTGAAATGCGCACCCACAAGCGTCTGATCGACATCATTGACCCCACCCCGAAGGCCGTCGACTCGCTCATGCGTCTCGACCTTCCGGCGGACGTCAACATCGAGATCAAGCTCTAGGGCCCGCGATGTCTTACTCCGATACCAAGACCACCAAGGGTCTCCTCGGCAAGAAGCTCGGCATGACCCAGGTCTGGGACGAGAACAACAAGCTCGTTCCCGTCACCGTCATCGAGATCTCGCCGAACGTTGTCACCCAGATCCGCAGCAAGGAAATCGACGGCTACGCCGGCGTCCAGATCGCTGCAGGCGCCATCGACCCGCGCAAGGTGAACAAGCCTTCCGCCGGACACTTCGAAAAGGCGGGCGTCACGCCTCGCCGTCACCTCACCGAGCTCCGCACCGCGGATGCCGCTGACTACACCCTGGGACAGGAACTCACCGTTGACGGTGTCTTCGTTGCCGGCTCCAAGGTTGACGTCATGGGCACGAGCAAGGGTAAGGGTTTCGCCGGTGTTATGAAGCGTCACAACTTCAAGGGTGTCTCCTCCTCCCACGGTTCCCACCGCAACCACCGCAAGCCCGGTTCCATCGGTGCTTCCTCGACCCCGAGCCGTGTCTTCAAGGGCATGCGCATGGCCGGTCGTATGGGTGGCGAGCGCGTCACCGTGCTGAACCTCAAGGTTCACGCCATTGATGCCGAGAAGGGCCTCATGCTGGTCAAGGGTGCCGTTCCCGGTGCCAAGGGCCGCCTCGTATTCGTCCGCACTGCCGTGAAGGGAGCGTAACCGCATGGCCACCACGCTCGATCTCATCGATGCAACCGGCGCAAAGTCCGGTTCCGTTGAACTGCCCGCCGAAATCTTCGACGTCCAGACCAACATCCCCCTGATCCACCAGGTCGTCGTCGCGCAGCTCGCTGCCGCACGCCAGGGCACGCACAAGACCAAGCGCCGCGGAGAAGTTTCCGGTGCCGGTCGCAAGCCCTTCAAGCAGAAGGGAACCGGTCGCGCTCGTCAGGGCTCGATCCGCGCGCCCCAGATGACCGGCGGTGGCATCGTCCACGGACCGACGCCCCGCAACTACGAACAGCGCACCCCCAAGAAGATGATCGCGGCAGCACTGCGCGGATCGCTTTCCGACCGCGCCCGCGGCGACCGTCTCCACGTCGTCACCGCACTGTTCACTGCAGAGACGCCCAGCACCAAGGGCGCCATCACGCTGCTCACCCAGATCGCCAGCAGCAAGCACGTGCTGGTCGTTCTCGAGCGCACCGATGAGCTGACACTGCGCAGCATCCGCAACCTCCCGACGGTGCACGTGCTGTCCTGGGACCAGCTGAATGCCTACGACGTTCTCGTCAGCGACGACATCGTCTTCACCCTGGGCGCGTTCGACGCGTTCGTGGCGAGCAAGACCAAGAAGGAAGAGGTGTCCGCATAATGGCTACCCCGATCAACAAGGATCCCCGCGACGTCATCATCGCTCCGGTCGTCTCTGAGAAGAGCTACGGCCTGATCGACGAGGGCAAGTACACCTTCATCGTGGACCCGCGCTCGAACAAGACCGAAATCAAGCTCGCGATCGAAAAGATCTTCAAGGTGGAGGTCGCTTCGATCAACACCATGAACCGCATCGGCAAGACGCGTCGCACGAAGTTCGGTCAGGGCAAGCGCAAGGACACCAAGCGTGCCATCGTCACGCTCAAGTCCGGTTCCATCGACATCTTCACGGCCGTCGGCTAAGCGGCGCGGACTAGAGGAATAAGAAATGGCTATTCGTAAGTTCAAGCCCACGACTCCTGGTCGTCGCGGTTCATCTGTTGCGGACTTCGCAGAGATCACCCGTTCGACCCCGGAGAAGTCCCTGCTTCGCCCCCTGTCCAAGACCGGTGGCCGTAACAACCAGGGTCGCATCACCACCCGTCACATCGGTGGTGGACACAAGCGTCAGTACCGTCTCATCGACTTCCGTCGTAACGACAAAGATGGCGTCAACGCCAAGGTCGCTCACATCGAGTACGACCCGAACCGCACGGCGCGCATCGCGCTCCTGCACTTCGTTGACGGCACCAAGCGCTACATCATCGCCCCGAACAAGCTGAACCAGGGCGACATCATCGAGTCGGGTTCGGGTGCTGACATCAAGCCCGGCAACAACCTGCCGTTGAAGAACATCCCCACCGGTACCATCATCCACGCGGTCGAACTGCGTCCGGGCGGCGGTGCCAAGATGGCCCGCTCCGCCGGTTCGTCGGTTCGCCTCGTTGCGAAGGATGGCATCTACGCCCAGCTGCGCCTGCCGTCCGGAGAAATCCGCAACGTCGACGCCCGCTGCCGCGCCACGATCGGCGAGGTCGGCAACGCCGAGCAGTCGAACATCAACTGGGGCAAGGCCGGCCGGATGCGCTGGAAAGGCGTTCGCCCGACCGTTCGTGGTGTTGCCATGAACCCGGTCGACCACCCGCACGGTGGTGGCGAGGGAAAGACGTCCGGTGGACGTCACCCCGTCAGCCCCTGGGGCCAGAAAGAAGGCCGTACCCGGCACCCGAACAAGGAAAGCGACAAGCTCATCGTTCGTCGCCGTACTGTCGGCAAGAAGCGTAAGTAGGAGTAGACGATGCCACGCAGTCTCAAGAAAGGCCCTTTCGTTGACGACCACCTGCTTCGCAAGGTTGTCCGGGCGAATGAAGCCAGCAGCAAGAACGTAATCAAGACCTGGTCGCGCCGTTCGATGATCATCCCCGACATGCTCGGGCACACCATCGCGGTTCACGACGGACGCAAGCACATCCCGGTGTTCGTCACCGAGAGCATGGTCGGGCACAAGCTCGGCGAGTTTGCGCCCACCCGCACCTTCCGTGGTCACGTGAAGGACGACAAGAAGGGCCGTCGCCGCTAACGCGGTGACGTGAAGGAGGAGAAGAAATGGTGGAGTCGATCGCACGCGTGCGTCACATCCGCGTTACCCCCCAGAAGGCTCGTCGCGTCGTCAACTTGATCCGCGGCAAGCAGGCCCACGAGGCCCTGGGAATCCTGAAGTTCGCAGCGCAGGGCGCCAGCGACCCGGTGTACAAGCTGGTGGCCTCGGCCATCGCGAATGCACGAGTCAAGGCCGATGCAGCGAACACATACCTGGACGAGCAGGACCTCTTCGTGAGCCAGGCATTCGTTGATGAGGGTACGACCCTCAAGCGTTTCCAGGCCCGCGCACAGGGTCGCGCATTCCAGATCAAGAAGCGTACGAGCCACATCACTGTTGTGCTCGCCACTCCTGAGGAGGGTACGAAGTAATGGGTCAGAAAGTAAACCCGTATGGCTTCCGTCTGGGAATCACGACCGACCACGTGTCGCGTTGGTTCTCTGACAGCACGAAGCCGGGCCAGCGTTACAGCGACTTCGTCGCTGAAGACGTCAAGATCCGCCGCCTGCTGAGCACGACCCTCGACCGCGCGGGAGTTTCGCGCATCGAGATCGAGCGCACCCGTGACCGCGTTCGCGTCGACATTCACACCGCCCGTCCGGGCATCGTGATCGGTCGTCGTGGCGCCGAGGCCGAGCGGATCCGCTCCGACCTCGAGAAGCTCACGAGCAAGCAGATCCAGCTCAACATCCTCGAGGTCAAGAACCCTGAGGTCGACGCCCAGCTCGTTGCCCAGGGCATCGCAGAGCAGCTCTCCGCTCGTGTGGCTTTCCGCCGCGCGATGCGCAAGGGCCTGCAGGGCGCCCAGCGCGCCGGCGCCAAGGGTGTTCGCATCCAGGTGTCCGGTCGTCTCGGCGGCGCTGAGATGAGCCGCTCGGAGTTCTACCGCGAGGGACGCGTGCCACTGCACACCCTGCGTGCGAACATCGACTACGGCTTCTACGAAGCCAAGACCACCTTCGGCCGCATCGGCGTGAAGGTCTGGATCTACAAGGGCGACATCACCAACAAGGAACTCGCCCGCGAGCAGGCCAACGCTAAGTCGTCCCGCCCCGAGCGTCGTGACGACCGACCCCGCCGTGCGCCCCGCGCAGAGGCCGCGGCGCCGGTTGCAGCAGGAGTTGAGGCATAACCATGTTGATTCCACGCAGAGTCAAGCACCGTAAGCAGCACCACCCGGGCCGCACCGGCCACGCAACCGGTGGCACCGAGCTGTCGTTCGGCGAGTACGGCATCCAGGCCATCACCCCCGCGTATGTGACCAACCGTCAGATCGAGTCCGCTCGTATCGCGATCACCCGTCACATGAAGCGCGGCGGCAAGGTCTGGATCAACATCTATCCTGACCGCCCGCTCACCAAGAAGCCGGCCGAAACCCGCATGGGTTCCGGTAAGGGTTCTGTGGAGTGGTGGGTCGCCAACGTGAAGCCGGGTCGTGTGCTCTTCGAAATCGGCGGTGTCACTGACATCGTCGCCAAGGAAGCGCTCACCCGCGCCATTCACAAACTGCCGTTGAAGGCACGCATCATCAAGCGCGAGGAGGGCGACGCATAATGGCGATCGGATCCAAGGAGCTCGCCTCAGTCGAGCTCGACACTTTTGAAAACGAACGACTGTTCGACGAGCTGAAGAAGGCCAAGGAAGAGCTGTTCAACCTGCGCTTCCAGTCGGCCACCGGTCAGCTTGAAAGCCACGGCCGCCTCCGCGCGGTCAAGCGCGACATCGCTCGTATCTACACGGTTCTCCGTGAGCGCGAGTTGGGCATTCGCCCGACGCCCGCACCGGTCGAAGCGGCCGTCAAGGCCGACAAGGCAGAGAAGAAGCCCAAGAAGGCCCCTAAGGCTGCAGAATCCGAAACGGATGCTGTCGCTGAGGCCGTCGAAACGAAGGAGGCCTAGTCATGGCGAAGACTGACGAAACGGTCGTCGCAGCCGAGGCAGAAGCTCTCGTTCGCGGCTACCGGAAGACGCTGCGCGGCTACGTGACCAGCGACAAGATGGACAAGACCATCGTTGTCGAGGTCGAAGACCGCGTGAAGCACCCGTTGTACGGCAAGGTCATCCGCCGTACGTCCAAGCTGAAGGTCCACGACGAGGCGAACATCGCCGGCGTCGGAGACCTGGTCCTGATCAGTGAGACCCGTCCGCTGAGCGCCACCAAGCGCTTCCGCCTGGTCGAGATCCTCGAGAAGGCCAAGTAAGCCTCGCGCTTACTTGATAGAAGGGTATAAAAAGTGCTTCAGCAAGAATCACGACTCAAGGTTGCCGACAACACGGGTGCCAAGGAACTGTTGACCATCCGCGTCCTCGGTGGCTCCGGTCGTCGTTACGCAGGCCTCGGTGACACCATCGTCGCCACCGTCAAGGACGCGATCCCGGGCGGAAACGTCAAGAAGGGCGACGTCGTCAAGGCCGTCGTCGTTCGCGTCAAGAAGATGACCCGTCGTCCAGACGGTTCGTACATCAAGTTCGATGAGAACGCCGCAGTGATTTTGAAGAACGACGGTGACCCCCGGGGCACCCGAATCTTCGGACCGGTCGGTCGCGAGCTTCGCGACAAGAAGTTCATGAAGATCATCTCGCTGGCACCGGAGGTTATCTAAATCATGGCCAGACTCAAAAAGGGTGACCTCGTACAGGTCATCAGCGGCCGCAGCCAGGCACGCGGCGGCGACCGTGGCAAGCAGGGCAAGGTCATCGCCGTGCTCGTGGAGAAGAACCGTGTCCTCGTCGAGGGCATCAACTTCGTCACGAAGCACGTTCGTGTCGGCCAGACCCAGCGCGGCACCAAGACCGGCGGCATCGAGACCATGGAGGCGCCGATCCACGCGTCCAACGTGGCCATCGTCGACCCGGAGACCAAGAAGCCGACTCGCGTCGGCGTCCGCATCGAAGAGGTAACGAAGGACGGCGTCACCAAGACGGTCCGCATCCGTTACGCCAAGAAGTCAGGGAAGGACCTCTGATGACCGACACGATCGTTGCTGCGGGCGAAGCGCCCGTCAAGACGCTTCCGCGTCTCAAGCAGAAGTACCGCGACGAGATCTCCGCCAAGCTCTCCACCGAGCTCGGTTTCACGAACGTTCACCAGATTCCGAACCTCGTGAAGATCGTCGTCAACATGGGTGTCGGCGAGGCAGCTCGCGACGGCAAGATCATGGATGGCGCCGTCTCCGACCTCACCAAGATCACCGGCCAGAAGCCGCAGGTCACCAAGGCCCGCAAGTCCATCGCGCAGTTCAAACTGCGCGAAGGACAGCCCATCGGAACCCACGTCACCCTCCGCGGCGACCGCATGTGGGAATTCCTGGACCGGCTTCTGAGCCTCGCCCTTCCCCGTATCCGTGACTTCCGCGGCCTCTCGGACAAGCAGTTCGACGGTGCAGGCAACTACACCTTCGGTCTCACCGAGCAGGTCATGTTCCACGAGATCGACCAGGACCGGATCGACCGTCTTCGCGGTATGGACATCACCATCGTGACGACCGCCAAGAACAACGAAGAAGGCCGTGCGCTGCTCAAGGCGCTTGGCTTCCCCTTCCAGACGGCCGAGAACACCAAGTAGTACCGGCTAGTTTTAAACCCTGGGGCTGGACAACCGTCCAGCCCCACCACGACCAAGGTCGTCACCCGTGTAACGGATGAACGAAACCAGGCGAGAAAGGCACCACAAATGACAATGACAGATCCGGTCGCAGACATGCTGACCAGACTGCGCAACGCTAACTCGGCGTACCACGACACAGTGTCGATGCCGCACAGCAAGCTCAAAGCGCACATCGCAGACATCCTCAAGGCGCAGGGTTACATCTCCGCCTGGGATGTCAAGGATGCAGAGGTCGGAAAGACCCTCACGCTGAACCTCAAGTTCGGTCCGAACCGCGAGCGTTCCATCGTCGGCATCAAGCGGGTTTCCAAGCCCGGCCTGCGCGTGTACGCAAAGTCGACCGAAATCCCCACCGTTCTCGGTGGCCTCGGCGTTGCCATCCTGTCCACCTCCAGCGGTCTGCTCACCGACCGTCAGGCCGAGAAGAAGGGCGTAGGCGGAGAAGTTCTCGCCTACGTGTGGTAGTCGACAATGTCACGTATTGGAAGACTCCCCATCCCGATCCCCGCGGATGTCACGGTTGCCACTGAGGGCCGCCTCGTCAGCGTCAAGGGCCCGAAGGGTGAGCTTGCGCTCACCGTCGCCAACCCGATCCAGGTGTCGATCGAAGACGGCCACGTTGTCGTCACCCGTCCGGACGACGAGCGCGCATCGCGTTCGCTGCACGGCCTGACCCGCACCCTGATCGCCAACCAGATCATCGGGGTGACCGTGGGTTACACCAAGGGCCTCGAGATCGTCGGTACCGGTTACCGCGTCGCCCAGAAGGGCACCGCGGTCGAGTTCGCCCTTGGCTTCTCACACCCGGTCCTCATCGAGCCGCCCGTCGGCATCACCCTGACCGTCGAGGGCGTCAACCGCCTCACGGTCGGTGGCATCGACAAGCAGGCCGTCGGCGAGGTCGCCGCCAACATCCGTAAGATTCGCAAGCCTGAGCCCTACAAGGGCAAGGGTGTGCGTTACGCCGGCGAGATTGTTCGCCGCAAGGCCGGAAAGAGTGGTAAGTAACCATGGGTCTCGGAACTAGAGGTAAGAGCAAGGCCGCTGCCCGCGGACGCAGGCACACACGTCTTCGCAAAAAGGTCGTTGGGACGGAGCTTCGTCCCCGTCTCGTCGTCACCCGTTCGGCTCGCCACGTCTTCGTGCAGGTCGTCGACGACAGCAAGGGTTTCACCCTTGCGTCGGCATCCACGCTCGAGACGGACATGCGCACCTTCGATGGTGACAAGACCGCCAAGGCCCGTAAGGTCGGTGAACTCGTCGCCGAGCGCGCGAAGGCCGCCGGTATCGACGCCGTCGTATTTGACCGTGGCGGCAGCAAGTACGCGGGACGCGTCGCTGCCATCGCCGAGGGAGCTCGAGAGGGTGGATTGAACCTGTGACCGCTGAAACCAGTAACACAGCAGCCAAGGAGACCGTGGTGGCCGCTGAGGCACCCGTCGAAACCGCTGCGTCAACCGCTCCGGCACAGAACGAGCCTCGTGAGGCTCGTCGTGGTGGCCGTGAGCGCAACCCGAACAAGGATCGCGGAAGCCGCGACGCCGACAAGAGCCAGTTCCTGGAGCGCGTTGTCACCATCAACCGCGTTTCCAAGGTGGTGAAGGGTGGTCGTCGCTTCAGCTTCACCGCCCTCGTCGTCGTCGGTGACGGCAACGGACTCGTCGGCGTGGGATACGGCAAGGCCCGCGAGGTCCCGACCGCTATCTCCAAGGGCGTCGAGGAAGCGAAGAAGAACTTCTTCCGCGTTCCCCGCGTCGGCCTGACGATCCCGCACCCCGTCCAGGGCGAAGCCGCAGCGGGCGTTGTCCTGCTGCGTCCCGCCGCTGCCGGTACCGGCGTTATCGCCGGTGGCCCCGTCCGCGCCGTGCTCGAATGCGCCGGCATCCACGACGTCCTGAGCAAGTCGCTCGGTTCGTCGAACACCATCAACATCGTCCACGCCACCGTCGAGGCACTGCACCAGCTCGAAGAGCCGCGTGCCGTTGCCGCCCGTCGTGGCCTCGCGTACGAAGACGTGGCCCCGGCCCGTTTCCTGCGCGCCGACGCCGCGGCTGCTGCTGCAGCAGCGGCAGCAAAGGCAGGTGCCTGATGGCTCGCCTCAAAGTGACACAGATCAAGTCCAAAATTAGTGAGAAGCAGAACCAGCGCGACACGCTTCGCAGCCTGGGTCTCAAGCGCATTGGCGCTGTCGTGATCCGCGAGGACAACTCGCAGAACCGCGGCTATGTCAACACGGTTGCTCACCTCGTGAAGGTCGAGGAGATTGACTAATGGCTGACGAGAAGGACGCTGCCGCCAAGGCGGCAACCAAGCCCGCCACCGCAAAGAAGGCTGCCCCCAAGGCTGCCGCCGCGAAGACTGCACCCGCTGAGAAGCGCGAGCAGGTGCTGAAGGTCCACCACCTTCGCCCCGCTCCCGGTTCGAAGAAGGACCGTATGCGCGTCGGCCGCGGTGAAGGATCCAAGGGTAAGACCGCGGGTCGTGGCACCAAGGGCACCAAGGCACGCTACAACGTGCGCATCGGCTTCGAGGGTGGGCAGATGCCTCTGCACATGCGTACCCCGAAGCTGCGCGGGTTCAAGAACCCGTTCCGCGTCGAGTACCAGGTCGTCAACCTCGACCGTCTTGCCGAGCTCTACCCGAACGGTGGCGATGTCACCATCGCCGACCTGGTCGCCAAGGGCGCCGTTCGTGACAACGAAAAAGTCAAGGTGCTCGGTAACGGTGAAATTGCCGTTAAGCTGAACATTGCGGTCGACAAGGTCTCCAGCTCAGCTGAGCAGAAGATCGTCGCCGCGGGTGGCTCAATCAAGTAAGTCCGTAGACGCTGATCGAGCTTGTCGGGCGTCGCCATCGTTCATTCGATAGCGGCCCCGGCAGGCTCGTTTCACGTTAGTAACTGGAGGCCTTTTGTTCAGCGCCATAGCGCGGATCTTCCGCACGCCCGACCTTCGCAAGAAAATCGGATTCAGCCTCGGTATCGTGGCTCTGTTCCGACTGGGCTCGTTCATCCCCTCTCCCTTTGTGGACTTCGGAAACGTGCAAGCGTGTCTCGCGGCGAACCAGGGCACCAGTGGCCTGTACGAACTCGTCAACCTGTTCAGCGGTGGCGCGCTGCTTCAGCTGTCGGTCTTCGCGCTCGGCATCATGCCGTACATCACGGCCTCGATCATCGTGCAGCTCCTGCGCGTGGTCATCCCACACTTCGAGACCCTCTACAAAGAGGGCGCGTCCGGGCAGAGCACGCTCACCCAGTACACGCGCTATCTCACGATCGCCCTCGGCATCCTCCAGTCGACGACGCTCATCACGGTCGCCCGCAGCGGTGCGCTGTTCGGCACCTCCTCCAGCTCCGAGTGCTCGCAGCTCATCACCAACGACGCCTGGTACGCCATCATGCTCATGGTCATCACCATGACGGCAGGCACCGGCGTCATCATGTGGATGGGTGAGCTCATCACCGAGCGCGGCATCGGCAACGGCATGTCGCTCCTCATCTTCACGTCCATCGCGGCCCGCTTCCCGAACTCCCTCGGCTCGATCCTCAACCAGAAGGGCCTCGACACCTTCCTGATCGTGATCGCGGTCGGACTGCTGGTCGTCGCGGCCGTGGTGTTCGTCGAACAGTCGCAACGACGCATCCCGGTGCAGTACGCCAAGCGGATGGTCGGACGACGCACCTACGGCGGCAACAACACGTACATCCCGATCAAGGTCAACATGGCCGGCGTCGTCCCTGTGATCTTCGCGTCCTCGCTGCTGTACCTGCCGGCCCTGATCGCGCAGTTCAACCAGCCGGCTGCCGGACAGGCCCCGGCGGCGTGGGTCTCCTGGGTCACGAACAACCTGACCAAGGGCGACCACCCGCTCTACATGCTGATGTACTTCCTGCTCATCGTCGGGTTCACCTATTTCTACGTCGCGATCACCTTCAACCCGGAAGAGGTCGCCGACAACATGAAGAAGTACGGCGGATTCATCCCCGGCATCCGTGCCGGACGCCCGACGGCCGAGTACCTCGACTTCGTGCTGACCCGGGTGACCCTGCCCGGTGCGCTCTACCTCGGCCTGATCGCCCTGCTGCCGCTGATCGCATTCTCGGTGATCGGAGCCGACCAGAACTTCCCGTTCGGCGGCGCCAGCATCCTGATCATCGTCGGTGTCGGCCTCGAGACGGTCAAGCAGATCGACTCCCAGTTGCAGCAGCGTCACTACGAAGGGCTCCTCCGATGACCCGCTTGCTCGTGATCGGCCCGCCCGGCGCCGGCAAGGGCACCCAGGCGGTTCGCCTGGCCGCTGCCTTCGGTATCCCCGCCGTCTCGACCGGCGACATCTTCCGCTTCAACGTGACGAACCAGACCGAACTCGGCCTCAAAGCCAAGGCGTTCATGGACAAGGGCGCCTACGTGCCCGACTCGCTGACCAATGAGATCGTCGCCGACCGGCTCGCCCAGGCGGATGCCGCTGGCGGTTTCCTCCTGGACGGTTACCCGCGCACGCTCGAACAGGTGCACGAGCTCGACCGCCTGCTCGACGCCGAAGGCACCGCACTCGATGCCGTCGTCCAGATCTCAGCGGACACCGACGAGGTCGTCGCCCGTCTGCTCAAGCGTGCGGCCGAACAGGGCCGAGCGGACGACACGGCCGACGTCATCCGTCACCGTCTCGAGGTTTACTCGGAGCAGACCGCTCCGCTTATCGACGTGTACGGGGCCCGCGGGCTCGTTGTCACCGTTGACGGCCTCGGTGCCGTCGATGCGGTGACCGAGCGCATTCTGAGTGCCCTCGCGGAGCGCGAGCTTCACGCCGTCGACATCAACACGGACGCACCGAGCGCGTCCTGATCCGTTTGCGGGGAACCAGGCAATGAGCCTTCGTCGATCCATCTACAAGTCGCCGGCACAGTTGCGGCTGATGATCGCACCGGGTCTCGCGACCGCCGCGTCCCTCGACGCGGCCCGCGCTCTGATGCGGGCCGGTGTCACGACCCTCGAGCTCGATGCGGCCGCAGAGGCCGCAATTGTGGCCCGCGGCGGCCTGCCGAACTTCAAGCTCGAGCAGGGTTACTTCCACACGGTGTGCGCGAGCGTGAACGAGGACGTCGTCCACGGCATCCCGGGCGCCCGTGTCCTCGCCCCTGGCGACATCGTCTCGATCGACAGCGGCGCGATCCTCGACGGCTGGAACGGTGACGCCGCCTTCAGCTTCGTGATCCCGGACCCGAGCAGGCCTGAGGTCGTGGCCGAACGCCAGAAACTCTCCGACGTCACGGAGCAGTCCCTGTGGCACGGGATCGCCCGCCTCGCTGAGGCGCGGTACCTCAACGAGGTCGGCGACGCCATCGAGGACTACATCGAGTCGCAGGGCAGCTACGGCATCCTGACCGACTACGTCGGCCACGGCATCGGCCGGTCCATGCACGAAGCCCCTCCTGTCTTCAACTACCGGGTGCGCCAGAAGGGACCGGAGGTCAAGCCCGGACTCGTCGTCGCCATCGAGCCGATGGTCGTGCTCGGATCGATCGACACCTTCGTCCGCGACGACGACTGGACCGTCGCGACGAGTGACGGCCTCGCGGCCGCGCACTGGGAGCACAGCGTCGCCGTGCACAAGGACGGCATCTGGGTGCTCACCGCCGAGGACGGCGGCGCAGCCCAGCTCGCCCCCCTCGGCGTCATCCCCGTCCCCATCCCCTAACCACCCCTCCGCCGCCCCAACACGCGCGCGTACCTCCGCGAGAGCGCATTTTTGGCCCTTAAGACCCGGTCTTAAGGGCCAAAAGTGTACTCTCCCGGCGGGAGACGGCGCGCCGGGGCGCGGCATCCGCTAGCCAAAGGCCCTGATTAGCGGGAAGATGGAAGTGGGCAGAGCCCGCCGAAGAAATGAGCAGGTCAATGAGGATTCTCGTAGTTTGCGGTGCCGGGGCGTCCAGCGCCTTCGTCGCCCATCGCATCCGCCACACAGGTGAGGCCAGGGGCCTCGAACTGACGGTTCACGCCGGCAGCGAATCCGACCTTCCCGGGTCATTGGACCCGATCGACGTCTTGCTCGTCGGCCCGTATCTGGCCCCGCGTTACGAGAAGATCCGCGCGGAGGCGATCAAGCGGGGCGTCGGCGTCGCGCTCCTGCCCGACACCGTGTTCGCCTCCCAGAACGGCGACGAGGCACTCGACCTCGCCATCTACGCGTTCAAATCGCGCGGCTGGGCGGAACTGCGCGCCTGATCCCGGTTTCCCCGTGAGGGCTACTGGTCCATCAGGTGCACGAGCTCGTCGATGAAGGATGCGAAGTCGACCGACCTGCGGACCAGCCGCTGCACGTCGTTGCGGTCGGAGAAGACCTCGACGAACTGGTCGAAGACATCCTGGAAGCTCTTGCGCCCCGCGGCGCTGAACGCCACGAGCGCGACGACGTTGACCCGAGCCTCGCCCCAGTCCATCGGGGTGTCGTTGATCACGATCGCGATCGACGTGCGGTTCGCGGTCATCGACATCGAGTGCGGCACGGCCAGGTTGTCGGTGAACGCCGTCGAACTCATCAGTTCGCGCTCGATCGCGCCGACGATGTACTCCGGCTCGATGATGCCCTGCGCGGCCATCCGGTCGCCGAGCGCGCGGATCATGGCGTTTTCGTCGTTCGCGTAGAAGTTGTGCGAGAACAGCGAGGCGTCGAAGAACTGCAGCAGGTCGTCCTTGAGATGCGCGCGCCTGCGCAGCCGGCGCACCCGGCTCGCGGCCTTCCGGACCCGCTCGATGTCGGCTTCGGTCAGGAACGGCTGGATGACGATGATCCCGTCACCGAGGCTGCCCGGATCGATCGTCGTGAGCACGAGGTCGGCCTCGAGCCCGCTCCAGTCCACGTCGCTCCTCGTGACGACGGAGACGACCTCGAGCTCATCGCCGAGGACACGTTCGATGCGTTCCCGCAGCAGGACGTGCATGTCGTAATAGTTCGGGCAGACGATAGCGCAGCTGACGAGGTCGACCCGGCGGGACTGCTGCTGCAGGTGCGCGCCGACGTGCATCGCGATGTACGCGATCTCGTCGTCGTTGATCACGATCCGCTCCTGGCGCTGCAACTGGCTCGCGATGTACACCGCGAGCTCGTAGATCATCGGGTAGCCCGTCTTGATGGACCGGGTGAGCGGGTTGTGTGCGAATGACCGGTCCTGCGCGCGGTTGATCAGGTTCCGAACGTGCAGGGTGAGCCGCACGATGAACGTCTCCTCGGTGAGGTCGACGAGGAATTCCTCGCTCGCCTGCGTCACGATCTGCCTGACCGCGTCGAGGTCCTCCGGGCGCACGAAGTTCTCGATGAGCTTCTTCGCCGGCTGGTCGTGACCCGGCGTGATCACCCGGGTGGTGAGGAGGAGTCCGATGTAGTCGAGGTCCCCGAGCGCGAGCTCGACGTCGAAGTGCCGCTTGATGAGCACGGCGAGGGCCCTGGTCATCTCGTCAGGGGGAGTGGCCTCCGGCTCGGCGGGGAGCGGCGCGGCGCGCTTGGTGACGCGGTCGACGGCGATCGCCACGTGCAGGAGCACGTCGTTGGTGCCGTACTCGTTCACGAAATAGCCCTGGGCGTCGAGCATGGCGATCAGGTCGGTCTTGAACGCGCTGAGGCTCTTCGACGCGAACTCGCGCTGGATGGTCTCGAGGTTGAGCATCCCGCGGTCGGTCTCCTCGCGGAACATCCGGCTGAGCAGCCGGCGCCGGTCCGTCTCCGATCCGGCCAGGGTCACGACGCTGCCGCGCCTCCCGAGCGTGAGCCCGGTCTCCGGCAGCAGCGACCGCACCCGGGCGAGATCGGCCTCGATCGTCGAATCACTCACGAAGAGCTCCGCCGCGAGGCTGTACACGTCGAGGCCGCTGTCCGACTCGGTGAGCCGCCTGACGAGGGCATAGAGCCGGTTCTGCCTGGTGTCCGGCTCGACCGGCTTGCGGCTCGACCGGAACACGGCGTACGCCTCGAGATCCAACCGGTACCCGGCCGTCCCCGATTCGATCACGTCGAGCGGATGCGCCGCCGCCTTCACGTTCGTCACGTAACTGCGCACGGTCCGAGGGGTCACCCCGAGGTGGTCGGCGAGTTCGCCGGCGGTCACCCAGACCGGCGTCTGCGACAGATACTCCAGCATCCGCGTTTGTTTGTCGCTCATCGCACAAAACTCCACATTGTCGTAGCTAGTCAATCATGCTGCACCCCTCCGGTATTCCCGCGCCGTGTTTCCGGGGGTGCGGAAACAGCTCTACTGGCCGGGGCCAGGCCATCGGACGAAACTGAAAGAGTCGAAACACCGAAAGGCTGAGTCAATGAGGATTCTTGTGATCTGTGGTGCGGGCGCGTCCAGCACCTTCGTCGCGCTGCGGATGCGCCGGACCATTTCCGAGCGTGGCCTGGTCGCCACGGTCGCCGCGGCCAGCGAAACAGAACTCCCCGATGCCCTCGACGGCATCGACGCCCTGCTCGTCGGCCCGCACCTGGCCGCACGATTCCCCGAGATCCGGGCGCAGGCGGCCGAACACGGCGTGGGCTGCGCTCTCCTGGCCGACACGATCTTCGCGGCCCGCGACGGAGCCGAAGCACTCGACGCGGCGCTCGCAGCCGTGGCATGACCCAGTACAGCACTCCACTCTTCACCGGAAGGAACCCCACCGATGATTGAACGCACAGTTCGAATCGGCTCGGCGAACGGCCTGCACGCCCGCCCCGCGAAACTCTTCACCAAGGCGGCAGCCGACTCCGGCGTCAAGGTCACCATCGAAAAGGCCGGCGGCAAGGCGGTCAACGCCGCCAGCATCCTCGCCGTGATCTCCCTCGGCCTCGGCAACGGCGACGAGGTCACCATCGCGACCGTCGACGACGGGGCCAGTGCCACCCTCGACACCCTCGTATCCCTGCTCGCCGCCGACCACGACCTGCCTGCCGCGGACGCGGCGACCTCCGAAACGCGGGTCGCGGTATGAGCCTCGCGACGGCATCCGCCACGTCCGGCACAGACCTGACCGGAACCGGCATCGGCCAGGGCGTGGCCATCGGCCGGGTGCTGCGGATGCCCGAACCGCTCCCGGAACCGACCGACACCCCCAGCGCACTCACCCCGGAGGACGAAGGCGCCCGAGCCGCGGCCGCGCAGCGTTTTGTCGCCGTCGACCTCGAAGGCCGCGCCGAACGCGCAGGCGGAGCGGCCCAGGAAGTCCTCGAAGCCCAGGCCATGATGGCGGAGGACCCCACCCTCGTCGACGACCTCACCGAACGGCTCGCGACCGGCAAGACCGCGGAACGCGCCGTGTTCGAGGCCTTCTCCACTTTCCGCGACCAGCTCACCGAACTCGGCGGGTACCTCGCCGAGCGTGCGGCAGACCTCGACGACGTGTCCCAGCGGGTCATCGCCCAGCTCGGCGGCCGGGCAGCCCCCGGCGTGCCGGAGCAGGAAGAACCGTTCATCCTCGTCGCCCATGACCTCGCCCCCGCCGACACCGCGCTGCTCGACCTCACCCGCGTGCTCGGTCTCGTCACGAGTGACGGCGGCCCGACCTCCCACACCGCGATCCTCGCCCGCGACAAGGCGATTGTCGCGATCGTCGGCGCCACAGGGGCAACCGACCTCGCCGACGGCACCCTCGTGATCGTGGACGCCGCAGCCGGCACCGTGACCGTCTCCCCGACGGAGGCCGAAGTCGAAACGGCCGAAGCCCGCATCCGTGCCCGCGCCCTGCGCGCCCAGGCCCCGACCGGCCCCGGCCGACTCCGGGACGGTACCCCGATCCCGCTCCTCGCGAACCTCGGTTCCGCCGACGGCGCCGCCAGGGCCGTCGAACTGGGCGCGGAAGGTGTCGGCCTGTTCCGCACCGAGTTCCTCTTCCTCGGCTCCCGGAACGCACCGACGATCCTCGAGCAGGCGGAACAGTACGCACGCCTGCTGCATGCCTTCCCCGGCAAGAAGGTCGTGGTGCGTGCGCTCGACGCCGGAAGCGACAAGCCGCTCGCGTTCCTCAACGACGCAGCGGAGGAGAACCCCGCACTCGGCCTCCGCGGCCTCCGGGCCCTGCGCGCCTCCGAAGACATCCTCCGCGAACAGCTGACCGCGCTCGCCGAAGCGGATGCCGCGACCGACGCCGACGTCTGGGTGATGGCGCCCATGGTCGCAACGGTCGAGGAGACCACCTACTTCGTGGAACTCGCCCACAAGCTCGGGCTCAAGACGGCCGGCGTCATGGTCGAGATCCCCTCGGCAGCACTCCTGGCCGACCGCATCCTGCAGCACGCGGACTTCGCGTCGATCGGCACCAACGACCTCACCCAGTACACCCTCGCCGCCGACCGTCTCCTCGGTTCCGTGGCGGGCTACCAGAACCCGTGGCACCCCGCGGTGCTGCGCCTGATCGGAGAGGTCGGCGCGGCAGGCCGCTCCAGCGGCAAACCGGTCGGGGTGTGCGGAGAGGCGGCGGCGGACCCACTGCTCGCCGTCGTGCTCGTCGGACTGGGGGCCACGAGCCTGTCCATGTCCTCTGCGGCACTCTCCGACGTCCGGGCGGAACTCGCCCGGTTCAGCGCGGAGGAGGCCGGGCAACTCGCCGCGGTCGCCCTCGCGGCAGACGGCGCGGCATCCGCTCGCGCCGCGGCGACGAAGCTCGCCGCCACCTTCTCTCACACGGACTAGTACGTGCGAGTCGTTTCACCGCTCACCCGCAATCACAACCCGAACACACAACGAAAGGCAGAGAAATGACGACGACGTCAACTGACACGAAGAGCGGAGGCGGAGCGCGCGTCCACGTGCAGCGCTTCGGCACCTTCCTCAGCGGCATGATCATGCCCAACATCGCGGCGTTTATCGCGTGGGGCCTCATCACCGCGTTCTTCATCCCGACCGGCTGGACCCCGAACGAGACCGTCGCCAAGATGGTCGACCCGATGATCTTGTACCTGCTCCCGCTCCTGATCGCCAACACCGGTGGCCGCATGGTCTACGGCGTCCGCGGTGGCGTCATCGCCTCGATCGCCACGATGGGCGTCATCGTCGGCAGCGCGATCCCGATGTTCATCGGTGCGATGATCGTCGGCCCGCTCTCCGCCTGGCTCCTCAAGAAGCTCGACAGCCTGTGGGCGGGCAAGATCCGCCCCGGTTTCGAGATGCTCGTGGACAACTTCTCCTCGGGTATCCTCGGCGCCATCCTCGCCCTGGGCGCGTTCTTCGGAATCGCTCCGGTCGTGACCGGCTTCAGCACCATGCTGGAGGGCGGAGTCAACTGGCTCGTCTCCAACAACCTGCTGCCGCTCGCGAGCATCCTCGTCGAGCCCGGCAAGGTGCTGTTCCTGAACAACGCCATCAACCACGGCGTGTTCACCCCGATCGGCGTGCAGCAGGTTGCTGAATCCGGCAAGTCGCTGCTCTTCCTGATCGAGGCGAACCCCGGCCCCGGCCTCGGCCTGCTCCTCGCGTTCTCCTTCTTCGGGGTCGGACTGGCCAAGGCCAGTGCACCCGGCGCGATCATCATCCAGTTCCTCGGTGGAATCCACGAGATCTACTTCCCCTACGTCCTGATGAAGCCGATCCTCATCCTCGCCACCATCGGCGGCGGCATGACCGGCGTCGCGATCAACGTCGCGTTCCACACCGGCCTCCGCGCCCCGGCCTCGCCCGGCAGCATCTTCGCCGTGCTTCTCCAGACCGCACCGGACAGCTACGTCGGCGTCGTCCTCTCGGTCATCGGCTCCGCGGCCGTGTCGTTCCTGATCGCCTCCGTTATCCTCCGTGCGAGCCGCAAGCGCGACATCGCCGCCGGACTCGACAACGACCTCACCGAGGCCGTCGCGAAGACCGAAGCCCTCAAGGGCAAGTCCTCGAGCGTCCTCGGCAACCTCGCCGCTGCGGGCACCACGGATGCCGCCACCGCGGCCGCCGCAGGCCACCAGCTGAGGAACATCGTCTTCGCGTGCGACGCAGGCATGGGGTCAAGCGCCATGGGCGCCTCCGTCCTGCGGAACAAGATCAAGAAGGCCGGTATCGAAGGAATCACGGTGACCAACCAGGCCATCGCGAACCTCGACGGCACCGCCGACCTGGTCATCACCCACCAGGACCTCACCGCGAGGGCCCAGCAGAAGTCACCGGCATCCGTGCACGTTTCGGTGTCGAACTTCATGAACAGCCCGAAGTACGACGAGGTCGTCGAATTGCTCCAGAGCAAGGCGGACTCAGAGGCCACACTGTGACCGATCAGATCCTCGAGCCCGGCAACGTGGTGGCCGCGGGAACGGCCACCACGAAGAACGACGCCATCAAGGAGGCCGGCGCACTGCTGGTCGCCGCGGGTGCAGTGACCCAGGCGTACGTCGATTCGATGTTCGACAGGGAGGCGAGTGTGTCGACCTACATGGGCAACTTCCTCGCCATCCCGCACGGCACGAACGAGGCGAAGGAGTCGATCCTTCATTCGGCGCTCTCCCTCGTCCGCTATGACACGCCCATCGACTGGGACGGCAACCCGGTCCGGTTCGCAGTCGGGATCGCGGGGCTCAACAACGAGCACCTCGCGATCCTCTCGAAGATCGCCATCGTCTTCTCGGACGAGGACGAAGTACAGAAACTGATCGATGCAGGAAATGCAGGAGAGATTTACGCTCTCCTCGAGGAGGTCAACGCAGAATGAAAGCAATTCACTTCGGTGCAGGCAATATCGGTCGCGGATTCGTCGGCCTCCTGCTTCACGACGCCGGATACGAGGTGGTCTTCGCCGATGTGAATGCTTCCCTGATCGACGCCCTCAAGGCCGCGACGACCTACTCGGTGCATGAGGCGGGGGAGGAGTCGACCACTCGCGTGGTCGACAACTTCCGCGCCATCAACAGCGCGACCGACGAGGCCGCCCTGATCCAGGAGATCGCGACGGCCGACATCGTCACGACCGCCGTCGGCCCGACCGTGCTGCGCTTCGTGGCCCCGGTCATCGCCGCCGGACTCGCGGCCCGCGACGCGTCGCTGCCCCCGCTCGCCGTGATGGCGTGCGAGAACGCGATCAACGCGACCGACGTGCTCGCGGAACAGGTCTGGCTCCACGTGGCAGAGGGAGATCGCGCGGCCATCAACGCCCGCGTCGCCTTCGCCAATACAGCCGTCGACCGGATCGTTCCCGGGCAGGCGGACGGCAGTGGCATCGACGTCACCGTCGAGGCCTTCTACGAGTGGGTCATCGAGCGCGGCGCCTTCAACGGCGCCGTGCCCGTGATCCCCGGTGCGACCTTCGTCGACAACCTCGCGCCCTACATCGAGCGCAAGCTGTTCACGGTCAACACCGGCCACGCAACGGTCGCCTACCTCGGCTCCGTTGCCGGCGTCACGAAGATCTCGGACGCCCTCCTGGTACCCGAGGTGCTTGACGGCGCCCGGCGCGTCCTGGAGGAGACCAGCGCCCTCCTGGTGGCCAAGCACGGGCTCGACGAAGCCGCCCAGCGCGCCTATCGCGAGAAGATCCTGGTTCGGTTCAAGAACCCGGCCCTTCCCGACACCGTGCAGCGCGTCGGACGCCAGCCGCTCCGCAAGCTCAGCAGGCACGAACGCTTCATCGGCCCCGCCGCGGAGATCGCCGAACGCGGCACCCGCCCGACGGCACTGCTCGAGGCGGTCGGCGCAGCCCTCCGCTTCGACGTGGCGGACGACGAGCAGAGCGTCGAACTCCAGGCCAAGCTCCGCAGCCTCACGGCCGCGGGCTTCGTGACGGATGTCTGCGGGCTCGACGCGACGCATCCGCTCTTCTCGGACGTCGTCACCGTCGTCGAAGGCGTGCAGCGCACGCTCTAGGCCCGTCAGGCTCAAAAAAGCACAATCGGCACTGAAGCGACACAACAGCACGATTCCGCACTGAAACGGGCGGCGGCAGCAGCAATTGCCAAGGGATTATAGGGAAGAATTGCCAAAAGGCAACTTCATACCATAGAGTAAATCCTTGGTGTCTGATGCCGTCGCCTGCGGCGTGTCTAGAGCACCATATCCCCGCACGACCAGCAATCAATACCTAGTGATAGTGAGTTATGGCCAAAAAAGACGGTGTCATCGAAATCGAGGGCGCAGTAGTCGAAGCTCTTCCCAATGCGATGTTTCGCGTTGAGTTGACGAACGGCCACAAAGTTCTTGCCCACATTTCGGGCAAGATGCGTCAGCACTACATCCGCATCCTTCCTGAGGACCGCGTGATCGTGGAGCTGAGCCCTTACGATCTGACTCGCGGCCGGATCGTCTACCGCTACAAGTAAGAAGTTGCTGTAAGTAACGGCCCGCGGCATTCCGCGGGTACGAAGACAGCGAATACAAGGACACACCATGAAGGTCAAGCCCAGCGTCAAAAAGATCTGTGACAAGTGCAAGGTCATCCGCCGCAACGGCAACGTGATGGTCATCTGCGAGAACCCGCGTCACAAGCAGCGTCAGGGTTAGCCGGTGGGAGTCTGTCACCCGACAGGCTCACCCTGGTGAACGATTCAACTGAATACAGAAAATAGCAGTGCCAGGAACCCCGCGAGGGGGGACACCATCGGTTGGAGGCCGATGAACGGGCACTGCTACAGACCTCCACTCATATACAGGAGAAGCCATAATGGCACGTCTAGCCGGCGTTGATATTCCCCGCGATAAGCGCGTGGAAGTTGCACTGACTTACATCTTTGGTGTTGGCCGCACGAGGGCACTCAAGACCCTCGCCGACACTGAAATCGATGGAAACATCCGAGTCAAGGACCTGACCGACGAGCAGCTCGTCGCCCTCCGTGACTACATCGAAGGAACCTTCAAGGTTGAGGGTGACCTCCGCCGTGAGGTTGCCGCCGACATCCGCCGCAAGGTCGAGATCGGCAGCTACGAGGGAATCCGCCACCGCAAGGGCCTGCCCGTCCGCGGCCAGCGCACCAAGACCAACGCTCGCACCCGCAAGGGCCCGAAGCGCACCGTAGCCGGCAAGAAGAAGGCGCGCTAGGCCTCGGCCTGGCCCGTCTCGCCTTTAGGATTCAGGAGAAATTCATGGCAGCACCCAAGTCGGCCGTTCGGAAGCCGCGCAAGAAAGAAAAGAAGAACGTCGCCGTGGGCCAGGCCCACATCAAGAGCACGTTCAACAACACCATCGTCTCGATCACCGACACCACCGGTGCGGTCATCAGCTGGGCGTCCTCAGGTGGAGTTGGCTTCAAGGGTTCGCGTAAGTCGACCCCGTTCGCCGCACAGCTGGCAGCCGAGTCGGCCGCCCGCCAGGCGCAGGAGCACGGTATGAAGAAGGTTGACGTGTTCGTCAAGGGACCCGGCTCAGGCCGCGAAACCGCGATCCGCTCCCTTCAGGCCGCCGGCCTCGAGGTTGGCTCGATCAACGACGTGACGCCCCAGGCTCACAACGGTTGCCGTCCGCCGAAGCGTCGCCGCGTCTAAAGCACCCGCACTGGCCGGGTTCGTCCTCGTGACGACCCCGGTCGCCGCGGATCGCCGGGCCTGGACTGCTCCTCACGGAGCGGTCCAGGCCCCGCGCGATTCTTTTTTCTTTCACACTCAACACCTCGCCTCGCAAGTGTCATATAGCGGACACTTTGCCGAAAGGAATCAATAGTGCTTATCGCACAGCGCCCCACGCTCACCGAGGAGAACATCTCGGAGTTCCGGTCCCGGTTCATCATTGAGCCGCTCGAGCCTGGCTTCGGTTACACCCTCGGCAACTCCATGCGCCGCACCCTGCTCTCCTCGATCCCCGGAGCCGCTGTCACCAGCATCCGTATCGACGGCGTGCTGCACGAGTTCAGCACGGTTCCCGGTGTCAAGGAAGACGTCACCGAGATCATCCTGAACATCAAGGGACTCGTCATCTCGAGCGAGCACGACGAGCCGATCACCGCGTACCTGCGCAAGCAGGGTGCCGGCCAGGTCACCGCCGCCGACATTTCGGCTCCGGCCGGCGTAGAGGTGCACAACCCCGAACTGGTCATCGCCACCCTGAACGACAAGGCGAAGTTCGAACTCGAACTGACCATCGAGCGTGGCCGCGGCTACGTGTCGGCCACCCAGAACCGCAACGAGTACTCCGAGGCCGGCCAGATTCCGGTCGACTCGATCTACTCGCCCGTGCTCAAGGTGACCTACCGCGTCGAGGCGACCCGTGCCGGTGAACGTACCGACTTCGACCGCCTCGTCGTCGACGTGGAGACCAAGTCGGCGATCTCGCCTCGCGACGCCATCGCATCCGCCGGTCGCACCCTGACCGAGCTGTTCGGTCTGGCCCGCGAACTGAACACCGCGGCAGAGGGCATCGAAATCGGCCCCGCGCCGGTCGACGCCGTGTTGTCGACCGAACTGTCGATCCCGATCGAAGACCTCGATCTGTCGGTTCGTTCGTACAACTGCCTCAAGCGTGAAGGCATCAACAACGTCAGCGAACTGGTCGCCCTCTCGGAGACCCAGCTGATGAACATCCGCAACTTCGGACAGAAGTCGGTGGATGAGGTCAAGGACAAGCTCGTCGAGCTTGGCCTGTCACTGAAGGACTCGGTGCCCGGATTCGACGGCGCCCACTTCTACAGCGGCTACGACGAAGAAACCATCTAAAAGCAGTCTCCCGACTGACTTTTGACTTTTGATACTGGAGATTACTAATGCCCACGCCCACTAAGGGAGCCCGCCTCGGTGGCGGCCCGGCACACGAGCGCCTCATGCTCGCCAACCTTGCCGCCTCGCTGTTCACCCACAAGTCGATCAAGACGACCGAAACGCGGGCCAAGCGCCTTCGTCCGGTCGCCGAGCGACTGATCACGTTCGCGAAGAAGGGCGACCTGCACGCCCGTCGTCGCGTTCTGGCCACCATCGGCGACAAGACCGTCGTGCACGAGCTCTTCACCGAGATCGCACCCCAGGTCGCCTTGCGCGAGGGCGGCTACACCCGCATCACGAAGCTCGGCTTCCGTAAGGGCGACAACGCTTCGATGGTCCAGATGGAACTCGTCCTCGAGCCCGTCACCCCGAAGGTAAAGTCCGCGAAGACGTCCGCCGCTGCAGCTGCTGCCGTCGCGCCGGTCGTCGTCGAGGCCCCCGCCGAGACCGAGGCCGTCGTCGACGCCCCGGCCGAGGACGAGGTCGTTGCCGAGGCTCCCGTCGAGGAAGCCAAGTAACCCACGCTTCACTCGCTTCACCTGGAAGGGCCCGACTTCGGTCGGGCCCTTCTTTTTTGATCTCCTAGGACACTGGGCGGAGGACGACGGGGTCCTGGCCGAGCCGGTAGGGGTCCCGGCCGTGCAACGGATGCTGGGGGGCGAGCCAGTCCAGCGCGGACGCGATGCAGTCGGCGTAGATCCGCCCTCCCGTGGGACCCGGGTGGATGTTGTCCCCGGCCAGGACGTCGGTGTGCGGCGCGATCGCGTCGTGCCAGCCGGCGATGCCCACGAGTCGGTGGTGGGCGGCGAAGCCGACGAGCGCCTCGTTCACGCCGGCCGTCCAGTCCCGGTCGGCGAAGGCGGTCACGAGCACGAGCTTCCGGTCGGGGCCGATCGCGGCCTCGATCGCGAGCAGCTCATCCGTGGTGATCGGCCCGTTCGTGCCGAGCCCGACGACGACGACCGGACGCAGCGTCCCGGCGGCGGCCTGGGCGGCAAGGATGTCCGGAGCCGCGCGCATGCCCCGGGACACGGCGGCGTCGATCAGGATGCCCGGGAACCGGTCTTCGAGCTCGGGGGCCGAGGCGAGCATCACGGAATCGCCGACGGCCGAGATCAGGTCGCCCGGTGCGACCGGCGCGGGCGCCGCGGTCGGGTCGCTCTTCCGCTCGGCGTCCTCGCGCTTCCGGTCGGCCTGGGCGGCTTCGAGCATGTGCCGGCCGCTGGTGATCCGTGCCTGCGCACTCGTCTCGGCGGGTGCGACGACGACAGCGGCCGTCGTGCCGCCGACGAGGATCAGGCCGACCATCGCTGCGACGCCGACAACCGCGAGCCGGGACCACGACTCGGTCGCGAAACCCGACAGGGAGCGGATGCCGCCGCGCAGGCCCCTGCGCCGCACCGGCTGCTCGAGCCACCGATACGAGGCTGCGGCCACAAGCACGGCGACGGCGGCGACGAGCAGGTGCACCTCGACGCCGGCGGCCGGCCAGGCGACGCCGGCGAGCACGAAGAGAGGCCAGTGCCAGAGGTAGATGCCGTAGGACCGTTCGCCGATCCACCGGAGCACCGGGGTGTCGAGCCAGCGGCCGAAGCGGGCGCCGCGCACGGCGGCCCAGATCACGACGCAGGACAGCAGGCTGATAGCGGCGAGTCCGCCCCGGTACGCCAACGGGCCCGCGGCGGGCAACCACGCCGCAGCCGCACCGATGCCGAGCAATGCGGCGAGGCCGAGCCAGGGGCGCAGCCGGGCGGGGGAGGCGAGCCGGGTGAAGCCCGCTGGGCCGGTGCGGGCGGCACCGGCGTTGGCGTTGCGGGTCGGTGCGCCCAGGCCGTTCGGGCGTCGCAGCAGCAGCGCGAGGGCCGCGCCGGCGAAGAGGCCGAAGCTGTGCGTGTCCGAGCCGTAGTAGACCCGGGTCGGATCGGCGCCCGGCTGGAACAGGAACCCCATCCAGAGAACGGAGAGGACGCCGAGGGTGCACACGACCGCCAGGCGAATCCGGGCGCTCCGGATGAGCAGCACCGCGAGCAGCGCAAACGGCCAGACCAGATAGAACTGCTCCTCGACGGCCAGGGACCAGAGGTTCCGGAACAGCTCAGGACTCGTCGCCGAGAAGTAGCTCGCGGAGCCTGCGATCGACACCCAGTTGTAGCCGAACGTGACCGCGCCGAGAACTTGCCAGCCGAGGCCGACGAGCACGTCGCCCCCGAGCATCCACGCCACGGTGCAGCAGAGCAGCACGAGGGGAACGAGCGGCGGCACGAGCCGGCGCACCCGGCGGCTCCAGAACCGGCGCAACGAGATCCGGCGGGACCTGGCATATTCGTCCACGAGGAGACCGGTGATCAGGAACCCGCTGATCACGAAGAACACGTCGACGCCGACGAAGCCGCCGGGCAGCACCTGTGGGAAGAAATGGAAGACGAGCACAACGCTCACGGCGATGCCGCGCAGGCCGTCGAGGCCGGAGAAACGGCGCGAATCCCGAGTCTCAGAGTCCGGGCGCAGGGATGCGGGAGTGCGGTAACTGAGTTTCATAGCGGTGAGCGGAGCCGATCCGGGTTCTACGATACCCGGCCCGGCACTTACACTTACCTCCGTGAATCTTCCTGCCGCCCCTGTTGTCTCCCCGCTCCCGGAGAACACCCGGATCAGGCTGGACATCGCCTACGACGGCACCGATTTTTCGGGATGGGCGATTCAACCAGAGCTCCGCACCGTGCAGGGCCAGATCGAGGCAGGACTCGCCACGATCCTGCAGAGCTACCCGCCGTATCCGTCCCTCATCGTCGCCGGGCGAACGGATGCGGGGGTGCACGCCCTCGGTCAGGTCGCGCACTTCGACCTCACCCCCGACCAGGTCGGGGGCCTGCTCCGACGGGGAAGGGGCCGGACCCCTGCGACGCTCGCGGTGATGGTGCAGCGGAGGCTCGGGGGGATCCTGGTGACCCAGCCGGAGATCGTGATCAAGGCATCCGCCGTCGCACCCCCCGGATTCGACGCTCGGTTCTCGGCGAACTGGCGCCGCTACGAGTACCGGATCGCCGACTCGGTGCTCGGGCACAACCCTCAGGACCGGCTGCGCACGACCTGGCACGGCTTCGCGCTCGACCTGGAACCGATGCAGGTGGCCGCGGCGTCCCTGCTCGGGCTGCATGACTTCGCGACCTATTGCAAACCCCGGCCGGGCGCCACGACGATTCGCACCCTGCAGGAGTTCAGCTGGCGGCGGGACCCGGACGGCGTGCTCGTCGCGACGGTGCAGGCGGACGCCTTCTGCCACAGCATGGTGCGGGCACTCGTCGGGGCCTGCGTCGCGGTCGGAGAGGGACGGCTCGCAGGGGAGCGGCTCGCGACGCTGCGGATCAACCGGGCCCGCACGAGCGAGTTCAAGGTCATGCCGCCGCAGGGCCTCACCCTGCTCGCGGTCGACTATCCCGCCGACGACCGGCTCGCGGCCCGCGCCCTCGAGACCCGTGCCCGGCGCGCCCTCGACGAGGACGAAGAGTAGCGCAGCGCGCCGCCGAATCGCGCAGGCGAATTGCGCCAACGCTCCCGGCGGACTAGCATTGACCCTTGGTGTCTGTGCGTTGCAGCCAGGCACACGAACGTGAGCCCTCCATCGATCGTGTTCCCCGTCGGGGAACACACCCGGAGCGGGATTCACGAACACCTCCGTTCGAACAAGAAAGCAGCACAACAGTGACGCGCACTTATACTCCCAAAGCAAGCGAAGTCCAGCACGACTGGGTCGTCATCGACGCCACAGACATCGTGCTCGGTCGTCTTGCCAGCCACGCCGCCGTTCTCCTCCGGGGGAAGCACAAGGCAACGTTCTCTCCCCACATGGACATGGGAGACTTCGTCATCATCGTCAACGCCGAGAAGATCGCCCTCACCGGCAAGAAGCTTGAACTGAAGATCGCATACCGCCACTCCGGTTACCCGGGCGGCATTTCCGCCCAGAACTACTCGGAGATGCTCGAGAAGCACCCGACGCGTGCGGTTGAGAAGGCGATTCGCGGCATGCTGCCGAAGAACTCGCTCGGTCGCGCCCAGCTCGCGAAGCTCAAGGTCTACGCAGGCCCGGAGCACCCGCACGCTGCGCAGCAGCCCAAGCCGTACACCCTCTCCCAGGTCGCTCAGTAGCGCCGGCCACCAGACTTCTCGACTCTAAGAAAAAAGGATTCACACCATCGTGGCGAAGATCGCAGATCAGATTGACCAGGCTCCGGAGAGCTATTCCACCGAGACCCCGGCCGAAATCGTAACCAAGGCGCCCCGCGCCGTCCTCAACGTTCCCGGCGCAGCCGTGGGCCGTCGCAAGCAGGCCATCGCCCGCGTGCGCATCGTTCCCGGCTCGGGCACCATCACGGTGAACGGTCGCGAATTCGGGGACTACTTCCCGAACAAGCTTCACCAGCAGCTCATCAACGACCCGTTCAAGGTCCTCGACCTGATCGGCAGCTACGACGTCATCGCACGCATCACCGGCGGTGGCCCCTCCGGCCAGGCCGGCGCCCTGCGTCTCGGCATCGCGCGTTCGCTCAACCAGATCGACGAAGAGAACAACCGCGCCATCCTCAAGAAGGCCGGCTTCCTCAACCGTGACGCTCGCGTCAAGGAGCGCAAGAAGGCCGGACTCAAGAAGGCCCGTAAGGCGCCTCAGTTCTCGAAGCGTTAGATCGATAGTCGGCGCCGACATGCCTCGACTTTTCGGCACCGACGGTGTTCGGGGCCTGGCCAACCGTGATCTCACGGCTGGCCTGGCCCTGGGCCTCGCCCAGGCGAGTGCCGCAGTTCTCACCCAGGGTCGCCGCGCTGAATCGCGTCGAGCCGAGGGTCGCCGTCCGGTGGCCGTCCTCGCGCGTGACCCGCGCATTTCCGGCGAATTCCTCGCCTCGGCAGTAGCCGCGGGCCTCGCCAGTTCCGGTGTCGACGTCCTTGACGCCGGCGTCATCCCCACGCCGGCCGCGGCATTCCTGATCGCGGACATCGGTGCGGACTTCGGCGTGATGATTTCCGCCTCGCACAACCCCGCCCCCGACAACGGCATCAAGATCTTTGCCTTCGGTGGCACCAAACTTCCCGACGACGTCGAGGATCGTATCGAGGCCCACCTCGACCACGACAAGCTCACGCCGATCGCCGGCGATGTCGGCCGGATCTCACGCTTCGCGGACGCAGAAGACCGCTATGTCGTGCACCTCCTCGGCACCCTCCCGCACCGCCTCGACGGTATCCACGTCGTCCTGGACTGCGCCAATGGCGCGGCCGCGGGCGTGTCCCCACAGGTCTTCACGGATGCCGGCGCGCAGCTGACCGTCATCGGCGCCAACCCGAACGGGCTCAATATCAACGACGGGGTCGGCTCGACCCACCTCGACAACCTCGCGAAGGCCGTCCTCGAGCACGGTGCCGACGTGGGCATCGCCCACGACGGCGACGCCGACCGCTGCCTCGCCGTCGACCGGCACGGCAACATCGTGGACGGCGACCAGATCATGGCGATCCTCGCCGTCTCGATGGCCGAGCGCGGCGTCCTCAAGGACCGCACGCTCGTTGCCACTGTGATGAGCAACCTCGGCCTCCGGAGGGCCATGGCGGCCAACGACATCCGCATGATCGAGACCAAGGTCGGCGACCGCTACGTGCTCGAAGAGCTCAACGCGAACGGCCTGTCCCTCGGCGGGGAACAGTCCGGACATGTCATCATGACGGACTTCGCGACCACCGGTGACGGTATCCTCACCGGACTCCACCTCGTCGCCGAGATGGCCCGCACCGGCAAGCCGCTCCACGAGCTCGCCGCCGTGATGACCGTGTTCCCGCAGATCCTCGTGAACGTGCGCGGCGTCGATCACCACGCGCTGAAATCCGACGAGGTCATCGCCGCCGCCGTGCGCGAGGCCGAAGCCGAACTCGGAGACACCGGCCGGGTGCTGCTGCGTCCGTCCGGCACCGAGCCGATGGTGCGCGTCATGGTCGAGGCGGCCGACCAGGCCACCGCCGACCGGCTTGCGCACTCCCTCGCCGACGTCGTGCGCCTGCGCCTCGCCCTCGACTCCCTCTAGGACCCGGGCCCGGTCGGAGCGAACGAGCGGTAGAGAATGCCGCGTTCGACGAGCGTCCAGGCCGTGCTCACCGTGAGGTAGAGCGTCGCGGCCAGCGGGACCACGCTCGCGAACACAAGCGTCAGGAACGGGAGCCAGCTGAGGGTTGCGGCGAGCCGTGCTGCAGCGGGCCGGGCTGTCGGCACGACCGGAGAGACGTATCGCGCAGCCAGTCGTCGAGAGAGCCCCGCGGTCAGGGCGATGACGGCGAGGAGCGCTCCGAACAGCATGAGTCCGGGCCAGAAGACCGGGGTGGTGCCCAGAAGCGCAAGGAACGACGTGCCGAGCGGGACGCCGCCGAGCTCCTGAGCGAGGAGCGGATTCGGTTGTCCGTTGATGCTGGCGAGGACGAAGAGCGCGTACACGGTCGACACGATCGGCGCCTGCAGGAGCGTCGGCAGGCATCCGGCCAGGGGCGACGCCTTCTCGGCCGCGTAGAGCTCGGCTGTCCTGCGGTTCAGTAGCTCGGGGTCGGCCCGGTACCGGCGTTGCAGCTCCCGGAGTTTCGGGGCGAGGCGCCTGCGGACGAACTCGGCGCGCACCTGGGCGCGGCCGACCGGTACGAGAACTGCCCGCAACAGGAGCGTGACCAGGACGATGACGAGTGCGGTGCTGCTCGCACCGGAGATGGGTGCGAGCGCGGAGGAGAAGGTGGTGACGGCCGCCGAGGCGGCTTGGAGCAGGGCTGCGACGGGCGCAACGGAATAGAGGTCCACGGAGGATATCCCAACGGTCGGAGGAAGAGGGGCGCGTCTGCGTTCGCGCTGCCTCGCCCTGCGTTGGAGTTGCCGGCTGAGGTCTAGGCGACCGCGAGCGGCCGGGCCGGTGCGCGCGGGCGTGGACGCCCGGCGGTGTTGGGATGACTCGGTGCGGCGAGTTCGCTGAGCACCTCGCGGTGTCGGTGGGAGCGGCGGCCGACTGTGATCTCGAGGGCGTCGGCGGCCGTGAGTCGGCACTGGACCCCGATCACGAGCGCCAGGCCGAGTACGGCGACGCCGGCGAAGAACATCATCCCCGGTTCGGTCGGCACGAGGATGAGCGCGAGCAGCGGACCGGCCAGGAACAGCACCAGCGCGGTGTAGGCGGCTCTCACGATCGCGCCTCCAGGCGGGTCGGCCAGAACGATTGGTGAGTCGACTCTACGCCGCGGAGTGAAGCAATTCGACGGAGATTTTCGGTTCTGAACCGGTCTACCCGGTCTCCCACGTATCGGAAAGCCAAAAACCCCGTCGAATCGGTCAGGGCTGCGGGCGGATGCCGCACCGCTCAGAGCTTGCGGAGCAGCACCTTCGACACGGCGTGGTTCTCGTCCTTGCGGAGCACAAGGGTCGCCCGGGAGCGCGTCGGCAGGATGTTCTGCACCAGGTTGGGCTCGTTGATCTCGTCCCAGATACGGCGGGCCTCCCGGCGGGCCTCGTCCTCGGTCATCGTCGCGTACCGGTGGAAGTACGACTTCGGGTTGCTGAACGCGCCGCGCTGCAGGCGCAGGAACCGGTCGACGTACCAGCGGGCGATGTCCTGGGTGCGGGCATCCACGTAGACGGTGAAATCGAAGAGGTCGCTGACCGTGAGCCCGTGCCCCGTTGTCGGCGGCGCGAGCACGTTGAGGCCTTCGACGATGAGGACGTCCGGCTGGCGCACCACGATCTGCGCGTCGGGAACGATGTCGTAGTTCAGGTGCGAATAGAACGGAGCCCGCACCTCGGCGGCGCCGCCCTTGACGGCGGACACGAATCGGAGCAGGGATCGCCGGTCGTACGACTCTGGAAATCCCTTGCGAGCCATCAGTCCCCGCCGGGCCAGTTCGGCGTTCGGGAAGAGGAACCCGTCGGTCGTCACGAGTTCGACCCGGGGAGTGTCCTCCCAGCGGGCCAGCAGTTCGCGCAGGAGCCGGGCGATCGTCGACTTGCCGACGGCGACGGACCCGGCGACGCCGATCACGAACGGGGTGCGCCGGGCACGTTCGCCGAGGAAGTCGCTCGTCGCCCGGTGCAACTGGCTTGCTCCAGCGGCATAGAGGTTGAGCAGGCGGCTGACGGGCAGGTAGACATCGGTCACCTCGCCGAGGTCGAGCGGCTCGCCGAGGCCGCGCAACTGCACGATCTCGGTCTCACGGAGGGGGAGCTGGGTGGTGGGTGCAAGGGCCGCCCAGTCCGCTCGATCCAGCTCGACGAACGGTGTGGTGTGGCCGTTGTTCCAGAGGCTCGCGGCTGGATCGGACATTCCACACAGCTTAGTCGGACTAAAATCGGGGCTATGTGCGGAATCGTGGGTTATGTCGGGGAAGATAAAAGCGTCGAGGTCCTGATGAGGGGGTTGCGGAGACTGGAATACCGGGGGTACGACTCGGCGGGGATCGCGGTCATCGACGATGACGGCGTGCTGAACACCAGGAAACGGGCCGGTAAGCTCGCCATTCTGGCCGGGGACCTCGAAGGCAACCCGATGAACAACGGCCGTACCGGCATCGGCCACACCCGCTGGGCCACCCATGGCGGACCGACCGACGCGAATGCGCATCCGCACCTCGGTGACAACGGCAAGCTCGCCCTTATCCATAACGGCATTATCGAAAACTTCTCCGTTCTCAAGGAGGAGCTCCTCTCCGAGGGCTTCACCTTCGAGAGCGAGACCGACACCGAGGTCGCCGCAGTGCTGCTCGGCCGCGAATACCAGCGCCTCGGCGACCTGAGCGCCGCGTTCCTGAGCGTCGTCGGCCGCCTGGACGGCGCATTCACCCTCCTCGCGGTGCACCAGGACCAGCCCGGTGTCGTCGTCGGCGCCCGTCGCAACTCTCCGCTCGTGATCGGTCTCGGCGACGGGGAGAACTTCCTCGGCTCCGACGTCGCAGCGTTCGTCGAGTTCACCCGCCGGGCCGTCGCCGTCGGCCAGGATCAGATCGTCACGATCACCCCTGAGGTCGTCACCATCACGGACTTCGACGGCAACGCCGTCGAGTTCGAGGAATTCGACATCGCCTGGGACGCCTCCGCCGCCGAAAAGGGCGGTTGGTCCAGCTTCATGGCCAAGGAGGTCTCCGAGCAGCCGGACGCCATCGCCAACACGCTCCTCGGCCGCATCCACGAGGGCCAGGCCGTCGTGCCCGAGCTCGAGGCCTTCGGCGACGACGTGCTCGCCGGCATCCGCCGGATCGTCATCGTCGCCTGCGGTACCGCGGCGAACGCCGGCTACGTCGCCAAGTACGCGATCGAGAAGTGGACCCGCGTGCCCGTCGACGTCGAGCTCAGCCACGAGTTCCGCTACCGCGACCCGGTGCTGAACCCGGAGACCCTGATCATCTCCATCAGCCAGTCCGGCGAGACCATGGACACCCTGATGGCGGTCAAGTTCGCCAGGGAGTCCGGCGCCAAGGCCATCTCGATCTGCAACACCCAGGGTGCGACCATCCCCCGCGAGTCCGACGCCGTGATCTACACGCACGCCGGCCCAGAGGTCGCCGTGGCCTCGACGAAGGGCTTCACCGCCCAGATCGCCGCCCTCTACCTCTTCGCCCTGCACCTCGCCCGCGTGCGCGGCAGCATGACCGAAGCGGATGCCGCGGCCCAGATCGTCGAGCTGCAGGCCATTCCCGCAAAGATCGCGACCACCCTGCTCCAGGAGAGCGCCGTGCACGAACTCGCCGCCTGGATGTCGGACACCCGTGCCGTGCTGTTCCTCGGCCGCCACGTCGGTTTCCCGATCGCCCTCGAGGGTGCGCTCAAGCTCAAGGAACTCGCGTATATCCACGCAGAGGGTTTCGCTGCCGGCGAGCTCAAGCACGGTCCGATCGCGCTGATCGAGCCCGGCCAGCCCGTCTTCGTCGTCGTGCCGAGCCCGCGCGGTTCCGCGCACCTGCACCCCAAGGTCGTCTCGAACATCCAGGAGATCCGCGCCCGCGGCGCTCGCATCATCGCGATCGCCGAAGAGGGCGACGTGGCCGTTCTGCCGTTCGCGGACACCGTACTGCGGATCCCGCTCGCCTCGCCGCTGTTCGAGCCGTTCCTCGCGGTCGTGCCGATGCAGATCTTCGCGATGGAGCTGGCAACGGTCAAGGGCCTCGACGTCGACCAGCCCCGCAACCTCGCGAAGTCGGTCACGGTCGAATAAGCGCGGACGGAGTGGGGACGGGCAGGCGGTCGCGGGCGTGATTCGTGGCATCGGCGTCGACATCGTCGACCTCGACCGGTTCGACCGGCAGGTTCTGCGCACGCCCGGACTCGTTCCCCGGCTGTTCGCGGCCGCAGAACGCGGCCTGCCCACCCACTCCCTCGCGGCGCGGTTCGCGGCCAAGGAAGCACTGATCAAGGCGCTCGGCGACAGCGCGGGCACGAGCTGGCAGGAGATGGAAGTCGTGAGCGACGCGCACGGTAACCCCGGATTCCGGCTGAGCGGGGTCATGGCCGAGGTGCTGCGTGCGCGCGGCGTCGACTCCGTGCACCTCACGATGACCCACGATGCGGGCGTCGCCTGCGCCTTCGTCGTGCTCGAGGGTGCATCGTGAGCGAGTTCCGCGAGGCCGTCATCGACCTCGGTGCGATCGCCGCGAACGTCGCCCACCTGCGCGCCACGATCGGCACCCCGCATTTCATGGCCGTCGTCAAGGCCAATGCGTATGGCCACGGCGCGGTCCCCGTCGCCCGCACCGCCCTCGCCGCGGGGGCCGACTGGCTCGGCGTCGCCGATCTCACCGAAGCGCACGCGCTCAGGGACGCCGGCATCGAGGCCCCGCTCCTCGCCTGGCTGCACGGGCCCGACACGGATTTCGAGGCCGCGATCGCCAGGGACATCGACCTGGGTGTCTCGTCCGCCTGCCAGCTGCGGACCATAGCGGATGCCGCCGGCCGGCTCGGCCGCGTCGCCAATGTCCACCTGAAGCTCGACACCGGCCTCAGCCGCAATGGCCTGAACGGGCCGGACTGGGCCGAGGTCTTCGCGCTCGGCTCCGGCTTCGAACGGGACGGCCTCGTGCACGTCCGCGGCATCTTCAGCCATCTCTCCAACGCCTCCCCGGCCGCGGACGACGAGGCCGTCGCCCGCTTCAGCTCCGGCCTCGACCTCGCCGCAGCGGCAGGGCTGACCCCGGAGCTCGCGCACCTCGCGTCGACAGCGGCCGCCCTGCGCCTGCCCGCCGCCCGGTTCTCCATGGTGCGGATCGGCATCGGCCTCTACGGGTTGTCCCCCTTCGACGACGCGAGCCCGCGGGAGCTCGGCCTTTCGCCGGCGATGACCCTCCGCGCGAGCGTCGCCGCCGTGCGCCGGGTGCCTGCGGGAGCGGGCGTGTCCTACGACTACCTGTGGCGTGCCCCAGAGGACGGCAATCTGGCCCTCGTCCCGCTCGGTTACGCGGACGGTGTGCCCCGCGCGGCGTCCGGCTCTGCGCGGGTGAACATCAACGGCCGCGGCTATCCGATCGTCGGACGCATCGCGATGGACCAGTTCGTCGTGAGTCTCGGCCAGGACGGTGTCGACGTCGGGGACGAGGTCGTGCTCTTCGGCGACCCCGACGTGCGTGGGGGAGAGCCGGAGCCGGTGCCGAGCGCTGCCGACTGGGCGGATGCCGCCGGCACGATCAACTACGAGATCGTCACCCGGATCGGGCACCGCGTTCCGCGCAGCTACCGGGCTGTCCTCAGCGAGAGCGGGGAGCCCGCGCGATGAACCGCCGGGTGATCCCCGACGCCGCTGCGATGCACTCCTGGGGTGTCCGCGTCGCCGCTGAGCTCCGCGCGGGCGACCTGCTCGTACTGACCGGTCCGCTCGGCGCGGGCAAGACCACCTTCACCCGCGGCCTCGGCGTCGGACTCGGGGTACGCGGCGCGGTGACGAGCCCGACCTTCGTGCTCGCCCGCACACACCCGAGCCTCGTCGGCGGCCCGCCGCTCGTGCACGTCGACGCCTACCGGCTGCAGGGCGCGATGGAACTCGACGACCTCGACATCGACTTCGAGCATTCCGTCGTCGTGGTCGAGTGGGGCCGCGGGCTGCTCGATGGGGTCGCGGACTCGTGGCTCGACATCGAGATCGAGCGGCCGACGGGCGCATTGCAGACCGGGCCGGCGGGCGCGGCCGGCTCCGCCCGGGCATCCGCCGCACCCGGCCTGGACCTCGACGTCGACCTCGACGAGCCGCGCACCGTCACCATCACCGGGTTCGGCCCCCGCTGGGCCGCGTTCGAGGGCGCATGGCCCGGGGAATAGGCTGAACAGGTGCTTCTCGCCATCGATACCTCCGCCGGAACCCGCGTCGCGGTCGTCGACGGGGTCCGCGGCGTGCTCGCGGACATCGACACCGCAGACACCATGCGCCACGCGGAGTTGATCGGCAGACTCATCGCAGAGTGCCTCGACCGGGCGAACGTGCGGGTCGCCGACCTCACCGGTGTCGTCGGCGGCATGGGCCCTGGCCCATTCACCGGTCTCCGCGTCGGCATCGCCGCTGCCCGCGTCTTCGCTCTCGGCGCCGGCCTGCCCTTCCTCCCCGTGATCAGCCACGACGCCATCGCCCTGAGCCGCTTTCGGGCCGGCCACACCGGCGGCCTCGTCGTCGTGACCGACGCCCGCCGGCGCGAGGTGAACTGGTCGGCATACAGCGGGGCGGATGCCGCCGGCCTGCCCGTACGCCTCGCCGCGCCAGGGGTGGCGAAACCGGCCGTCCTGCTCGAGCCCGACTGGGTCTACGCGGGCCTGGTCCGCGCGGACGCCGTGACCGTTCCGGCCGCCGACCTCGGCAGGGTCGCCGAACTGCTGCTGGCCAACGACCGTGCCTTCGCGACCGACGCCGCCTTCTACCTGCGCTCGCCCGACGTCACCCTCTCCAACGGTCCGAAACGGGTGAGCTGAGTGACCTGGCAGCTGCGCCGCGCCCACGCGGGCGACCTCGACGGCATCATGGCCCTCGAGACCCGCCTCTTCGAGAACGACGCCTGGTCCGCGGAGGGCATGCTCCGGGACGTGACCGACCCGGACTGCTACTACCTCGTCGCGGTCCCGCCGGACGAACCCGACCGCATCGAGGCATACGCGGGGCTGCTCGCGCCGCGCGGGGCGCTCGAGGGCGACATCCAGACCATTGCCGTCACCGAGACGGCCCGCCGGCACGGTCTCGGCGGCACCCTCGTGCAGAGCCTCGTCACCGAGGCCCGCAAGCGAGGCATCCGCGAGGTGTTCCTCGAGGTCCGCGCCGACAACCCCGGCGCCCAGCGGGTCTACCTCCGGCTCGGCTTCGAGGAGATCGGTGTGCGCCGCGGCTACTACCAGCCGGACAACGTCGACGCGCTCGTGATGCGACTCGCAGTGCCGCCCGCGGAGGCGGCGCTCGCCGCGCCCGACCCGGTGCAGTCCCCGACCGACCCGACGGATGCCGCGGAGGCGACCGAATGAACCGCGACAACCCCCTGGTGCTCGGCATCGAAACCTCCTGTGACGAAACCGGCATCGGGATCGTCCGCGGAAGCCGGCTGCTCTCCAACACGATCGCCTCATCGATGGATGAGCACGCCCGGTACGGCGGCGTCGTACCCGAGGTCGCGGCGCGCGCCCACCTCGAGGAGCTCGTCCCGATGATCCGGGCGGCGACCGAGGACGCGGGCATCCGCCTCGAGGACGTCGACGCGATCGCCGTCACCTACGGCCCCGGCCTGTCCGGCGCGCTCATGGTCGGCGTCGGCGCCGCGAAAGCACTCGCGATCGCCCTCGGCAAGCCGATCTACGCGGTCAACCACCTCGTCGGCCACGTCGGTGCCGACGTACTCCAGACCGACGCCGATCCGGGCACGGAGCCCCTCGAATACCCGACGATCGCCCTCCTCGTCTCCGGAGGGCACACCTCGCTCCTCCTCGTGCGCGACCTCGTCTCCGACGTCGAACTGCTCGGCGAGACCATCGACGACGCGGCGGGGGAGGCCTTCGACAAGGTCGCCCGCATCCTCGGCCTGCCATACCCCGGCGGCCCGCAGATCGACCGCGTCGCGCTCGGCGGCGATCCGGCGTACATCCGCTTCCCCCGCGGCCTCAGCCATCACAAGGACATGGAACACCACCGCTACGATTTCTCCTTCTCCGGGCTGAAGACCTCGGTCGCCCGCTGGGTCGAGCAGACCCGCGACGCGGGGGAGACCGTGCCGCTCGCGGACGTCGCGGCGAGCTTCCGCGAGGCCGTCATCGACATCCTGCTCACCAAGGCCGTCGCCGCGTGCACCGACCTCGGTGTGCCGCGACTTCTCCTCGGCGGCGGGGTGATCGCGAACGCGCGGCTCCGCGAGCTCGCCGTCGAGCGAACGGATGCAGCAGGCATCGCCCTGCGCATCCCGCCGCTTTCGCTGTGCACCGACAACGGCGCCATGATCGCCGCGCTCGGCGCCCAGCTGATCATGGCGGGTCACGAGCCGTCCACCCTCGACTTCGGTGCGGATTCAACGCTCCCTGCTTCCGTCATCCAGGGCTGAAAACCGCGTCCCATCTCCGGTTCCTATGCATCCGCGATACGCTGGACGCAACAGACATGGCGCGTCATGGGCGTTGACACCCGTTCGATGAGGGTGCAACTATGGCACCGCCAGCTGATCGAAGCCCAAAGGAGCCGTTAGTCATGACCGACCCGAACCAGCCTCCGGTAACCCCGCCCCCGGTGAACCAGCCCCCGATCTACCAGGCGCCCGCCGCGCCCGAATACCAGGCACCCGCCGCGCCGGCGTACCAGGCACCTGCCGCCCCCGCGTATGGCGCACCGGACACGTACGGTCAGCAGCAGTACGGCCAGCAGCAGCAGTACGGCCAGCCGCAGGCGTACGGCCAGCAGGCCTACGGCCAGCCCCTCGCCCAGGACAAGTACAACGTCCTCGCGATCGTGTCGCTCGTGTCGGCGTTCTTCGTCTCTCTCGCCGCGATCATCACCGGCCACATCGCCCTCAGCCAGATCAAGAAGACCGGAGAAAAGGGCCGCGGGCTCGCCATCGCCGGCCTCGTTCTCGGCTACCTGGGCATCGTCGCCGGCATCATCGGCGCGATCCTCTTCATCGTGCTGATCAGCACGGCCTCGACCAACGGGTACTCCAGCTACTGACCCACTTGATCGTCCCTGCCGGCCTGTCGTCACGACTGACCTGCCATCACCGTTGACCCGTCAATGAAGTGGAAAGGAACAGCTCATGAGTGATCTGAACGCCCCTGGTGCCTCGGGAATCCCTCCGGTTCCCGAGGTTCCGCAGGTGCCCGACGTGCCGCACGTGCCCGAGGTTCCCGAGGTTCCCGAGGTCCCGCAGATTCCGCGCGGCGAGTCCACCGTGGCCGCTGCAGGGCCCCCCGGAACGCAGCCCGTGGCATCCGGCGGCGATGGGTTCGCCGGTCCGCCGTTCACGGATCCTCCGACCGCCGGTCCAGCGCCCGGCGGTCCTGCCTCCGCCGGACCGCCGTCGCCGCCGCCCGGTTACGGGTATCCGTACCCGCCCGCCCCGGGGACGCAGGCTTCGACCCGCCAGCCGCTGCTCAGCATCCTCTCGCTTGTCGCAGGTGTCGTCGGACTGCTGGGCCTCCCGATCGCGTTCATCCCCTTCGTCGGCGGGGTGCTCACCCTGCTGCTGCCGGCCGCGGCCATCGTGCTCGGGGCGCTCGGTCGCACGAAGGAACCGCGCGCACGTGCCCTGTGGCTCACCGGCCTGATCACGGGCATCGTCGGCGTCGCCCTTTCCCTGCTGAGCATCGTCGTCTGGATCATCGTCTTCGCAAGCATGCCGAGTACCTACTAATATCGCTGAGAGCCCGTTCCCCGGGCGAAGTGAACGGACCGGGAGGCCGCAGTGACGGATGCACGACGTCCCACCGCCGGTGACGACCTCCGCTTCGAACTGACGCGCCCGCCGGAGGAGGTCACCGGCGAACTCGACTACGCGTCGACCGTCACCGCTCCCACCGAATGGGTGCCGTACGTCTACACCGAGTCCGAGCTGCGCGCCCTTGCGCGCAGGCGCGCCCGCTCTCTCGCCTCCCTCTTCTTCGGCGCCGTCGGCCTCGCCGGCGCCGTCTTCGTGGTCTGGACCGCGCCGCTCTCGCTCGCGGCCGTCGTGCTCGCCGTCTGGGCGAGCCGCACCGAACGCGCGGCCGTCGCGATCTGGGCCTGGGGCCTCGGCACCGGTCTCGCGGGCCTCGTCATCGCCGCCGGCTGGATCGTGCTGATCAGCCAGGGCATCAGCCCCATCCCGCACTGAGCTCCCGGCGTTGAGTGCCCGGCGCTGGGTGCCCGGCGCTGGGTGCCCGGCGCTGAGTGCTCAGCGCGGCGGCTGCACCCGCTCCACGAGCAGAGCGAGCCTGTGGCCGCCCGCCCGGGTGAGCACGAGAGTGGCGGACTCGGACCCGTGCAGCTTCAGCCGGGTGCGCAGCACGGCCGGGTCAACGTCCACGCCGCGCTTCTTGATCTCGAGAGTCCCGATCCGACGCTCCTTGAGCGCGAGCCGGAGTTTCTTCTCGTCCACCGGCAGCGACTCGAGCACCCGGAACGCCGTCGCGAACGGGGTCTCGTGCAGCGACTCTGAGCTCAGGTATGCGATGCCCTCCCCGAGCATCAGCGCGTCCATGCTGCGGGCCAGGTCGCCGATCAGCCGCGCCCGGATCACGGCGCCATCCGGCTCATACAGGTAGCTCCCGGGCACGCCCGCCTCTCCGGGCACGGTCTCGACATCCGGACTGTCCGCGGCCGCGGTCAGCTCGTGCCGGCCGTCCCTGCCCAGGAGCAGGGCCGAACGGCGGATGCCCTCGCGAGCGAGAACGCCGGACCAGAGTCCCATCTCCACGAGCTTTCCGTCCACGGACACCCACTGCGCTTCCGCGGCGGCGGGAATGGCGTCACGGTCGTGACCCGGACCGAGCTTCACTCCGATCGGCATCCGCTCGCTCAGTCCGAAGACGAAGTCGAGGTTCGGCGAATAATCCTCCGGGCGGGTCAGCCGGGAGGTATTGCTGTGACCGGCCGTACGGCGGGCCGGGTCGAGCCAGGCAGCGTCGAAGCCGGTGAGGTCGAAGGTCTCCGCGTCGCCGTGCACGACGGCGGCATTGTCGAAGGGGGCGAGGTTGTAGCTCGCGACCGTGGCCGTGACCTCGTCCGTGTCCACGGCGGTCACCTGGATGTCGAGCGCGGCGAGGGCCATCGAGTCGCTGCCGATCCCGCTGCCGAGATCGGCGACCCGGTTCAGTCCGGCAGCGGCGAACCGGCCGGCGTGCAGCGCGGCGACGTTCAGGCGGGTGGCCTGTTCGAGACCGGCCTCAGTGAAGAGCATCCGCCCGGCGAAGTCGCCGAACTTGGCCACGGCCTTCGCCCGCAGCCGCGATTGGCCGAGCACCGCGGTCACGAGTCCCTGAGGATGGCCGGCCTTCCGCAGGTCGCTCACCAGCCGAACCACATCGGAGGCGTTGTCCCAGGGCGGAAGCGAGTCCAGCAGGCGCAGCCCCTCGGGGGACAACAGGTCAACAAGCTCGGAGCGTTCCATTGTCCAAACGATATCAAGCCATGGCCGCCGCGCCCGGAACGCCCGAGTCTGGCACTCACGTTGCGTGAGTGCCAGAAGCGCCCTAAACTCGCTGTTAGCACTCTCGCTGTGAGTCTGCCAACCAAGTCTTAGCTAAGAAAGAGGTCAACCGTGTCGGTCTCCATCAAGCCGCTCGAGGATCGCATCGTCATCAAGCAGGTCGACGCCGAGCAGACCACCGCATCAGGTCTGGTCATCCCTGACACTGCCAAGGAAAAGCCCCAGGAGGGCGAAGTTGTCGCCGTCGGCCCCGGCCGCATCGACGACAACGGCAACCGCATCCCGCTCGACATTGCCGTGGGCGACAAGGTCATCTACTCCAAGTACGGCGGAACCGAGGTCAAGTTCGGTGGCGACGACCTCCTCGTCCTCTCCGCACGCGACGTGCTCGCCGTCGTCGTCCGCTAGGGATTCGTTCCAGGCGCCACGCACGACCGCAGTACACGTACGAACAACACAAAATCCCGGATGGCCTGATCATCCGGGATTTTGTGTTGCCAGGTCCGCCCGAGCGCGGCCCGCACCACCCAACACGTCCAGGCAGGGCACGCCCGCGAAGGGGAATCGTTGTGAGCAGGACACGGAGCCAGTCGGCCGAACCGACCAGCGGACTCGCCTTCGCGATCTCCGCGTACGGCCTCTGGGGCCTGCTCCCGCTCTTCTTCCTGCTGCTGCACCCGACGGGACCCTTCGAGGTCGTGGCCTGGCGCGTGCTCTTCTCCCTGGTCTTCTGCCTCGCCCTGATCACCGTCACCCGTGGCTGGCCCGCCCTGCTCATAGTCCTCCGCCGCCCGAAGACGGTCTGGGTGATGGGCCTGGCCGGCCTCCTGATCTTCGTCAACTGGCAGACCTACGTCTTCGCGACGCTGACCGGGCACGTGGTCGAGGCCGCCCTGGGCTACTTCATGAACCCGATCGTCACGGTGCTGCTGGGCGTCTTCGTTCTGCACGAGCGGTTGCGGCGCATCCAGTGGATCGCGGTCGCGATCAGCGCGGCCGCTGTGCTCGTGCTGACGCTCGGCTACGGGGCACTCCCGTGGATCTCGCTCGTCCTCGCCCTGTCCTTCGGGTTCTACGGGCTGATCAAGAAGAACGTCGGACCCGGCGTCGGCGCGCTCACCGGCCTCACCCTCGAGACCGCCTGGCTGATGCCGATCGCGGTCGCGGAACTCCTCATCGTGGGCGCCGTCACCGGGCTCACCTTCGGCACCGTGTCGCCGTGGCACACCGTCGGCCTCGTCTCAACGGGCGTCGTGACGGCCGTCCCGCTGCTGTTCTTCGCAGCCGCCGCCCGCCGCCTGCCGCTCAGCCTGCTCGGCCTCGTGCAGTTCGTCGCACCGGTGCTGCAGTTCCTCGTCGGGGTCTTCATCCTCGGCGAGCCGATGCCGCCGGAGCGCTGGGTCGGCTTCGGGCTCGTCTGGGTCGCGCTCGTGATCCTCACGGCCGACATGGTCGTCACCGGACGCGCCCCGCGGCGAGCATCCCCCGAACCCCTCTGACCGGCGATACGCTCGGAGCATCCCACCTGTGAAAGGACCACGGATGCCCTTTCCAGCTCTGAACGTCACCTCGCGACCCCGGGGGCTCACGTCTGCCGGTCTCGCGCTCACCGTCGTCGCCGCGCTGCTGCTTTCCGGGTGCACCGCAGGGGACGCCCCCGTCGTCGTGACCAGCACTCCGACCGTCGCCGCGACGGTCGCGCCGACCGGCGACGGCACGCTCCTGATCGGCACGCTGTTCCCGATGACCGGGGAAGCGGGAGCCGCAGTGACCGGCGCCGCTCAGGTCGCCGGCACCGAGCTGGCCGCCCGCGAGATCCTTGAGCAGGCCGTGCCCGGCACTCTGCCGATCCAGCTCGTGCATCGGAACTCGACGGGGAACGTCGCGGCCGCGGTTGCCGACCTGGTGGCGCGACACGTTGACCTCGTTCTCTGGGACGCGACGAGTGCGGTGCCCGCTGATGTCACGGCATCCGTCGCCGCAGCGGGCATCGCCCTGCTGCCTCTGAACGACTTCACGAACGGCGGCACTCCGCTCGCAGCAGACGAGGCCTTCGCAGTGCGCCTGCGCACCTCGGACCCCGGGCTCGCCGACACCGCCGGAGGCGGGGAAGCCTTCGACGGGGTGGTGCTCGCGGCCCTCGCCGCGAGGGAGGCAGGCGACGACGGCGGGCCCTCGATCGCCCCGGCGCTCGACCGGGTCAGCCACGGCGACGCGGTGTGCGCATCCTGGGCATCCTGCATCACCGCCCTCGGTGAGAAGAAGCAGATCGCATACCAGGGCGTGACCGGGCGACGCTCCTAGTACAGCACCTCGTCCGACGGCGTCCCCCAGAGCAGGTGCCGGTGGTGTCACGAATCGCTAACGATGTTCTCTTTGCGCGGCAAGAAAACATCCTCGAAACAAAGTGATCCTAGGTTGGAGCCTAATAACGCGAGTGGGCCTCACCCGGAGGCTTACTTACGCGTGCAAGATGAAAGGGTACCCAGGATGATTAAATCCAAGCACGCCCTCCGGACCGCCATCGTGGCGGGAGCAGGCGTCATCGCCGTCATGCTCTCCGGTTGTGCATCCGGCGGCGGTTCAACCGCTACCACGACCTCGGCTGCGGCCGCGTCCTCGTACACCGACGCAGCTTGTGCGAGCGGAGCGTCCACGGACAAGTCGCTGGTCGTCGGCTCGATCCTCCCGATCACCGGTAGCCTCGCCTATCTCAACCCGCCGGAACTCGCCGGCGTCGGCCTCGCCGTCTCCGACATCAACGCCGCCGGCGGCGTCGACGGCAAGGACGCCTGCGTCCTGGCCACCGACTCCGGTGACAGCACGGACCTGACGATCTCGACCGCGTCCGCCCAGAAGCTCATCGCGGCCAAGGTATCCGTCGCGATCGGCGCCGCGTCCTCGAGCGTTTCGCTCAACGTCGTCGACTCCTTCGCCTCCGCCAAGATCGTCCAGATCTCCCCGGCCAACACCTCGGCCAAGCTCAGCGGCTACGGTCCGTTCTACTTCCGTACCGCACCGCCGGACTCGGTCCAGGGTTCCGCGCTCGGCCAGCTCATCACGGGTGACGGCAACGCCAAGGTCGCCTTCCTCGTCTTCAACGACTCCTACGGCACCGGCCTCCGCGACTTCACGCAGGCCAGCGTCGAAGCCTCCGGCGGAACCGTCGTCTATGGCGGCAAGGGCAACGGCCAGGAATTCCCCCCCGGCCAGACCACGTTCTCGTCCGAGGTGACCGCTGCGAAGGCGACCAACCCTGACGCGATCGTCATCCTCGCCTTCGACGAGACCAAGTCGATCATCCCCGAGCTCAAGGCCCAGGGCGTCGACCTCTCCAAGGTCTACCTGTCCGACGGCAACACCGCCGACTACAGCAAGGACTTCGAAGCCGGCACGCTGACCAGCGCACAGGGCACGATCCCCGGCGCATACCCGGCTGATGACTTCAAGGCCAAGCTCGTCTCCTGGTACAAGGACACCCAGAACGCAGCTCTCGGAGACTTCTCCTACGCTCCTGAGGCCTACGACGCGACCACCCTCTCCGCCCTCGCGGCGCTGAAGGCCAAGTCCACCGTCTCCGCCGACATCCAGGCGCAGCTCGCGGCCGTTTCCGGCGCGAGTGGCAAGGGCACCAAGTGCAAGAGCTACGCCGAGTGTGCACCGCTCGTCACCGCCGGAACGGACATCCAGTACGTCGGACAGTCCGGCGTCGGCCCGTTCAACTCGCACAACGAGCCGTCGAGCGCCTTCATCGGCATCTACAAGTTCGACAAGGACAACAAGCCGGTCTGGCAGTCCGCCATCGAAGGACAGACCTCCTATTAGCAGGAGAGTGCTGATCGTCGGCTGAGGCCGGACGAACACAGGGAGCGGGGTCGGGCGAAAGCCCGGCCCCGCTCTTTCGTGCGCCCGCCCCCGCGCCTCCCCGCGCCTCCCCGCCCCGCGCCTCCCCGCCCCGCGCCTCCCCGCCCCCGCGCCTCGCCGTGCTCGCCAGCATCCGCTCTTTCGCTGAGGTGTCGCAGATCGACGTTCGCCGACCCCGTGAACCTCGATGTGCGACCCCTCAGCGAGGTTTCCAGCCGCACCGGCGCCGGTTTCGGCAGCCCGCGCCCGCCGTTGCGGGAGCGCCTGAGCAGACGGGCGCAGCGGCGGATGTCGCCGGGGACACGAAAAGGCCCGTGCCTGCCCCCAGGGGGCTGGCACGGGCCTCTCGGCGGTGCGGGCGGGTCAGGAGATGATGACGGGCTTCTCGTCCTTCTCAGCGTCGACGTCCTTGGCGAGGGTGCCGAGGTAGAGCTCGATGACCTTGGGGTCGTCGGCGAGCTCGCGGCCGGTGCCTGTGTAGGCATTGCGGCCCTGATCGAGCACGTACCCGCGGTCGCAGATCTGCAGGCAGCGGCGCGCGTTCTGCTCGACCATCACGATCGTGACGCCGGTCTTGTTGATGCGGCGGGTGCGGATGAAGGTCTCGTCCTGACGCACCGGGGAGAGGCCGGCGGACGGCTCGTCGAGGAGTAGTACGGACGGGTCCATCATGAGCGCACGCGCCATCGCGACCGACTGGCGTTCGCCGCCGGAGAGCGAACCGGCGCGCTGGTTGCGGCGGTCGGCGAGGGCGGGGAACAGGTCGAAGATCGCGTCGAGACGCTCGACGAGCAGCTTGGGCCGCAGGTACAGGCCCATCTGCAGGTTCTCCTCGATCGTGAGGGAGGGGAACACGTTGTTGTTCTGGGGGACGAAGCCGACGCCGGCCTGCACGAGGCGGTTCGCCTTGAAACCGGTGATGTCTTCGCCCTTGAGCGTGACGTTGCCGCTGCGGACGGACACCAGTCCGAACAGTGCCTTGAGCAGCGTGGACTTGCCCGCGCCGTTCGGGCCGATGATTCCGATGAGCTCACCGGGGTAGACATCCAGGTTGCAGCCGTTGAGGATATTGACCCCGGGAACATAGCCGGCGACGAGATCCGTCGCTTGCAGGACCGGAGCGGGAGAGCCTGTGGGTACAACCATGACTACGCGTCGCCTTCCGTGCGGTTTTCGAGTTCGACCTCTTTGGCCAGTTCCTCCGCGACTTCGTCCGTGAGGAGCGAGTCGTCGCCGAGGTCGGTGTCGTGGTGCGCGCCGAGGTAGGCGTCGATCACGGCCTGGTCGTCCATGACGGTGGCCGACGGGCCCTCAGCAACGACCTTGCCCTCGGCCATCACGACGACCCAGTCGGAGATGTGCCGCACCATGTGCATGTCGTGCTCGACGAACAGGACGGTCATGCCCTCGTCGCGGAGAGACTTGATGTGCCCGAGCAGCGACTGGGTGAGTGCGGGGTTGACCCCGGCCATCGGCTCGTCGAGCATGATCATGGTCGGTTCGCTCATGAGCGCCCGCGCCATCTCCAGGAGCTTCTTCTGGCCGCCGGAGAGGCTGCCGGCCATGTCGTTCTTCTTCTCGAGCAGCTTGAATCGCTGCAGGAGGTCCTCGGCCTGCGCCGTGATCTCCCGTTCGCGCGCGGCCCAGAGCGGCTTGATCACCGCGGCGAAGAGGTTTTCGCCTGGCTGGTCCTTCGCGCCAAGGAGCATGTTCTCGAGCACGGTGAGCCTGCTGAGCGCCTTCGTGAGCTGGAAGGTGCGCACCATGCCGCGCTGGGCGACCTTCGCCGCACCCATGTTGTTGACCGAACGCCCGTTGAACATCGAGCGGGCGGCCTGGTCGGACTTCGGCCCACCGATGAGGCGCGGAGCGGAGCTCGGCTTGTCGAAGCCCGTGATCAGGTTGAAGAACGTGGTCTTGCCCGCGCCGTTCGGGCCGATCAGGGCCGTGATGATTCCGCGCTGTACCTCGAGGTGCGGCACGTTGACGGCGGTCATGCCGCCGAACTGGCGCACGATGTTGTCGACGACCAGGATCGGGTCTGGCTTGGGGACGCCGGGAAGGGGGGAGACGGCGGCGACGCTCGCGGTTGCGGCTGCCGCAGCGGCTGTCGGGGCGACGGTGACTCCGAGATCAGTTGACATTGAAGCTCTGCTCCTTCTTGTTACCGAGTACACCCTGGGGTCTGAAGATGACCACGAGCATGAGCACCACACCGATCAGGATCCAGGAGAACTGTTCGGCCTGCTGGCCGTTCATGATGCTGTCCGGCACGAACTGGCCGGCGACACCCTGCACGAACAGGCGCAGGGCGAAGAAGATGATCGAGCCGAGCACGGGCCCGAACACGGTCGCGGCGCCGCCGAGCAGCAGTGCTGTCCACACGAAGAACGTCATCGAGCGTCCCATGCTGTCCGCCTGAACGGATGCCGGCAGCACGTAGATGATGCCGCCGAGCGCTCCGATGGTGCCGCCGAGGATGAGCGCCTGCATCTTGTAGCTGTAGACGTTCTTGCCGAGGCTGCGGATCGCATCCTCGTCTTCCCGGATGCCGCGGAGTACGCGACCCCACGGGCTGCGCATCAGCAGGAACACGAAGAGGCAGAGGATCCCGACGATGGACCACGCGACCAGGCGGATCCACCAGCCGTTGGAGCCGGTGTTGTCGTAGGTGAACGGGCCGAGGGTGGTCTGGCCGTCGCCGAGGAAGGAGAGGTCGGTGAACGGGCCTCGGTAGCTCTGGCCGGTGAGACCGTTCGAGCCGCCGGTGATGTCGGTGAGGAGCGACGAGCGCCCGATCATCCGCACGATCTCTGCGGCCGAGATCGTGACGATCGCGAGGTAGTCACCGCGCAGCTTCAGCGTCGGAACGCCGAGGATGAGTGCGAAGACCGCCGCGGCGACGAGTGCGATCAGCACGGCGGGGAACAGCGGGATCCCGGCGACGATGGAGATGGCGAAGGCGTATGCGCCGACGAGCATGAACCCGGCCTGGCCCATGTTGAGCAGGCCGGTGTAGCCGAAGTGGATGTTGAGTCCGATGGCTGCGATGGCGAGTGCCGCCGTCGATGGCGAGAAGGCGGAGGCGGCAATCGCCGTCAGGGTCGTCAGAAATTCATTCACGGTCTTGTCCTTCCTAACCGATGCGCTCTCGGCGCCCGAAAATGCCTTGTGGCCTGACGAGCAGGACGAGGATGAGAATGAGCAGTGCCGTGGCGTACTTGAAGTCGCCGGGGAGCACGAGGTTCGTGAGCTCGACGACCATGCCGATGATCATCGCGCCGGCGAGGGCGCCGAACGCGGTGCCGAGGCCGCCGAGGGTGACCGCGGCGAACATCAGCAGCAGCAGCTGCAGGCCGGTCTGCCAGTTCACGCCATTGAGCACGAGGCCGAGCATGACGCCGGCGAGACCGGCGAGTCCGGCGGAGGCCGTCCAGACCAGGCGGATGATGGCGTCGACGTCGATCCCGGAGGCCGCGGCGAGCGAGGGGTTGTCCGAAACGGCGCGGGTGGCCCGGCCGATCCGGGACCGGAGCAGGAACAGCCCGACGAGGATGATGACCGCAACGGCGATGCCCATCGCCCAGAGCGACTGAACCGAGAGGGTGATCGGGCCGATTTCGACGGTGACCGGGTTGGCCTTGTCGATCCGGACGGTCTTGGCCCCGATGAAGAACTGGAACGCGTACTGCAGCGCGATCGAGAGCCCGATGGTCACGATCATCAGCTGGGTGTTCGGCAGGCCGCGCTTGCGCAGTGGCTTCCAGATCAGCGCATCCTGGAAGTACCCGGTCGCCGCGCAGACCGCGACGGTGAGGAAGGCGGCGAGGAAGAGGTTGAGACCGAGCTGGTTGGCGAGCACGAATGCCAGCAGGCCGCCGAGGGTCACCTGCTCGCCGTGGGCGAAGTTGCTCAGCCCGGTCGTCCCGTAGATCAGCGAGAGGCCGACGGAGGCGAGGGCGAGCAGCAACCCGAGGCGGATGCCCGACGCGGCCTGCTGGAGGAAGCGCTCCCACGTGACGGAGCCGGTCGTCGCGGAGTCACCCGTCGACGGGGCAGAGGTCGAGAGGCCGGTGCTTTCCCCGCTGACCAGCTTGAAGATGGTGCCGGCGTTGCGACCCAGGCCGCCATTGACGGTTGCCGGGTTGGCGATGCTCGGGTCGAGGGTGTTCCCGCTCGGCAGGCTCGTGGTGTCGAGAGTGACGGTTGAGGGGCCTGCGACCGTGATGGCCACGCCCCACTTGCCCGCGGCATCCGTCACGAGGTTCTCGGTCGTGTCACCGTTCGTGACCGTGAGCCTCACGCCGACGGCGGGGTCGCCGTTGCCCTGCTTGATCGTGCCCTGGATACAGCCTGTGGTGGCATTGGCCACACACGCCGTAGTCGGGACGGCCGTCGCCGCGGAAGCACTCGTCGCGCCGAGGCCCATCAGGCCCAGACTGGCGACTCCGATGAGCAGGAGACCGGCGAGCATCCGCCGGGACGACAGGAGGCCTGCCGTACGTGTTCGCTGCATGAATGGTGTCAAAACGTAACCTCCGTGAACGGGCGGGGCCTCGGGGTGGTCGAGGGGAAAAAACTCGGGTGAACCGGCCCCTGCCAACTTCTTCGTCGACAGTACGTCCCGATTATGTCGCAAATGTTTCGGAGTGGTCCTCGGAATCGTTTCCGTCCTCAAGGAATGCGCACGCGGAGAAGTCGCTTAACATTGGGGAACCGGTCGTTTCCAGGAATTCCCGGACTCTTCTGTTATTTCTCTGCACCAGCAAAAAGGGGTTTCATGGATCAGCCAGATCCGTTCGGTTTCACCGGGCTTACCTACGACGACGTCCTGCTCCTGCCAGGCCACACCGACGTCATTCCCAGTGAAGCAGTGACAATGTCGCGGTTGACCCGGAGAATCAGCGTCGCGACGCCCCTGCTTTCGAGCGCCATGGACACGGTCACCGAGACCAGGATGGCCATCGCCATGGCCCGCGAAGGGGGGCTCGGTGTCCTGCACCGCAACCTGTCGATCGCGGACCAGGCCGAACAGGTCGATCTCGTCAAACGCAGCGAATCCGGGATGATTACCAATCCGGTAACAACTTCGCCGGAGGCCACCGTCGCGGACGTCGACGCCCTCTGCCGGCAGTTCCGGATCAGCGGACTCCCCGTCGTCGATGGAGACGGCGTGCTCGTCGGCATCATCACGAACCGCGATATGCGCTTCGTCACGGCCACCCAGAAGCACACGATGCGGGTGCGCGAGGTGATGACGCGGATGCCGCTCATCACCGGCAAGGTCGGCATGGCGCCGATGGACGCGGTGGCCATCTTCGCCACCCACAAGATCGAGAAGCTTCCCCTCGTCGACGACGCCGGCCGGCTCACCGGCCTGATCACCGTCAAGGACTTCGACAAGAGCGAGGAATACCCGCACGCGACGAAGGACGACGCCGGCCGGCTGCGCGTCGGCGCGGCCATCGGCTTCTTCGGCGACGCGTGGCAGCGCGCGACCGCGCTGCTCGACGCGGGGGTCGACGTGCTCGTCGTCGACACCGCCAACGGCGACAGCGCCGGCGTGCTCGAGATCATCCGCCGGCTCAAGACCGACCCGGCCTTCGCGGCCGTTGATGTCATCGGCGGCAACGTCGCCACCCGGAGCGGCGCCCAGGCGCTCATCGACGCGGGCGCGGACGCGATCAAGGTCGGCGTCGGCCCGGGCTCCATCTGCACGACCCGCATCGTCGCAGGCGTCGGCGTCCCCCAGATCACGGCGGTCTACCAGGCCTCCCTCGCCGCGCGTGAGACCGGGATCCCGGTCATCGCCGACGGCGGACTGCAGTACTCCGGTGACATCGCCAAGGCGCTCGTCGCCGGCGCGGACACCGTCATGCTCGGCTCGCTCCTCGCCGGCTGCGACGAGAGCCCGGGAGAGCTCGTTTTCGTCAACGGCAAGCAGTTCAAGACCTACCGCGGCATGGGCTCGCTCGGCGCGCTGCAGACCCGCGGTAACAAGACCTCCTATTCGAAGGACCGCTACTTCCAGTCGGACGTCCCCTCCGACGACAAGCTCATCCCCGAGGGCATCGAGGGGCAGGTTCCGTACCGCGGTCCGGTCTCCGCCGTCGCGTACCAGCTCATCGGCGGCCTCCGCCAGTCGATGTTCTACGTCGGCGCGCGCACGATCGACGAGCTCAAGCAGAAGGGCAAGTTCGTGCGGATCACCTCCGCCGGGCTCAAGGAATCGCACCCGCACGACGTGCAGATCGTGGTCGAGGCCCCGAACTACCGTCGCTGACCGGGTCGCGCCGGCACACCCAGCCGGGTGCCGGTGCGGCTCAGGTCGCCGCGGCGATCCGCGAGACGGCCTCGCTGAGCACCTCGGGTGAGCAGCCGAAGTTGAGCCGGGCGAAACCGGCGCCCGGAGTGCCGAAGAGCAACCCGGGGAGCAGCGCGACCTTCGCCCGCTCGAGGGCGACCGCTGCCGGATCATCGCCCCAACCGAGCGAGCGCAGGTCCAGCCAGGCCAGATAGCCCGCGCGCGGCTGCTCGTAGCCGACCCCGCCGAGATGCGCGTCGAGGAGCCCGGCCAGCAGTCCCCGGTTCGCCTGGAGCGCGGCGAGCGCGCCGTCGAGCCACGGGCCGCCGTCACGGAACGCCGTGGTGCTCGCGAGCAGCCCGAGGTGGCCGGTGCGCTCGCGGATGCCGGGCGGCAGGGCGGAGGTGAGCAGGCGCATCCGTTCGGAGGCGGTGACGATGAGAGCGCAGGTGAGCCCGGCGAGGTTCCAGGCCGTGCTCGCGCTCGTGACGCAGACGCCGTGCTGGGCCGCGGCAGGGGACACCGTGAGGTACGGGGTGAAACTCTCGGCGCTGTAGGCGAGCGGTGCGTTCACCTCGTCGCTGACCACGAAGGCCCCGTACCGGTCGGCGAGTTCGGCGAGGGCCGTGAGGTCCTCGATGCCGTGCGGATGGCCGAGCGGGTTCTGCGGATTGCAGAGCAGTAAGGCGCGGGCGCCCCGGCGGAGCGCGGCTTCGAGGCCGTCGAGGTCGAGCGTCCAGCCGGTCTGGCCGTGCAGGAGCGGCACGTCGACGACCCGGCCGCCCGCCTCGGGCACGAGGTCGAAGAACGGCGGGTAGACCGGGGGAGTGATCACGACCTCGTCGCCCGGCTCGAGGATCATCCGCAGCACCTCGACGACGGCCGAACCCACTTCGTTCGTCGCGACCACCTGCCCGGGGTCGACCGGCCAGCCCCAGCGGCGGGCGGCGAAGGCGGCGAACGCCTGGGCGAGCGGCTCAGCGGATGCCGCGTAGCCGGTGTCGCTCCGGCGCACGGCCTCGAACAGGGCGTCCCTGATCGGCTCGGCGAGCGGGTAGTCGAGTTCGGCGACGAAAAGGGGCAGCACGTCGTCGGGAAACGCCTGCCACTTGAGGCTCGTGCGTTCGCGCAGCAGGGACAACGGTTCGGCTTCAACGTCCATGACAGCAGCTTGCACCTCCTGTGCCGTAGGCGCACCCGTTGATTGCCTCGCTGAGGTGTCGCATATCGAGGTTCGCGGGCGCCACGAACGTCGATCTGCGACACCTCACGAAAGCGGGGGGCGCGCGGGGGCGCGCGGGGGCGCGCGGGGGCGCGCGGGGGGCGCGCGGGTCAGGGGACGGTCGCGGTGCCGCTCGCGGTGGCGCTGTTGCCGCCGAAGTCGGTCACGGTCAGGTCGACCCGCAACCGGCTGCCCGAGGGGAGCCTGGCGAAGGCGTAGTGCAGGGCAGGGAGGTCGGCGTAGAGGCCGTAGTCGCTCGTGCCGACCCAGCTCTCGGTGCCGTCGCCCTGCACGTTGAGCCGCTCGGGCACGATGATGCCGTCCGGGTCCGCGGTGAGCTCGCCGTAGCTGCCGAGCTTGTCGTCGTAGGCGAAGTAGGTCTCGTTGAGGATGTCTCCGCTCGCGCCGTCGAGGGTGAGGCTCAGGAGCACGTCCTGGTAGGTCTCTCCCGCGACGTCACCGGGAGAGTAGTACGCCATCGGCACGTCGATCGTGACGGAGCCGGACCCCGACGTGGCAGTGCCCGTGTCGTCGCCGAGCTGCGCGTACGCGGGCGTCGTGTCGGTGCCGTCGGCCAGGGTGAGCTGGGTGAGGTCGTACCCGCCATGCACCCGGCCAGACCCGCCCGCGTCCACCGTCGCCGGCCGCTCGCCGAGGTAGGTGACCGAGCCGTCTGCCTCGATGAGGCCGTACCGGACGGATGCGCTCGCCGCGTTCCCGAGCCCGGCCGGGTCGAGCGCGGCGCTGATGCTCAGGCCGTCCGCGCCGAAGGAGACCTCGGCGTCACCCCCGGTGAACCGGGTCTTCTGGTCGCCGGGGATCGCACCGCCGGCGGCGTAATAAGAGGTCAGGAAGTCGAGCCAGCCACCTGCGGTGCCGAGTGCACGGTAGTCCTCTGCGAAATAGGCCTTCTGGGGCGGGAAGTAGATCGACAGACCGGTGGCGCCCGCGGTGGACTGGCCGTCGACCTTGTCGACCACCGCCGAACTGATCGCCCGTACGAGCGCATCGGCAGCGTCGGCTTCCGCGGTGTCGCCCTGCCCGATCTCGCCGGCGAGGAGGCCGAGGTCGGTCATGAACGAGTCCTCGGCCGGATCGGGGCTGCGCCCGAAGCCGAGGGTGCTCGCGAGGGTTCGGCCCACGACGGGAGCGAGACCGGCCCCGCGCCCGACCAGGCTGCTGCTGAACGAGGCGAGGGCGGCATCCACCGCCGGCAGCTTGCCGAGGTCGATCAGGGACAGGGTGATCTCGGCCGCGTCGCCCTCGGTTTCGGCCTGGGAGGAGAACCCCTGGATCAGCGCGGAGCCGAGCTCGTCGACGGTGGCGCCCGCGGCGGCCGTCTCGAGGGCCGTGTAGTTCCAGCCGTGACCCGGCTCGAGCTCCTGGGAGGCGAGCAGGCGATCCGCGCGCGGGGCCAGGGTGCTTGCGACCTCGTAGGTCGCCATCAGGCAGGCGTCGAAGCCGAGCAGGTCGAGCTTCGCCACACCGGCCGCGCTCAGGCCGCTGCCGATGGCGTCGTTCAGTTCGGCGAGGCTCAGCGAATCTCCGTCGGCGGACTCGTCACCGCCGACGCCCGGCCAGGATGCGCCGTGATCGGAGATGATCACGGCGTAGTGCTCCGCGGGGTACGCGCTGATGCCGCGGGTGATGAAGTCGGAGAGCACGGCGGGGTCGCCGGTGTCCACGGGGCCGAGGTCGTCCATCACCTCTGCGCCGCCGGGCAGGACGTGCAGGAGCTTCCCGCCGGCCCAGTCGGGCTGGCCGAGCACGGGTTCTGCACTGTAGTCCGCCGAACGGTCGACGAGGGCGACGAGATTGAGGCCGTCGTGCGAGCCGACCTCGCCCATCTCGCCGAGGTCGGCCATCATGAACGGCTCGAGGTCGGTGTCGGCGATCGAGTAGGTGAGAACGGTCCAGCTGCCGGCGGCCGGGCCGTCGCCGCTGTCCGGCTCGACCGGGCTGCCCGTCGTGCACGCGGCGAGACTGACGACCAGGGCCAGTGCGGCCAGCGCCGCGACGGTCCTGCGTGTCACTCCTGCAGATTGTGCCGTTCGCACAGCTTGCCCCGCTACAGGCCGACGTAGGGGATCATCGCGGTCAGCGCGGCAGCGGCGAGGAAGATCACCACGCCGGTCGACATCAGCACGAGCTGCACCTTGAACTGGCGCACGAGGGCGGCGATGCCGAGCAGGAACAGCGAGATGGACATCAGCACGGTGTTGAGGGTGAGCCGGTCACTGAGGCTGTTGTACTCGTCGCCCTGGCTGATCGTCGCGACCGACTTCGCCTGCGTCTCGGAGTAGCCGCCGAAGAGGGTGCTCTGGTATTCCTCGTCGTCGAGCGGGCTGTGGTACACCGTGGCGTCGGCGGTGTTCTCGGCGTCGGCCCGGGCGATGGCCGCGGCGAAGTCCGTCGAGACGGCCTGGAAGGTCAGGGTGTCGTACTTGCCCGTCGCGTCGGCGGCGATCGCCGCATCCGTGCTGTCCTTCTCGATGTCGAGCTCGGCGAGGCGGTTCCAGACCTGGGTGTCCTCGAGGAATTGCTGGTTGGCCTCGAGATAGAGCGACTCCGCCTCGGTGGACTGCGTCGAACCCTTGGTGTACGCCCCGGCCATCTGGCTGTCGTAGAGCGCCGCCTGGAAGGAGGCATAGGCCGTTGCGATGGAGACGAGGCCGAGGAGGACCGCGATCACGAGCTCCAGGTTGCTGAACATCAGGTTGAGGCGAGGCTTCGCGGACTCGGTGGGCTTTTCGGACGACATCGGGTGCTCCTGGTGCATCGGGCAGGTTTGCGGGCCTCACCTGCGGGATTTGCGCCAGCCTAGCGGTTCATACCCTCCGGTTACGGGCTGCGCCTAAGCTGGGGGTATGGAAATCGAGATCGGCCGCTCCAAGCGCGCTCGCCGCGCGTACGCCTTTGACGACATCGCGGTTGTGCCCAGTCGGCGCACCCGCGATCCCGAAGACGTGAATGTCAGCTGGACGATCGACGCGTATGAATTCGCGATCCCGTTCCTCGCAGCCCCGATGGACTCCGTAGTCTCCCCGACGACGGCGATCATGATGGGCCAGCTCGGCGGCATCGGCGTGCTCGACCTCGAGGGCCTCTGGACCCGCTACGACGACCCGGAACCGCTCCTCGCCGAGATCCGCGAACTTCCGGCCGACCGGGCGACCGCACGCATGCAGGAGATGTACTCCGAACCGATCAAGCCGGCCCTCGTCACCGAGCGGCTCGCCCAGATCCGCGCCGCCGGGGTCACCGTCGCCGGAGCGCTCTCCCCGCAGCGCACCCAGGAACTCTACGAAACCGTCGTCGCCGCAGGCGTCGACCTCTTCGTCATCCGCGGCACCACGGTGTCCGCCGAGCACGTCTCGCTCAACCAGGAGCCGCTCAACCTCAAGAAGTTCATCTACGAGCTCGACGTACCCGTCATCGTCGGCGGTGCGGCCACATACACGGCGGCCCTGCACCTGATGCGCACCGGCGCTGCCGGCGTGCTCGTCGGCTTCGGCGGCGGCGCGGCGTCGACCACCCGGGCCTCGCTCGGCATCCACGCCCCGATGGCCACGGCCGTCGCCGACGTCGCCGGCGCTCGCCGCGACTACCTCGACGAATCCGGCGGACGCTACGTGCACGTCATCGCCGACGGCGGCCTGAGCACCTCCGGTGACATCGTCAAGGCGCTCGCCTGCGGCGCGGACGCCGTCATGCTCGGCACCACCCTGGCCAGGGCGACGGATGCCCCCGGCGGCGGATTCCACTGGGGCGCCGAGGTGCACCACCCGCAGCTGCCCCGCGGCAAGCGGGTCGAGGTCGGCACCGTCGCCCCGCTCGAGACCATCCTGTACGGCCCGACGCCGATCGCCGACGGCACCGCCAACCTCGTCGGCGCCCTGCGCCGGTCGATGGCGACCACCGGTTATTCGACCCTCAAGGAATTCCAGCGCGTCGAGGTGGTTGTCGCGCCGTACCGAACGAACTAGCGTCGAGGTACGCACCACCACCTCGATGGGAGTACGCACATGGCAACAGGGAATTCGGTCACGCGGTCGAACAAGCTGGGACCGGCGGAACGCGCCGCGGCCATTGAGAGGCTGAAATCCAAGGAGGTCGACATCCTCGTCGTCGGCGGCGGGATCGTCGGCGCGGGCAGCGCCCTCGACGCCGTCACCCGCGGACTGAGCGTCGGCATTCTCGAGGCGCGAGACTGGGCCAGCGGAACGTCGAGCCGGTCGTCCAAGCTCGTGCACGGCGGCATCCGCTATCTCGAGCAGCTCGATTTCCGCCTCGTTCGGGAAGCGCTCACGGAGCGCGGACTGCTCCTGCAGCGGATCGCCCCGCACCTGGTCAAGCCCGTGCGCTTCCTGTACCCGTTGAAGAAGCGGGTCACCGAGCGCTTCTATGTGGGTGCGGGCATGCTGCTCTACGACATCTTCTCGTACACCGGTGGCCGGCCGCCCGGCGTCCCTCACCACCGGCACCTGTCCAAGCGCCAGGTGATGGGCATGATCCCGAGCCTCGACGCCGACGCGACGGTCGGCGGTATCACCTACTACGATGCGCAGGTCGATGACGCCCTGTACACGGCGTCGCTCGTGCGCACCGCCTCGTTCTACGGCGCCCACGCGGCGAGCCGGGTGCGGGTCGAGGGCTTCATCAAGGTCGGCGAGCGGGTCGTGGGCGTGCGCGCGCACGACCTCGAGACCGGCGAACGCTTCGAGGTGCGCGCGAAGCAGGTCGTCAACGCGACAGGCGTCTGGACCGACGACACCCAGCGGATGGTCGGCGAACGCGGCACCTTCAAGGTGCGCGCGAGCAAGGGCATCCACCTCGTCGTGCCGCGTGACCGGTTCCAGTCGGCGATGGGGCTGCTGCTGCGCACGGAGAAGAGCGTGCTCTTCGTGATCCCGTGGGGCAGGCACTGGCTCATCGGCACCACCGACACCGACTGGCACCTCGACAAGGCGCACCCCGCGGCGACGGCCGCCGACATCGACTACCTGCTCGAGCACGTCAATTCGGTGCTGCGGGTGCCGCTGACCCGCGAGGACGTCGAGGGCGTCTACGCAGGTCTCCGGCCGCTGCTCGCCGGGGAGTCGGAGCAGACCTCGAAACTGTCCCGCGAACACCTGGTCGGGCACTCCGTTCCCGGTCTCGTCGTGATCGCCGGCGGCAAGTGGACCACATACCGGATCATGGCGAAGGACGCCATCGACGCGGCCGTTGACGCCCTCGACGGGAAGATCGCCCCGTCAACGACGCACGAGATCCCGCTGCTCGGTGCGGAGGGGTACAAGGCCGCGTGGAACAAGCGCACCCGCATCGCGACGGCATTCGGGCTGCACACCGTGCGGGTCGAGCACCTGCTCAACCGGTACGGTACCCTCACCGACGAGCTGCTCGACCTCATCCGGGAGAGCCCTGAGCTGATCGAGCCGCTCCCGGGAGCCGACGACTACATCCAGGCCGAGGTCGTGTACGCGGCCGGCCACTTGGGCGCCCTCCACCTCGAGGACGTCCTCGCCCGGCGCACCCGCATCTCGATCGAGGCCTGGGATCGCGGGGTCTCCGCGGCGCCGGTCGCGGCCAGGCTGATGGCCGGCGTGCTCGGCTGGGACGCCGAACGCGAGGAACGCGAGGTCGCGGTCTACCTCAAGCGCGTCGCCGCGGAACGCGCCTCCCAGCTCGAACCCGACGACGAGTCCGCCGACCGGGTGCGCCTCGAGGCTCCCGATATCGTCCTGACCGAGCGGTCGGCGATGGGCGACTCCGTCACGCACTGACACAGGCGACACCACCACCGGGCGGATGCCGGGCGCACGTCGTGCGCCCGGCATCCGACTGTGCCCGGCCGGGTGACGGGCGGCTTCGATAGACTAGGGCCCACTTGCCCATAATCTTCAGGAGTCGTAACCATGGTTGACGTTCGGCGGGTCAAGCTTCCCGGAGTGGGTGTGCTGCACACCTTCATCACCGATGACGGCGGCAAGGTCGGCGTCATCGCCCACCGCTCCGGGCACAGCGACCTCATCACCTTCGCGGACGACGAGGGCGGCCCAGACGCGAGCAAGGTCTCCCTCCGCCTCAACGAAGACGAGGCGCACACCCTCGCCGAACTCCTCGGCGGCACCCAGATCACCGAGTCGCTCACCGCGCTCGACCAGATCCCCGGTCTCAGCATCGACTGGTTCACGGTCGACTACGAGGATCACATCGCCGGCCAGACCCTCGGCAACCCCGCCGACCGCGGCATCGCCGGCCTCACGGTCGTCGCCGTCGTGCGCGGCGAGTCCGCCAACCCGGCACCGGCCCAGGACTTCCGGGTCTTCCCCGGCGACACCCTCGTCGTCGCAGGATCCCCGGAGAAGGTCGCCAAGGCCTTCACGTTCTTCCGCACCGGTGAACTCAAGGCCAAGACCGTCGACGCGCCCCCCGGGGGCTAACCAATGAACCTTGGCACGGACCTGATCACACTCGGCATCCTGCTGGTCGTGGCTTATGTGCTCGGGCGCGCCGCAAAACTGATCGGCCTGCCGTCCATCCCGATCTACATGATCGTCGGCCTGCTCGCGAGCCCGTACACCCACTGGTTCCCGCTCGACTTCCACTCCGCAGACATCGAGCTCATCGCCGTCTTCGGGCTCATCCTGCTCCTGTTCAGCCTCGGCCTCGAGTTCGACCAGGAGGAGTTCTTCAACGACGCCGGGAAGCTGCTGCTCTCCGGCGGCTCCTACGTCGTGATCAACATGGGCATCGGGTTCGCCTTCGGCATGATGGTCGGCTGGGGCACCCGCGAGGCCCTCGTCATCGCCGGCATGACCGGCACGTCCTCGAGCGCGATCATCACCAAACTCCTGATCGAGCTGCGCCGCCTGGCGAACAAGGAAACACCGATGATCCTCGGCGTGACCGTGGTCGGGGACATCTTCATCGCGGTGTACCTGTCGATCGTCTCGGTCGTGCTGAGCGGCAAGACCGAGATCTGGCCGATCGTGCTGCAGCTGAGCATCGCGTTCCTCTTCCTCGTCGTGATGTTCTCTCTCGCCCGCTGGGGCGGCCGTGTCGTGTCCCGGCTGGTCCGCACCAAGGACGACGAACTCTTCACGATCCTGTTCTTCGGGCTTGCCGTGCTCTTCGCCGGCATCGGCGAGATCATCGGGGTGACGGATGCGATCGGCGCGTTCCTGATCGGTGTCGTCCTCGGCGCGAGCACCTACCGCACCCGGCTCGAACGTGTCGCCGTCCCGTTGCGGGACATCTTCGCCGCGTTCTTCTTCCTCAACTTCGGCCTCGCGCTGCACATCAATGAGTTCGGTTCGGTCATCCTCGTGGTGCTCGCGGCGGTTGTGATGACCTTCGTGCTCAACCTGATCTCGGGGATGCTGCTGGCCCGGTTGCACTCGATGGGGATCTCCGAGGGGCTCAATGCCGCCGCGATCCTGGTGAACCGCGGAGAGTTCACGCTCATCCTCGCGACCCTCTCTGTCGGAGCGGGCCTGAACGGGCTACTCCAGCCGTTCGCGGGCCTCTACGTGCTCACCATGGCCATCCTCGGTCCGCTCTTCGCCGCTAATTCCGAGAGGCTCGGCGCCCTGCTGCCCGGACGCCGCCGGAAGCGCGCGGGCGTCCGGCCCGACCGCGACCCGATGCACGCCGAGGAGTTCCGGCTCGTCGACGCGGCGACAGCGGGCGCGCTGAGCGACCAGGACGCGCAGCGCGCCGCCGCCCACCTCGGCGACCAGCCGCTGCCTTCATCCCGGCCGGAGCCGCGGAAGCGCACGGACCACGACCGCCGCGCCGACCACGACGAACGGGCGGAACAGGCCGAACGCGGCGAATACGTCAAGCACGTGGTGGATGACGGCATCGACGAACTCGACGGGCCGACACCGCTGCCGGCCTCAGTCCGACCGAACACGGCCCCGCGCCCGAGCGCACGCGTGAACCCAGACCCAGACCCAGATGCCGATGACGAGACGCAGGCGCACGCACCTGCCGACGTGCACGTTCCTGCCGACTCGCACCCCGCCGCCGCCCCGGAATCGGACCGGGATTCCGGCGTCGATTCCGGCCAGGCCGCAGAGGCCGACGCAGACGCCGACCCGATGGCCGACTACGCCAAACGACTTTCGCGCACTCGCGCCCAGAGGGACAAGCCGGCACCCGACGCCGGGACAGGTGACTACCAATGATCCGCATGATGCTCCGCCCCCGCTGGATTCTCGCGCTCCTGCTCGCCCTCGCCGTCGCGGCCGGCTTCGCGGCGCTCGGGCGCTGGCAGCTCGAACGCGCCGTCGCATCCGGTGTGGTCGTCGAGAAGAGCACCGAGACCGTGAAACCCCTCGCCGACGTCGTGACTCCCGGAGGCGCCCCCCGTGACGCGGCGACCGGCCAGCTCGTCACCGTCGACGGCAGCTACGTGCCCGGCGACGAGCAGCTCATCAGCGACCGGTCCAACGACGGGACCTCCGGCTACTGGGTCGTGAGCCACTTCATCGTCGGTGCGGCAGGCACGGGGAACGGCGCGGGCGCGAGCATCGCGGTCGCCCGCGGCTGGGCTCCGGACGAGGCGACAGCCCGGTCGACGATGGAAGGCCTCGCGTCGGCCCCGGCCAACCAGGTCGTCACCCTGGCCGGCCGGTTCCTCCCGACCGAAGCCCCCGTCGTTCCCGCAGACGGCCGTGACCCGCACGGCATGACGACGGTGTCCACCGCGGCCCTGATCAACCTCTGGGCCGGCTTCGACGGCACAGCGGTCTACCCGGGCTACATCGTCGACGGGACCGCGGCATCCGGTCTCACGGGAATCGATTCGCCGGCACCGCTCACGGATGTCTCCCTCAACTGGCTGAACATCTTCTACGCCATCGAGTGGGTCGTCTTCGCCGGCTTCGCCGTGTTCCTCTGGTACCGCCTCGTCCGGGACGCCTGGGAGCGCGAGGAGGAGCTCCGCGAGGAAGCGGCGATATCCGCCGGTTAGAATTGGCGCATGCCACTCGAACCCAAACGCGCTGATATCCCCAGCATCCCGGGGGCGTTGAAGCTCTACCAGACGTCCTCGATCATCACCGGCGTCTTCCTGCTGCTGCTCTGCGCCGAGGTCATCCTCAAGTTCGGCTTCCAGTACGAGCTCGAGCTCGGCGGCCCGTACGGGCTGCTCGTCCCGCGCGACACCGTCACCGCGTTCAATCTGAGCACCGCGATCCTGATCATGCACGGCTGGTTCTACGTGTTGTACCTGTTCGCGGACTTCCGGCTCTGGAGCCTGATGCGCTGGCCGTTCAGCCGGTTCCTGCTGATCGCCCTCGGCGGCGTGATCCCCACCCTGTCCTTCTTCCTCGAGGGCCGCGTCGCCCGCGAGGTCCGCGCCTGGCTTTCCGCCAGGGCACTTTCCGACGCCGAGGGTGCGGAGGCCCGTTCATGACTGCAGTTGCCGACCCGACCGTGGTCGTGACTTCGACGGAGGCGTCCGGCATCGACCGACCCGTGCTCGTGGTGGACTTCGGCGCCCAGTACGCCCAGCTGATCGCGCGCCGCGTGCGCGAGGCATCCGTCTACTCGGAGATCGTCGCACACTCGATCACCGCTGCGGAGGTCGCCGCGAAGAACCCGGTCGGGATCGTGCTGAGCGGAGGACCCTCGAGTGTCTACGCCGAGGGCGCCCCGACCTTCGACCCCGCGATCTTCGACCTCGGTATTCCCGTGCTCGGCATCTGCTACGGCTTCCAGGTGATGGCGACCGCCCTCGGCGGCGAGGTCGCCCACACCGGGCTCAGCGAATACGGGTCGACCCCCGTGACGGTCGCGAGCGGCGACAACGTCCTCCTCGCCGGGCAGCCGAACGAGCAGACCGTGTGGATGAGCCACGGTGACTCCGTCTCCCGCGCCCCTGCCGGCTTCGCGGTGCTCGCCTCGACCGGCTCGACCCCGGTCGCCGCGTTCGCGAACGACGAGCGCCGCCTCTACGGCGTGCAGTGGCACCCCGAGGTCAAGCACACCGAATTCGGCCAGGACGTGCTCGAGAACTTCCTGCACCGCGCCGCCGGGATTCCCGCCGACTGGAACAGCGGCAACGTCATCGCCGAACAGGTCGCGAAGATCCGCGCCCAGGTCGGCACCGGCAAGGTCATCTGCGGGCTCTCCGGCGGCGTCGACTCCGCCGTGGCCGCGGCGCTCGTGCACAAGGCCATCGGCGACCAGCTCGTCTGCGTCTTCGTCGACCACGGCCTGCTCCGCCAGGACGAACGCCGCCAGGTCGAGGAAGACTACGTCAAGGCCACCGGCGTGCGCCTCGTCACCGTGGACGTACGCGAGCAGTTCCTCGCCGCGCTCGAGGGTGTCAGCGACCCGGAGACCAAGCGCAAGATCATCGGCCGCGAATTCATCCGCACCTTCGAGCAGGCCCAGGCCGAACTCATCAGGGAGGCCGCGGAGAAGGACGGCGACCCGATCCGCTTCCTCGTCCAGGGCACCCTGTACCCCGACGTCGTCGAGTCCGGCGGCGGCAGCGGCACCGCGAACATCAAGAGCCACCACAACGTCGGCGGCCTGCCGGAAGACCTGAAGTTCGAGCTCGTCGAACCGCTCCGCACCCTGTTCAAGGACGAGGTGCGTGCGATCGGCGCCGAACTGGGTCTGCCGCCCGAGATCGTGCAGCGCCAGCCGTTCCCCGGTCCAGGCCTGGGCATCCGCATCGTCGGTTCGATCACTTTCGAACGGCTCGAACTGCTGCGGCACGCGGATGCGATCGTGCGCGCCGAGCTGACCGCCGCCGGCCTCGACGGGGTCATCTGGCAGTGCCCGGTCGTGCTGCTCGCGGATGTCCGTTCCGTCGGCGTCCAGGGCGACGGCCGTACGTACGGTCACCCGATCGTGCTGCGCCCGGTCTCCTCTGAGGACGCGATGACGGCCGACTGGACCCGCCTGCCGTACGACCTGCTCGCCCGCATCTCCAACCGCATCACGAACGAAGTGGATGGCGTCAACCGCGTCGTTCTCGACGTCACGTCGAAGCCGCCGGGAACCATCGAGTGGGAGTGAGCGCTCCCCGCTGAGCGACTCCCGCTGCAGCACGAAAGAAGCACCCTCGTCGTCGAGACGAGGGTGCTTCTTTCGTAACCGGGCGAAGGCGGTGCGTTTCCGGTGCGCTCCGGGTGGCGATCACCGGAACGTGACAGCTGTCATGGGGCAGCGGTGACAGGAGGGACTTCCGGCGTCGTGGCATCCGCGTGAGGATGAGTGGGAAGCGTCGACGGGAGCCGCTTCGGCTCTCCGTCGTCTCCCACGGAGGCCTCCTCGCGGCGGCAGCCGGCCGGGCATTCCGGTCGGGGCGTCGTCCCCGGACGAAGGTGACGCCCATGGATTCCACGGTTCCGGAAACACGCGGGTTCGATGATGAGCCGCGCTCGCCGGGCGCTGCGCCCCGGAGCGTCCCTGCCGAGGAATCCGCACCGCGGCACCGCATCCACTCCGACGGCGATGAGATCGCCGCGGAGGCCATCGTCCTGTTCCGGAACGCCGCGGCCCGGCCGCGCGTCGAAGCCGTGTACACCGGCGCGGACGGCTGGGTCGACGTGCCGGGACGCGCCGTGTTCACCCGTGCGCTCGCGGATCACTACCGGCAGGCGGGCGTCGCGATGGTCCGGTTGGCCTGGCGGTTCCGCACCCGCACCTTCTCGATGAGCCGGGCGACCGCGCGGCCCGGCGGGCCGGACGGGCAGTGGCGCGTCGAGGCTTCGTCCTCCCCGCACTGACCGCCCGGGCGTTGGTCGGGACTTCTGGGCAGATCTCCACCCCGTTCGGGGGGTTTTTCGCTGTCGGTGTTTGCTAGAGTCCATACGCGACCTTCCACTTCACAACTGCCGTGATCGCGGGCAGTCGTCCGACGTCGGGAGGGGGCAGGGATGAGCTTCGACACCACCCAGCCCGCACTTCCCGCACCGGTGAAGGGGCAGGGCTCGCAGATCCGGGTGTTGCTCGTCGAGGATCACGTCCTCCTGCGCACGGCGCTCCAGGCCGTCTTCTCGCTCGAAGCCGACATCGAGGTCGTTGCCGCGATCGGCGACGGCGCCGAGGTCCTCTCGACGGTGCGCCGGACCGCTCCCGATGTCGTCGTCCTCGACATCCACCTGCCGACGATCGACGGCCTGGGGCTGTTGCCGCTGATCCAGGCCGCCGACCCGCGGGTGAAGGTGCTGCTGCTCGCGAGCCATCCGCGCCCCGGTGACGTCCGCCGCGCCATCCAGGGCGGCGTGGACGGCTTCCAGCATACGGACCTCGCCTCAGAGCGCCTGATCGCGGTCATCCGGAAGATCCGGGCCGGCGAACGCGTGGTCGACCCGCAGCTCGCGATCAACGCGATGATGCACGGAGAATCACCGCTCACCGCGCGGGAGACCGAGGTCCTTTTCCTCGCGGCGGGGGGACGGAGTGCCCCAGAGGTCGCACGCGCCCTGCACCTGAGCCCTGGGGCCGTCCGGAACTACCTCTCGGCGGCATCCGCCAAGCTCGGGGCGAGCAACCGGTCAGAGGCGATCCGCATTGCGACAGACAAGGGCTGGATCTGAGCCGGCCTCCGGCTCTGCGACCCCTGCCTTAACGACGTGAAGTCGGAGATCTTCCTGGCGAAAATCTCCGACTTCACAGTGTGTGCGGCGAGGTCCTGCTCTCGCCAGGGTGCGAGCGAGCTAGTTTCGCGAGATCGCGAAGAGGCGGAGCAGCTCGACGTAGAGCCAGACGACAGTCACCATGATGCCGAACGCGCCGGACCAGCCGTACTTGCGGGCGACCCGGTTGTTGACGCCACGCTGGATGAAGTCGAAGTCGAGCACGAGGGAGTACGCGGCCATGAGCACCGCGAGGATTCCGATCGCGACGCCGAGCGGGATGCCGAAGATCTTCACGTTGCTGCTGAGGCCGAACGGGCTGTCGACGGCGCCGAAGGCGACGAGGCCGAAGTTGAGCATCGAGAACACGAAGTAGCCGACCATCGCGATCAGGAAGACCTTGGTCGCGCGCTTCGAGGCGCGGATCTTGCCGCTTGCGAACAAGGCGAGGGTCACACCGACGACCACGAGGGTCGCGAGCACGGCCTGGACGACGACGCCAGGGTAGATGGCCTCGAAGATGTACGAGACACCGCCGACGAAGAGGCCTTCCGCTGCGGCGTACGCGAGGATCAGGCCCGGTGACGGCTCCTTCTTGAAGGCGTTGACCAGGCCGAGCACGAGGCCGGCGATCATGCCGAGGAACGGCAGGAACGGCATCGTGGGAGTGAGCAGCCAGCTGGCCGCTGCTGCGACGAGCAGAAGGGCGAAGCTCAGCGTGGTCTTCACGATGGTGTCTTCGTAGGTCATCCGGCCGGTGTCCTGCGAGCCTGCGGACGGCGCTTCGTAGATGCGCTGCAGGTCAGCTTCGGTCAGGCCGTTCGCTGCCGCGGATCCTTGTGCGGCAAAGGCGGGATTGCGCGAGAATGCGGGGTTTGAGGATGCCATGTTCCTAAGATCTCAATCAGCTCGGGTATTGTCAACGCCGGGGATCCGGCACTACGCCGGTGGGCGTTTCTGAGAGTCTATTCAGCCCTGCTGGGCGTCTGCCTTGTAGATCCTGAGGGGTTGTCCCCGGTGTCGCCTGTTCCGGCCGTTTCGCCGGCCGGCGGCGGATTGAGCCGCGCCCAGCGTCGCCGTGCGAGAGCGCGGGCGACCCACGCCGCGGCGATCACGGTCACCGAACCGGCCACGTCTCCGACCCAGTTCTGCGACGAGTTGTGCAGCGACAGCTTGAGGGCGAAGCTCACGACGACGGGGGCGAGCAGCACGAGGTAGCTGATCCCCGGCCGGTGCCGCACGAACAGCCAGCACGCGAGGAGTACGGCGAACGCGCCGGTGAAATCGGGGCCGGCCAGGAGCGTGAGCGCGGCGATTTCCGCGGGGAGGATCACCAGCAGTCGCCGCCAGAGGGCCCCGGGCAGCGCGAGCCAGCCGAGCAGCTGCACGGCGGGCCCGATGGCGAGGAAGAAGAGACTGTAGGTGCTCGTGAGGTTCGTCGCGGCAACGCCGAGGGCGATGGCAGAGACTCCGAGCGTGAGGCGGGCGCGATACACCGCCGGCGAGTGGCGCCGGGTGTCGGGTTCCCTCCAGAGTGTCATGGCTTCGAGTCTGCCAGCAGCGCGTATGGTCAGGGAATGCAACCGATCGTGATCGGTCACCGCGGGGCGAGCGGTTACCGGCCGGAGCACACCCGCGGCGCCTATGAGCTCGCGGTTGCCCTCGGTGCGGACGCGGTCGAACCCGACGTCGTCGTCACCCGCGACGGCGTGCTCATCGTGCGTCACGAGAACGAGATCTCCGCGACGACGGATGTTGCGGCCCATCCCGAATTCGCCGCTCGCCGCACCCGGAAGGTCATTGACGGCATCCGCATGACGGGCTGGTTCACCGAGGACTTCACCTGGGCCGAGCTGCGCACCCTGCGAGCTCGCGAACGGCTGCCGGCACTCCGCAAGGCCAGTGCGTCCTTCGACGGCCGATTCCCGCTGCTGCGGTTGCGCGACGTGTTCAAGCTCATGGACCGGGTGTCCAGCCGGGCGAGGCGCCCGGTCGGCGTCGTCGCCGAGATCAAGCACGCGAGCTATTTCGAGTCGATCGGCCTCCCTGTCGACGAACTCTTCGCCGCCGAGGTGAACACCGCCGGCTGGAACGCCGGCGACGGGCGGCTCACGATCGAGAGTTTCGAACGCACCCTGCTCGACCAGGTCTACGCACGCGGCATCTATGGGAAGCGGATCTTCCTGCTCGAGGCGACGGGGAAACCGGCCGACCAGGTGCGCCTGCTCGGCCGCTCGGCCCCCGACTACGCGGACTACCTGACCGACCAGGGCCTCTACGGGCTGAGCGGTCTCGTCGACGGCGTCAGCGTGCCGAAGTCGCTCGTCCTCGAGATCGGGGCGGACGGACACGTCACGGGAGCTTCCGATCTCGTCGACGCCGCCCACGCCGCCAACCTCGAGATCTACTGCTGGACGCTGCGCCCGGAGAACGTGTTCCTTGCGAAGACCTTCCAGCGCGGGCGGTTCCGCGCCGACTTCGGCGACTGGCAGACCGAGTTCCGCACCATCATGGGCACCGGGATCGACGGGGTCTTCGCCGACCACCCCGACCTCGCCGTGGCGGTCCGTGACGAACTCGCCGCAGAGGCCCGCGAAGACCGCTGACCCGGGCGGCCGCCGGTCGACGTGCCTCCGGTCGACGTGCTGCCGGCAACGCCGGCATGCGGCCGGGTGCCCCTGCCGGTGTCAGGGGCACCGCTTAGACTTGGAGGCGAGATGATGACGCCCTTCGACCCGGACAACACCCCCGCACGCACTTCTTCGGCAACGCCGATAATCCTGGACGGCTATGGCGACGGCTACGGCCCCGGCCGCCCCGATGGCGAGCCCGGCCAGCGGCAGAGTCCCCTGCTCGACGGGCTCAACCCGCAGCAGCTCGAAGCCGTCGAGTACCGCGGGCCGTCCCTCCTCATCATCGCGGGTGCGGGCAGTGGCAAGACGAGCGTGCTGACCCGCCGCATCGCGAGCCTGCTCGAGACCCGGGAGGCCTACCCGAGCCAGATCCTCGCGATCACCTTCACGAACAAGGCCGCCGCCGAGATGCGCGAGCGGGTCAAGGTCCTCCTCGGCGAGGGTTCAGAGGGCATGTGGATCTCGACCTTCCACTCCTCCTGCGTCCGCATCCTGCGTCGCGAGGCAGAGAGCGCCGGCCTCTCCTCGAGCTTCAGCATCTACGACTCCGCGGACACCAAGGTCACCCTCAAGCGCATCATCAAGTCGCTCGACGCCGACACGTACGGATTCACGCCCGGCAACGCCGCCGCGAAGATCTCCAAGCTCAAGAACGAGCTCGCCGACGTCGATTCCTACGCCCGCAACGCCAACCTCAGTGACCCGCAGGAGGTCATGTTCATCGAGATCTTCCGCCAGTACACGCAGCGCCTGCGTGCGGCGAACGCCCTCGACTTCGACGACCTGATCGGCGAGACGGTCTACCTGTTCCGCGCCTTCCCCCGCGTCGCCGCAACCTACCGGCGGCGCTTCCGGCATATCCTCGTCGACGAATACCAGGACACCAACCACGCCCAGTACTCGCTCGTACGCGAACTCACGCTACCCGTCACCGCAGAGCTCGCCGACGAACTCGAGGCGACCGGCGTGCACGTGCGCAACCTGCGCGAGCCGACTGGCGGCATCCCCGGTGCCTCCCTCACCGTCGTCGGCGACTCCGACCAGTCCATCTACGCCTTCCGCGGCGCCGACACCCGCAACATCAGCGAATTCGAACGGGACTTCCCCGGCACGAAGGTCATCCTGCTCGAGCAGAACTACCGCTCGACCCAGAACATCCTCTCGGCGGCGAACGCCGTGATCGGCCACAACTTCGACCGCAAAGACAAGAGGCTGTGGAGCGCGGGCGGCGACGGCGAGAAGATCGTCGGCTACACCGCGTACAACGGTCACGACGAGGCCCAGTTCGTCGCGGACGAGATCGAGACGCTGCACGGGGCCGGCATGGCGTACCGGGACATGGCCGTGTTCTACCGCACCAACGCCCAGACCAGGGCGCTCGAGGAGATCTTCGTCCGCGCCGCCGTGCCGTACCGGGTCGTCGGCGGCACCAAGTTCTACGAGCGTGCCGAGATCAAGGACGCGCTCGCCTACCTGATCGCGGTCGCCAACCCCGACGACGAGCTCGCCCTGCGGCGCATCCTGAACACCCCCAAGCGCGGCATCGGCCCCGCAACGGAGACCGGGCTCGGCAGCTTCGCCGAGGCCAACCAGATCAGCTTCCGCGAGGCGATGCGCGATTCCGCGTCCCTCGGACTCGGCCAGAAGGTCACCGGCGCGATCCTGCAGCTGGCCGGCGTGCTCGACGAGGCCGCCCTCAAGATCGACCCGGCGTATCCCGGCGGGCCGGTGAACGTCTCCGAGCTGCTGACCTTCGTGCTCGAGGGCAGCGGGCTGCTCACGGTGCTGCGCAACAGCCGCGACCCCCAGGACGAAGCGCGGGCGGAGAACATCGAGGAACTCGTCGCCCAGACGAAGGACTTCAACCGGGAGAACCCCGACGCCGGCCTCGTCGACTTCCTCACCCAGGTCTCGCTCGTCGCGGCAGCGGACGACCTCGACGACGCCTCGGGCACCGTCTCCCTGATGACCCTGCACACCGCGAAGGGCCTCGAGTACGAAGCCGTGTTCCTGACCGGGGTCGAGGAGGGGCTGCTGCCCCACCAGATGTCGGCGAACGAGCCGGGCGGCCCCGCCGAGGAACGCCGCCTGTTCTACGTGGGCATCACCCGGGCCCGGCAGCGCCTCTACCTCTCGCTCGCGATGACCCGCGCCCAGTTCGGCGAGATCAACGTGGCCATGCCGAGCCGTTACCTCCAGGAGATCCCGGCCGCGCTGATCGACTGGAAGCAGTCGCCCGGCATGGCCAACTCCCGGAACGGCACCCAGTCGCGTGCGCTCAATCGCAGGGACGGCTTCGGCGGCGGCTTCAACTCCACCCGCAGCGGTTTCAGCGAGCTGCCGCCCGCCCCGAAACCGAAGACCGAGTGGGCGAACGCCGTCACCCAGGTCCGCGACAACGGCGACCTCGAGCTCGCGGCCGGCGACCGGATCCGGCACTCGAGCTTCGGCGACGGGCGCGTCAACCAGGTCACCGGCGAGGGCACCAAGCGGGTCGCACACGTCCAGTTCGATACGGCGGGCGCAAAGAAGCTCCTGATCAAGATCGCGCCGATCGAGAAGATCTAGTGTCGGAGGGACTCCTCGAACGGGTGCGTTCGCTGCGCGCGCTCGACATCGAAGTGGCCGTGCGAGCGAGCCTCGCGATGGCACTCCCACTGGTGCTCCTCGTGGTCTGGGGGCGCCTCGACTGGACCGCCTACGCGTCCTTCGGTGCGATGACGGCGCTCTACGGCCGCAACGAGCCCTACCGGCTCCGTGCCCGCACCATCAGCATCGGCGGGGGATTCCTGCTCGTGAGCATCACCCTCGCGCTCATCGTGGCCATCGCCGGTGCGAGCCTTCCCCTCCTGACCGCCGGCCTGCTGTTCGTCGTGGCCGCCGGCATCCTGATCGCCGCGACCGCCGGGCTCGTGCCCGGCACCCCGCTGTTCTTCGTGTTCGCGTTCGCGGTCTGCGCCCAGGTGCCGACGCCCGCGGCGGAATTCGGACCGCGGCTGCTCGTGGCGGTGTGCGGTGCGGTCTTCGCCTGGTTGCTGACGATGTCCGGCTGGACGCTCCGGCGGCTCTCGGGGGACCGGTCTGCCGTGCTGTTCAAAGGTCTGCCGCGGCGGCCGCGCCTCTGGCCGCGGGCCGTCACCGATCCGCAGGTCTGGCTGGCGATCCTGCAGAACGTCGTGGGCGTGCTCATCGCCGGCGGTCTGGCGATCGCCGCCGGAATCGGGCACCCCTACTGGGCCGTTGTCGCCGTCGTCGCCGTGCTGCCGCCGCCCCGGGCGGCCCACTCGATCTCCCGGGCCGTGCACCGCGTGGTCGGGACCGCACTGGGCGTGGTCGTGACTGGCCTCGTGCTGTTGCCTGGGCCATCCGTCGCGTGGCTCGTGGTCGTGATCGCGGTCAGCCAGTTCGGCGCCGAGATCCTGGTCGGCAAGCACTACGGCGCCGCGCTGCTCTTCATCACCCCGCTCGCCCTCTCCGTCGTGCACCTCAGTAGTCCCGTTCCGGTGCCCGCCCTGCTCGTCGACCGCATCGTCGAGACCGCACTCGGGGCGGCGGTCGCGATCCTGCTCGTGCTGCTCTTCCGGTTCGGCTCCGGAAAGCGGACCGGCGCAGCAGCATAGGCGGCAGGTGAGGCGGATTTCATAGCCGGCACATAGGCTTCCGAAAGGCTCCCCATCGGAAGCGGCCCGATGCTCGGAACATGAGCCTCGACACCAGACCCCTGCGCCTCCAGCAGCGTCTCCCCGAGACGACGCACACCCGCCGTCAGCCCGCCCCACGCGTCAACCCGAACTACCCGAGACGGATGCGCCTCGCCGACACCCTGCAGGTGCTCTGCATCGTCTCGGTCGCGCTCGCCGTCGCCCTCTTCCTCGGCTCAGGTGGGGCCGCCCGCTTCGGCACCCCCGCGGACGCCCTCACCTCGATCGGCATCGTCACCGGCCTCGTCGGCACCGACCTGCTGCTCGTGATGACACTGCTCGCCGCCCGGCTGCCCGCGATCGACCGCGCCTTCGGCCACGACAGCGCCATGGCGCTGCACCAGTCCCTCGGCAAGCCGGCCCTCTACCTGATCCTCGCCCACGCGGTCTTCCTCATCATCGGGTACGCCCTCTCCAGCGAGGTCAACGTGTTCGCCGAAACGTGGAACATGCTCACCCAGATGCCGGACATGCTCCTGGCCTTCATCGCGCTCGGGCTGCTCGTGCTCATGGTCGTCACGTCGCTCGTCATCGTGCGCCACAAGCTGCCATACGAGGTCTGGCACATCGTGCACCTGCTCTCGTACGTCGCCGTGCTCGCCGCACTGCCGCACATGCTGACCGCCGGTACGGTCCTCGTCGCCGGCTCGCCGCAGTGGTACTACTGGCTCGCCCTCTACGTCGCCGTGGCCGGATCTATCGTGGTCTACCGGGTGGTGCTCCCGATCGTGCGGTCGCTGCGCTCCCGGCTCGTCGTGGCCGGCATTGATCGTGAGGCGCCCGGTGTCGTGTCGATCCGCCTCACCGGCCGCCGGCTTCACCACCTGCAGGCGACCGCAGGCCAGTTCTTCATCTGGCGGTTCTGGACGCCCGGGCAGTGGTGGCAGGTGCACCCGTTCTCGCTCTCCGCCGCGCCGGCCCACAACTCCCTCCGGGTCACGGTGCGCGCCCTCGGCGACGGTTCGACCGACCTCGCCTCGGTGCCGGTCGGGACCCGGGTGAGCTTCGAAGGCCCGTACGGGTTGTTCACCGACCGGGCCAGGACGAGCCCGCGGATCGTGCTCGTCGCCGCAGGCATCGGCGTCGCCCCGATCCGGGCGCTCCTGGAAACGGCGACATTCGCGCCGGGCCAGGCGACCGTGCTGTTGCGCTCGCACTCCGTCGCGGACAGCTACCTCGTCGACGAGATCGCCGAGCTCTGCCGCGTGCGGGGAGCCGAGTTCCGGATCATCGCGGGCAAGCGTGCGCCCGGAGCCCACAGCTGGCTGCCCGGTGACGCCGTCAACGCGCGGATCTCCCTCAGAACCCTCGTCCCGAATCTCAGCGAATCGGACGTCTACATTTGCGGTCCACGGCGGTGGACCGACGAGGTCGTGCGGGATGCCCGCTCGGCCGGTCTACCCACGCAACAGATCCACTTCGAAAGGTTTGACTGGTGAGAAAACGAGCAGCGGCTGCGGCCGCAACAGCGTCCCTGTCCGTACTGGCAATCGGGTGGCTGGTCGGAACACCGGCCGTCGCCTCCCTGCAGAACACCCTGGGCGGATCCGCGACGGATGCGACGGTGTCTGCCGCCGCATCCGCCCCGGCCGTTTCGACCCCCACAGCCACGGCCACGGCGCCGGCGGTCGCCACCGCGACTCCGACCGCGACCGCGACGGCTACCCCGGCCGCGGCCGCCCCGGCGGCCGGCGTCACCGGAACCTTCACCGGTTCCGTCGTCGCCACCCGGTTCGGGAACATGCAGGTCTCCGTCACGATCGCGGCCGGCACGATCACCGACGTCACGGCGCTCCAGCTGACCGACAAGGATTCCAAGTCAGTCCAGATCAGCAACCGGGCCGCCCCCGTGCTCAAGGCCGAAGTGTTGAAGGCACAGTCCGCCGCGGTGGCGAATGTGAGCGGCGCGACCTACACGACCCAGGGGTACCTCACCTCGTTGCAGGCGGCGCTCGACGCTGCCGGGTTCTAGCCGAGGGCATCCGTTTCGCCGGGCAGAGGGGAACCTGTGAACTCGTGCAGCGCACATTGGCGACGCACAGGTTCCTCTCAGGTCCTCGATAGAGATTCATTGGATTCGCCGGGGATGCTCACCTTATGAGCCTCGACACGCGCGCACGCCCGCACCAAGCCAGGCCGCGCATCCACCCGAATTACCCGCGGCGGATGCGACTGGCCGACAGCCTGCAAATCCTCGCGGTGGTCTCGGTGGCGCTCGTCGTCGCGGTCTTCCTCGCCGACGGGGGAGCGGCCAGGATCAGCACACCCGCCGACGCCATCACGGCACTCGGAATCGTCACCGGGCTGGTCGGCACCGACCTCCTCCTCGTGATGATGCTGCTCGCCGCGCGGCTGCCCGCGATTGACAGGGCGTTCGGCCACGACAGCGCGATGGCGCTGCACCAGTCGCTCGGCAAGCCGGCGCTCTACCTGATCCTCGCCCACGCCGTGCTGCTCACCATCGGGTATGCGCTCGTGCAGCCCGCCGGGTTCTTCGACGAGGTCTGGATCATGTTCTCGTCGCTCCCGGACATGCCGCTGGCCTTCCTCGGGCTGGGCCTGCTCATCGCCGTCGTGGTCACCTCGCTCGTCATCGTGCGGCACAAGTTCCGCTACGAGGTGTGGCACCTCGTGCACCTGCTGTCCTACGTCGCCGTGCTCGTCGCGATTCCGCACCAGCTCAGCGTCGGCACCCTGTTCCGCGAGGGATCGCTGCAGCGCTACTACTGGCTCGCCCTGTATGCGGGCGTTGCCGGGTCCATCATCCTCTTCCGCTTCATCGTGCCGATCGTGCGATCGCTGAGGGCCCGCCTCACCGTGGTCGGAGTCGACCAGGAGGCCCGTGGGGTCGTCTCGATCCGCCTGTCCGGCCGGCAGCTGCGCAGCCTCAGGGCGAAGTCCGGCCAGTTCTTCATCTGGCGGTTCTGGACCCCCGGGTTGTGGTGGCAGGCGCACCCGTTCTCGCTCTCTGCCGCGCCCACCGGCTCGTCCCTCCGCATCACCGTCCGCGGGCTCGGCGACGCGTCTTCCACGCTCCCGCGCGTGCCCGTCGGCACCCGGGTGAGCTTCGAAGGCCCGTACGGGCTCTTCACCGACTTCGCCCGCACCTCGCCGCGGATCGTCCTGATCGCCGCGGGCATCGGAGTCGCCCCGATCCGCTCGCTTCTCGAGACCGCCACGTTCGCACCCGGGCAGGCGACCGTGCTCCTCCGGTCGAGCACCGTCGACGACACCTACCTCGTCGATGAACTCGCCGCCCTCTGCCGCGCCCGTGGCGCCGAACTGCGCATCATCGCCGGCAAGCGCGCCCCGGGAACCAGCAGCTGGCTCCCCGGCGACGCGGTCCAGGCCCGGATCACCCTCGCAACCCTCGTGCCCAAGCTCCGCGAGGCCGATGTCTACATCTGCGGGCCACGCAAGTGGACGGACGAGGTCGTGCGGGACGCCCGGTCGGCAGGCTTGCCGACCCGGCAGATCCACTTCGAAAGGTTCGACTGGTGAGGGCCCGCGCAGTCAGCCTGGCCACCCTGGCGTCCCTGTCCGTGCTCGCAGTCGGGTGGCAGGTCGGCGCCCAGGCGAACGCCTCGATGCAGGCGCTCTCGGCGCCGCAGGCCGCGCCCGCGACGATCCCGGCTCCGAGCGCCGGCCCGGCAACGCCGACGCCGGCCGCCTCAGCACCGGCAGTGTCCGGTCCGGCGACGACGTCTGCCGGTTCAACGACCACGGTGCCGACAGCGGCGGCGCCCGCTCCGGCCGCGCCTGCCCCGGCGGCGCCTGCCCCGGCGGCCCGACCGACGGGGACCTTCACGGGATCGTCCGTGCAGACCCGGTTCGGCCCCGTCCAGGTCTCCGTCACGATCGCCAACGGCACGATCACCGAGGTCACAGCCCTGCAGCTGACCAACGACGGCGGCCGCTCCGTCGCGATCAGCGCGCAGGCCGCCCCGATCCTCCGCTCCGAGGTGCTCTCCGCCCAGTCCGCGAAGGTCAGCAACGTCAGCGGAGCCACGTACACGACGAGGGGCTACCTCACCTCGCTGCAGGCTGCGCTCGACACGGCCGGGTTCTAGATCGTGCACCCGGCAGGGGGCGCCGCTAGCGTTGGCGTCATGGACGCGCAGACCTTCGAGACCATGGGCACCGTCGTGAGCCTCCGCATCGGCAGCACGGCACGCGGCGGCGCCACGCGTGACGGCGGCTTCGGTGACGGCGGGACCCGCGCCGTCACCGAGGCCGTCACCGAGGCCGCCGCCCCGGACGTGGCCCTCGCCGCCGTCCGCACGGTCTTCACCCGCTGGGACGAGCGTTTCAGCCTGTACCGGCCCGACTCGGAGATCAGCAGGATCGCGCGGGGGGACATTCGTCTCACCCAGGCGAGCGCCGAGCTACGGGACTGCTACGCGATCGCGCTCGACTGGCGCGACCGCACGGACGGCGTATTCACGCCGCACCGCGCCGACGGCGTGCTCGACCTTTCCGGGGTCGTGAAGAGCCTCGCGATCGCGGAGGCGGGGGAGGCCCTGCGGGGTCTCGGACTCTCGGAGTGGTCGGTCAATGCGGGCGGCGACCTGCTCGTGAGCGGCGACCAGTCACCGGGCCAGGACTGGGTCGCCGGAATCGTCGACCCGGCAAGCCGGCATGAACTCCTGGCCTCCGTGCCGCTCGTCGCCCCGGTGCGGGCCGTCGCGACCTCGGGAAGTGCCGAGCGCGGCGAGCACATCTGGACCAGCGCGGGCGGCGGACCCTCGCCGTACCGGCAAGTCAGCGTGATCGGTCTCGACATCGTGACCGTCGACGTGCTCGCCACCACGATCATCGCGGGCGGCGAGGCGGCACTGGGCCGCAGCATCGAGACCTTCCCGATCGAGGTCCTCGCGGTCCTGCGGGACGGTTCGCTCGTCGCCACAGCCGGGCTTCGCTCCGGCCAGAGCTGAGCCGCCGGAGGGTTCCCGAGGGTTCCGGACGGTTCCGCACCGATTTCCACCGGTTGTGCACAGGGACGACCCGGCCCTTGTCGGTGGCGGGGCGGGAGCGTACCGTTGCTCGCGCGGGGGCACCCAGCGGGGGACGTCCCTCTTCCGACGAGGAGGCAGCCACAATGAGAATTGACCCGGACGGGCTCTGGCCACGGCGAACGGACTCCGGCAGCGATGGTCTCGACGAAGACCGCGACATCGACGACGTCGAGCTCACCCTCGAGGAGGACCTGGTCCCGGAAAACGACCCGGACGATGATCTCGACTGGTCGATCGACGCTGACGACCGCGTCGTCGACCAGGACGACGAGGACGAGGACGACCGCGGTGTCGACGAGCACAGCATCATCGACATCGATGATGCCGAGGAGTTCGACGACGTCGACGACTACGAACGGTAGACCGGGACGCACCGGGGACCGCAGAGCCTGAACCCGCCGTCCAGCCATGCCCGGCTCGGGCATGGCTGGACGGCGGCGGGCTCGGCGCGTGCCGGCTCAGCTCGGGCGGAGCAGGCGGTGGTCCGGGTCGAGGGTGCCGAGCAGGCTGCCGCAGATCTCGGAGAGTTGGCTGACCTGACCGGGCGTCAGGGAATCGAAGACGACCGAGCGCACCTCCTCGACGTGGCCGGGCGCGCTCGCGACGACCTTGGCCCAGCCGGCCTCGGTCAGCTGTGCGATCGAGGTACGGCCGTCGCTCGGCGAGGCGCACCGGGTGAGCAGGCCCTGGACTTCGAGCCGGGCGATCACGTGCGACAGGCGGGACAACGATGAGTTCGTGCGTGCGGCGAGCTCGCTCAGGGCGAGGGAGCGCTCAAAGCTCTCCGAGATCATCGCGAGCACGTAGTACTCGAAGTGGCTCAGCCCGGCATCCCGTTTGAGCTGCGTTTCGAGTCGCCCCGGCAGGAGCATGGTCACGGCCATCAGGCGCAGCCAGGCCTCGCGTTCGTCATCTGTCAGCCAGCGCGGTTCCGTCATGCCGAGAATTCTACCGGTTAACTTGACGGTTCAACTAAAGAGTCGTAGTCTTTAGTTGTTGCTTCAAGTAATTGTGACGGGAATCCCGCCGGAGGCAGCATCCATCTGACACTCTTCCGGAGGAAAAACAACTATGACGAACATCACGATCATCGGCAGCGGCAACATGGCTCGCGGCATCGGCACCCGTGCCGTCGTCGCCGGAAGCGGCCTCCAGATCCTTGATCGCGACCCGGCCAAGGCTGTGTCCCTCGCCGCCGAGCTCGGCGCCCAGGTCACTTCGGGCACTCTCACCAGCCCGCTCACCGGTGACATCGTGGTGCTCGCGCTCCCGTTCGACGCAGCCAAGGAAATCGTCACCACCCTCGGTGCCGCCCTGTCCGGCAAGACCGTGATCGACATCACCAACCCCGTCGACTTCAGCACCTTCGACTCCCTCGTCGTCGCCCCCGGCACCTCCGCCGCCGAAGAACTCGCAGCGCTCGCCGCGCCCGGAGTGACCATCGTCAAGGCGTTCAACACGACCTTCGCCGGTGCCCTCGTCGCGGGCACCGCCGCGGGCCTCCCGCTCGACGTGTTCATCGCCTCCGACTCCGACGAGGCGAACGCGACCGTCTCCGCCTTCGTCACCGCCGCCGGCCAGCGTCCGATCGTCGTCGGCCCGCTGCGTCGTGCCCGCGAGCTCGAGGGTTTCCAGTTCCTCGTGATGACCCTGCAGGCCAACCCGGCCTTCGAGGACTTCAACTGGAACACCTCGCTCAAGGTGCTCGTCTAACCGATTGATCCGCGCCACAGCCAGCGCCCGCATCCGCGGAGCGCTGGCTGTGGCGTTTTTTTGGCGGGTCGGGGACCTAGGCTGGGCCCGTGACCTCCCGAGACCCGTTGCCGAGGCGCCGGGCTGTCTGGTATCTCGTGGCTGCCGCCGCGGGAGTCACCGCCGGGGCGCTCGCCCGGCTGCTGTTCGCGGTGCTTCCCGCGCCCTGGGACACCCTCGCGAACACGAGCGCGCTCTGGGGCCTCGTGCCGTTCCTCGTCACCGCCGGGTTCCGGGTGCACGGCAGGGCCGCGGCCGGAGTCGGGGCGGTCGGCCTGCTGACGATGGTCTCCGTGTGGGTGCTCCTGGCGCCGCAGCCGGCTCCGCCGCGCATCCTGCTGCTGTGGGGCGCCGTCGGCGTCGCCGCAGGGGCGTTGTGCGGATGGGCCGGCGCGCTGGCCAGCAGCCCCCTCGCGGGGCAGCGGATCGTTGCCGCGGCGATCATCGGAGGGCTCGTCCTCGGCGAGGGCCTGTACGGCATCGTGCTCATCGGCGGCCCGCAGTGGTGGTGCGAGGCCCTTGCCGGAGCCGGGTTCGCCGTCGCCTGGGGCGTGACACTGCCGGAACGGCTGCGCGCGCTCGGCGCCGCGGCGCTCGTCGCGGCCGCGCTGTTCGCGGCCTTCCTCGGCTACGACGCGATCGCGGCCGGCTGAGGCTACTGGACCTGCGTCGAGGCCCGACGACGTGCCTGGATCCGGCGCACGAGCACCGCGATGCCGCGCCAGCCGACCAGGAACAGACCGAGCACGATCGCCGTCACGACGATGAAGCTCGGCTGAACGCCCTGGCCGCTCACGACCCGGAGCAGCAAACCGCCCGCAACCGTCCAGAGCCAGACACCGAGCCCGGTGTAGACGATCCGCTGCGGGGCGTGCCAGGCGCGCATGATCAGCCAGCCGATCGTGAGGCCGCCGAGGAACGGCCACCAGGTCGTCAGCACGCCGAGCAGGTCCTCGCCGTGGCTCGCGCGGCCGATCGCCGCGAAGACGAGCACAAGGGCGGCGTCGATGCCCGCCGCGAGCAGAGCGGATGCTGGGAGCGTGCGTGGTGAGGACATGGCACCAGCCTACGGTCAGACCGAGGTGCCGATCAGGCCGCCGATCGCCCAGGTCACGCCGAGGGCGAGCAGGCCTCCGACGAGGACACGCGAGATCGCGCGGCCGCGGGGGCTGCCGCCGAGGTAGGCGCTCAGCCAGCCGGTGACCACGAGGGCGACCGCTACGGCCAGGAACGTGGCAGGCAGCCGCCACGCCGGCGGTGGCAGCAGCACAGCGAGAAGCGGCAGGATCGCACCGACGGTGAACGCGAGCGCGGATGCGAACGCCGCGTGCCACGGGTTCGAGAGTTCCTCGGTGCCGATGTGCAGTTCCACCTCGAGATGCGCGGCGAGGGCGTCGTGCGCGGTGAGCTCGTCGGCGACGCGTCGGGCCGTCTCCACGCTGAGCCCCTTGGCCCGGTACATCTCGGCGAGCTCGGCGAGTTCCTGCTCCGGCAGGTTGGCGAGCTCCCAGCGTTCCTTGGCGATCAGGGTGCGCTCGGTGTCGCGTTGGCTGCTCACCGAGACGTATTCGCCGAGGGCCATCGAGATCGCCCCGGCGAGGAGGCTCGCGACTCCGGCGATCAGGATCGCCGCGGAATCCGGCGTGGCCGCGGCGACGCCGACGACGAGTGCGGCGACGGAGACGATGCCGTCATTCGCGCCGAGCACACCGGCGCGCAGCCAGTTGAGCCGTTCGGCGTGGCCGGGGGCGTGCGGTTCGATGCCGTGGTCGAGTTCAGTCATGCCGGAAGTCAAGCAGCCCCGGGGCTTTCGCGCTACTCGCGGAGGCGCGGGTCCGCCCTGATCCTGTCGTCCCCCTGTCCGCCGTCCCGATCGTCCCCGCCCCGACCGTTCGTGGTGCGTCGATCCCGTACGTCGCATTGCCGCGCCGGGCCGTCGTGCTGGAGGATGGACTCGTGATCCTCGTGGTCGTGCTCACGCTTGCGTCCGCGCTGTCCTATGGCGTTTCGGACTTCTTCGGAACCCTCGGCGCACGGCGGTTCGGAGTGATGCCCGCGACAACCCTGACCTACCTGTGGGCGACGGTCGCGCTCGTCGCGGGCCTGCTGGTCGTGGGCGGGACCTGGTCGGAGGGCGCCGTGTTCTGGGGTGCGGTCTCGGGGGTGGCGGCCGTCGTCGGCTTCGTGTTGTTCTACCAGGCGCTCACCGTGGGTCCCGTGAGCGTGCTCTCCCCGGTGATCGGCCTCCTGGTCGCCGGTGTGCCGGTCGGCGTCGCGACCGTGGGCGGCACGCGGCTCTCGGGTGTGGCCTGGATCGCCGTCGGTCTCGCCCTCGCGAGCGCGGTGCTGGTGTCGACCTCGCGCCGCGACGGGAGCGTGCGGGTGTCCCGGCAGGCCTGGATCGTCGGCATCGGTTCCGGGATCGCGTTCGGCCTGTCCGTCGTCGCGCTCTCCTTCGCCCCCGGATCCGCAGGTCTGGTCCCGGCGTTCGTGGAGATCGCACTCGGTCTCCTGCTCCTCCTGGTGCTCGGGATGTGGCGCCGCAGGTCCGCCGGCCGGCGCCCGTTCTCACTGGGTCCGCTTCGGTCGGCCGGGCCGCGCTGGATCGCCGGGAGCATGGTCGCCGGCGTGTTGCTCGGCATCGGGGACGCCCTCCTGCTCATCGCCCTGTACTCCGGCAACCTCGCCGTGGTCGGCGTGCTGGTCGCCCTGTATCCGGTTGCGACGATCCTGTTGTCGATCGCGTTCCTCGGGGAACGCCTCACGCTGCCGCAGTCCATCGGCGTCGGCACCGCCCTCGCCTCCTCCGCCCTCTTCGCGCTCGGCTGATCCCCGCATCCGCCCGCCGGGCCGACGACGGCTCCGGCCGAACGCGCCAGTTGCGCCGCTTCGCGCCAGGCATGCCTGGCGGGCACCGGCGCAACGGGCGCGCACGAGGCGGAAGGCCGCGCGGGCGGATGCGCGGCACAGGCTAGCCGGGAGGGGCGGTGCCGGCGAGGTCGGCGAGGGCGTCGTGGTACTGCCGGGTGCGGTAGTACTCTCCGTGGGTGCCGACCGCGCCCGTGTACCCGCTCGTATCGATCTCATCGGCGAACCGGTCGATCGGGTTGCCCGGCGCCCGGTTCGACCAGGCCGGGAAACCGAGCGGATCGGTCGCCCGCCACAGGCTGATCCAGCGCCGCACCGGCAACGCGGCAGCGGGCGAGGCCGCTTCCGGCACGGGCGGCGTCGCCAGCGCGTCGGCCAGCCACGGGTCCGTGCTCCACAGCCGGGGGCGCAGGCAGGGCAGGGTGCCGAGCACGTCCGGCCCGAGGATCTCGGGAAAGAACCGCCCGAAGTGCGGCCGCACCTGCACGCCGAAGCTCAACAGCGTGACCCGGTCCCGCCGCGCCGACCAGTCCGGGTGCGCGGCGAGGGAGAAGAGGGCGGCGACCGCGACGACCGCGCCCATGCTGTGTGCTGCGAGCACGACCTCCCGCTGGCGCGGTGGTGTCCCTTCCTCCCTGCCGTCCAGCCACCAGAGCACCCGGCGGCAGACTTCGGGTACGGCCCGTTCGGTGTAGCAGGGAGCCCCGAGCGGATGCCCGGCGCGCGGCAGGAAACAGGCGAGGTCCCAGACGATCGCGAGCGGCCTCGTCGCCCGCCCGGGAGCCGGGGGAATGATGAGCCCGGCGAGGACGAGCACGGCGACGCCCGCCCATCCGGCCATCGACACGTCGAGCCACGCGAGCAGCCCGGGCGGTGCGGTGATGCCGCCGGTCGGGACAGACCCCGGTGCCGTTGCCGCGGCATCCGCCGGCAGTAGCCGGGGCACGACGGCGGTGAGGACCTCGGTCGCGAAGAGGGCGAGGAAGCCGGCCGAGGCGACGATCCCGGTGACCGGTTCGACGAGGTGCAGGCGAGCCGCGAGCGCGCGCTTGCGGTCGCGCACGGGGCGGAGCAGCGTCACGAGTTCGGCCTCGGATCCCGCCGGCATCGGGGTCTCGCCACCGGGGACGCCCGGGCCGTCGGGTCCACCGAAGCCGGGGTCTCCCGCGTGGCCGCCGTCCGCTCCCGCGGCGTCCGTTCCCGTGCCGTCGCCGGACCCGGGCGAGACGTCGTCCGGGCTCCACTCCGCGACGCGGGGGCCGACCCGGCGCGGCCGGATCAGGGCGCAGGCAACGGAGAGCGCCGCGACGGCGAGGAGCGCGAACGCGAGCCCGCCGAACCACGGGTACACGCCTGGCACGGTCAGGAGGGGCGTCGCCGGCGACCCTGCGGCATTCGTCGGCGCACCGAGGAGGGCGCTCGCACCGGCCCCGCCGTTCAGCCAGGTGCCGACCCCGACCGTGAGGAGGCTCGACAGGATGAGCCCGATGGCGAGCGCGAGGGTCAGGAACACGGCGGGCGCGAGGCCGTGCCACGCTTCGAACCGGAGCCGGCCGCGCGGGGCGGGGTAGCGGAACACGGCGCTCGCCACGACGCAGGCGAGCATGCCGCCGAGGAGTGCGAGCAGCGTGATCGAGGAGACCGGGGAGACGGAAGCAACCGCGGCTGCCGTGCCCTGGGCCGATCCGGGGGTCGCCGCCCCGTTGTCCCCAGGGGCGGGCGGGGCGAGCCCGAGGACGAGGAGCGCCGCGAGGTGTGTCACGATGCCGAGCAGCACGAGCGCGGTGTGCCACCGGGCGCCTGGAGTGCGCGCGATGGGCTCGACGGGAAGGGTGCGCGTGCAGACCGCGGTCACGAGGGCGGCCAGGAGCAGGGTCCCCCGCGACCAGGAAGACGACGCCCGCCGCCGTTCCGGACGCGCCCGCGCGCACCCCGTCGCCCCCGCCGGCCAGGGCGGCGCAGGAGAGCAGCGAGGTGAGGCTCAGCCCGGCCGCGAGGTGGGCGAGCGAGAGCCGGTGCGTTTCACCGCGCCGATTCCAGAGGTGCGGGGACTCCAGCAGCGGCCGGGGCGTTTCGGCCGGCGTGCCGGGTCGCCCGTCCGCCGGGCGGGCGCCCGGTCGTGCCGCCGTTGGCGGCCGGGCGGCGAGATAGCGGTCGGCGACGTCATACCGCAGCCGCGCGCCGTTCGAGAGCTGCCAGATCCCGAGGATCATCGCGATCGGCGCGAGCGAGAAGACGGCCATCCGCTGCCCGGTCGTCCACGCGGCGAGGCCGCCGAGCGCGCCGGGCAGCCCGGAGCAGACCAGCGCCCCGTCGACGTAGCATTGCCGGGCGAGCAGGTCGATGCCGAGGTTCGCGACCGTCGCGACGAGCAGGAGCGTCAGCAGCACGCCGAACAGGCGGATGACCCCGGCCCGGACGCTGAGGCCGCGCGGCACCGCCTGGGTCGGGAGCCTCCAGCACCAGGCGGCGGCGTTGGCGATCGAGAACGGGAGCAGCAGGGCCCAGCCGATCCGGGCGAGTGCGGCGATGACCGCCCAGACCGGCCCGGCCCCACCGGGGGTGCTGCGCACCAGTCCGCCCCAGGAGTATGCCTCGCGGCGGATCCGGCGAGGGACGTAGCCGCGCTGCTCCGCGGCATCGGCTGCCCGGCGATGACGCCGGAGGGAATCTGGAGTCGGCGTCCAGAAGCTGCCGAGCACATCGCCGGCGGCGAGCTCGACCTCGTCCGGCGGCAGGTCGAGCAGGGCGAACGGCGAGGTGTTGTTGATGCCGTGCACCCGCAGTTCGAGAACGTGCGGGGGAGCGGATGTCCTGAACGGTCCGGCCATGCGCGGTCCTTCCGGGCGGCGGGGGGTGTGGCTGGCATGGTACTGCCGTCCGGAAGGTTTGGCGAGGCAGGGGCATGTGGGACGCTAGAGTTTGAACTGGTCAGATTGTCTCGACGTCGAGCTACATTCGATGGCGGACGCTGTGCCGGCACACCCCTCGTACCCAGCAGGAACGCTAAGACGCGGATTGGACAAAGCAGCGTGGACCTTTACGAATATCAGGCAAGAGACCTGTTTGAGCAGTATGGAGTCCCGGTTCTGCCGGGCATCATCGCGGACACACCCGAGGAGGTGCGCGCCGCAGCGGAGAAGCTCGGCGGAGTCGTCGTCGTCAAGGCCCAGGTGAAGGTCGGCGGTCGCGGCAAGGCGGGTGGCGTCAAGGTCGCCAAGACCCCCGACGACGCCTTCGCGGCCGGCCAGGCGATCCTCGGACTCGACATCAAGGGCCACACCGTCAACCGGGTCATGGTCGCCGGCGGCGCGCGCATCAAGCAGGAGTTCTACTTCTCGGTGCTGCTCGACCGGTCCAACCGCTCGTACCTCTCGCTCGCGAGCTACGAGGGCGGCGTCGAAATCGAGGTTCTCGCCGTCGAGAAGCCCGAGGCGCTCGCCTATGTCGCGATCGACCCGAACCTCGGGATCGACCTCGAAACGGCCCGGCGCATCGCGGTCGAGGCGAAGTTCCCCGCCGAGCTCGTCGAGAAGGTCGCCCCGGTCTTCGTGCAGCTCTACAACGTTTTCAAGGGCGAGGACGCGACTCTCGTCGAGGTCAACCCGCTCGTCCTGACCGAAGAAGGCGACATCATCGCCCTCGACGGCAAGGTCACCCTCGATGAGAACGCCGGCTTCCGCCACCCGAAGCACGCCCTGCTCGAGGACGCGGCAGCCGCCGACCCGCTCGAGGCCAAGGCCAAGCTCAACGACCTCAACTACGTCAAGCTCGACGGTGTCGTCGGCGTGATCGGCAACGGCGCCGGTCTCGTGATGTCCACGCTCGACGTGGTCGCGTACGCGGGCGAGAACTTCGGCGGCGTCAAGCCGGCCAACTTCCTCGACATCGGCGGCGGAGCATCCGCTGAGGTCATGGCGGCCGGACTCGACGTCATCCTCGGCGACCCGCAGGTCAAGAGCGTCTTCGTCAACGTCTTCGGCGGCATCACCGCTTGCGACGCGGTCGCCCGCGGCATCGTCGGCGCGCTCGCCGAGCTCGGCAGCGCCGCGAACAAGCCCCTCGTCGTGCGCCTCGACGGCAACAACGTCGAGGAAGGCCGCCGCATCCTCACCGAGGCCAACCACCCGCTGGTCACCTTGGCCGCCACCATGGACGAGGGCGCCGCCAAGGCCGCCGAGCTCGCCTACGCCGCGAAGTAAGGGATTTTCGAACATGTCTATCTTCCTCAACAAGGACTCCAAGGTCATCGTCCAGGGCATCACCGGCGGTGAGGGCACCAAGCACACCGCCCTCATGCTCAAGGCAGGCACCCAGGTCGTCGGCGGCGTCAACGCCCGCAAGGCCGGCACCACCGTCGTGCACGGCGACGTCGAACTGCCCGTCTTCGGCTCGGTCGCCGAGGCGATCGAGAAGACCGGGGCGGATGTCTCGATCGCCTTCGTCCCGCCGGCCTTCACCAAGGACGCCGTCATCGAAGCCATCGACGCCGAGATCCCGCTGCTCGTCATCATCACAGAGGGCGTCCCGGTGCAGGACTCCGCCGAGTTCTGGGCATACGCCAAGGCCAAGGGCAACAAGACCCGCATCATCGGGCCGAACTGCCCCGGCATCATCACGCCGGGCGAAGCGCTCGTCGGCATCACGCCGGCGAACATCACCGGCAAGGGCCCGGTCGGCCTCGTCTCCAAGTCGGGCACCCTGACCTACCAGATGATGTACGAACTGCGCGACCTCGGCTTCTCGACCGCGATCGGCATCGGCGGCGACCCGATCATCGGCACCACGCACATCGACGCCCTCGAGGCCTTCGAGAACGACCCGGAGACCCTCGCGATCGTGATGATCGGCGAGATCGGCGGCGACGCGGAGGAGAAGGCGGCGGACTACATCCGGGCGCACGTCACCAAGCCCGTCGTCGGCTACGTCGCGGGCTTCACGGCGCCGGAGGGCAAGACCATGGGCCACGCAGGGGCGATCGTCTCCGACGGCGCAGGCACCGCCCAGGGCAAGAAGGAGGCCCTCGAGGCCGCAGGGGTCAAGGTCGGCAAGACGCCGAGCGAGACCGCGACCCTGCTGCGCGAGGTTCTCGCCGCACTGTAGCCCGGCATCCGCTCGCAGAGCCAGAAGAGGGGGCCCGCCACCACGGCGGGCCCCCTTTTTTTCGCGCGTCACGGCGGGGGCGCGCGGGCCGGTCAGGCGGGCGAGGTAGGCTCCCACCGGATGAACCGCTTAACGACAGCCCTGCTCGCCGCACTCGAGGCGCTCATTGTCGTAGCCATCGGAGTGGGCGTCTCCCTGGTGCCCTTGACCATCCTGTGGGCCACCCAGTACGGCCTCTCGGTCGACTGGCTCGTCTTCTGGCGCGCTTCGGTCACGGTCTGGCTGCTCGGCAACGGCGTCGACCTCGCCGTCCAGCTCGACCCCACCGTCGTCGCCGCGCTCGGCCTGCCCGGCGCGGAGGCCCCGTTCTCGCTCACGATCGCGCTCCTCGGCTTCGCCGTGCTCGCCCTGTTCCTCGGCAGGCACGCCGGCCGCCGCGCGGCGGACTCGCCGCACCGCTGGACCGGCGTCCTGACCGCGATCCCTGTCTATGGGCTGCTCGCGACCCTGCTCACCCTCACCGTCGGCACGGATGCCCTGCAGCCGTCGATCCCGCAGGGCGTGCTCCTGCCCACGGCCGTGTTCGCCGCCGGGGTGTTCATCGGCGCCCGCCACCGGACCGAGTCGCCAGAGCATCCGGTTGCCGGCCAGGCGCCTCACCTGCAGGGAGCTCCGGCTCACCCGGCTCCTGGTCGCCCGGCGACCGGCCGTCCGGCCTGGCTGCGTGCCCTTCCCGCGCTCCCGGCCCTTCCGCGGTTGCCCCGGCTGCCCGAGGTGCCCGCCGAATGGCGCTCGGTTCTGGCCGGAGCCCTCCGTGCCGGCTTCGGCGCCGCGACCGGAACGGTCGGCGTCGCGGCCCTCGCCGTCTTCGTGCTGATCCTCGGCAACTTCGCGACGATCATCGGCCTCTACGAGACCGTGCAGGCCGGGGTGATGGGCGGCATCACCCTGACGATCGCCCAGCTCGCGCTCATCCCCAACCTCGTGATCTGGGCGGCGGCCTGGTTCGTCGGGCCCGGCATCGCCGTCGGCATCGGGTCGAGCGTGTCCCCGGTCGGCACCGTCCTCGGCCCGGTACCCGGCCTGCCGCTGCTCGGCGTGCTCCCGCACGGCAGCCTCGCCTTCGGGTTCCTCGGGCTGCTCGTGCCCGTTCTGATCGGCTATCTCACGGCTTTCGCAACCCGGCAGCGCCAGCACCGTGCGGGCGAGCCCGGCGCCGATCGCGGCCGGCTGGCTCTTACCGGAGCACTGGCCGGTGTCGTCGCCGGCATTGTCCTCGGATTGCTGGCCTGGTGGTCCGGAGGGGCCCTCGGTCCAGGCCGGCTCGTGGACGTCGGGCCGAACCCCTTGCTGGTCGGCGCTTTCGCCGCGCTCGAGGTCGGCGTCGCCGCTGTTCTCGGAATGCTGACGCCCCCGATCCGGCGGCGCGGGGCCACCTCCGGCGCCACGGCCCCCGCCGCGGCCCCACCGGCGAGGACCGGCAAACGATAGGCTCGTCCAGTGCTGTCATTGGTCGTATTGATTTCCGGCGGGGGATCCAACCTCCGTTCCCTCCTGGAAGCGTGCCAGGACGCCGAGTACCCGGCGCGGGTCGTCGCGATCGGCGCCGACAGAGACGCGGACGGCCTCGACCTCGGTGAAGAGTTCGGCGTGTCCACCTTCACGGTTCCGTACAGCTCGTTCGAGTCGCGCGAGGAGTGGGGCGACGAACTACTCGCCGTGATCCGGCAATGGACGCCGGATCTCGTGGTGCTCAGCGGCTTCATGCGTCTCCTGCCCGCCAGGGTCGTCGCCGCACTGACCCCGAACCTGCTCAACACGCATCCGGCCTACCTGCCCGAATTTCCAGGAGCCCACGGGGTGCGCGACGCGCTCGCCGCCGGCGTCCCCGAGACCGGAGCCAGCCTCATCGTCGTCGACACCGGTGTCGACGACGGGCCCATCGTCGCGCAGGAGCGGGTGCCGGTGCTTCAGGACGACACCGAGGACTCCCTGCACGCCAGGATCAAGATCGTCGAACGGCGCCTGCTCGTGCAGGCCGTTCTCGACATCGCCAACGGAAACACGAACCTCAAGGAGCACTCCCAGATATGAGCGGGCACAGCAACGACCAGAGCCTTTACCGCGAACGCGATGTCGTCCCGGTGCGGCGGGCGCTCATCTCGGTGAGCGACAAGACCGGCCTGGTCGAGCTTGCGGCGGCCCTCGTGGCGACCGGCGTCGAAATCGTGTCGACGGGGTCGACCGCGGCGAGCATCCGTGCCGCGGGCTTCGCCGTGACCGATGTCGCCGCCGTCACGGGCTTCCCGGAGTCCCTCGACGGGCGGGTCAAGACCCTGCACCCCGGTGTGCACGCCGGCATCCTCGCCGACCTGCGGCTCGCCGCCCACGAGGCCCAGCTCACCGAGCTCGGCATCGCGCCCTTCGAACTCGTCGTGGTGAACCTCTACCCCTTCGTCGAGACCGTGAACTCCGGCGCACCCGCTGCCGAGGTCATCGAGCAGATCGACATCGGCGGCCCCGCACTCGTGCGCGCCGCGGCGAAGAACCACCCGAACGTCGCGATCGTGGTCGACCCGGAGAACTACGGCGAGATCGTCACCGCCGTCTCCGCAGGGGGAACGACGCTCGAGCTGCGCCGCAAGCTCGCCTCGCTCGCCTTCGAGCACACGGCCGGCTACGACCTGAGCGTCTCCGCGTGGTTCACCGAGAACGTCTACGACCAGTGGCAGGACGACACCGAGGCCCTCGATGAGGCCATCCTCGACGAGTTCGATGCCGTGATCGGCACCGCCTTCGACGACGAGGGCCCCTTCCCCGGCACCCTCGCGATCGAGGCCACCCGCGGCAGCGTGCTGCGCTACGGCGAGAACTCGCACCAGGCCGCCGCGCTCTACCTCGGCGAAGGCGGAGAGGGCATCGCCCAGGCGGTGCAGCGCCACGGCAAGGAGATGTCCTACAACAATTACGTCGACGCCGATGCCGCCGTGCGCGCGGCCTTCGACTTCGCCGAACCGGCCGTCGCCATCATCAAGCACGCCAACCCGTGCGGCATCGCCGTGGCCAACCCCAAGGCGCCGGATGCGATCGCCTCGGCCCACAAGCGGGCTCACGACTGCGACCCGGTCTCCGCATTCGGCGGGGTCATCGCGGCCAACCGCATCGTGACCCTCGGCATGGCCGAGACCGTCAGCCAGATCTTCACCGAGGTGCTCGTCGCACCCGGCTTCGAACCGGCCGCGTTCGAACTGCTCAGCCAGAAGAAGAACATCCGCCTGCTCGAGCTTCCGGAGAACTACCACCGTTCCTCGCTCGAGCTTCGCCAGATCTCCGGCGGGTTGCTCGTGCAGGAGACCGACTCGTTCGAAGACTTCGACTCCTCGACCTGGACCCTTGCCGCCGGCGAGGAGGTCGACGCGGCCACCCGCGCCGACCTCGAGTTCGCGTGGAAGGCGTGCCGGTCCGTGAAGTCGAACGCGATCCTGCTCGCCCGCTCCGGGGCATCCGTCGGCGTGGGCATGGGCCAGGTCAACCGGGTCGACTCGTGCCACCTCGCCGTGCTGCGCGCCGGGGACAGGGCCGCCGGCTCCGTCGCGGCCTCCGATGCGTTCTTCCCGTTCGCCGACGGCCTGCAGGTCCTCCTCGAGGCCGGGGTCACCGCGGTCGTACAGCCAGGAGGTTCGGTGCGCGACCCCGAGGTCATCGCCGCTGCCGTAGAGGCCGGCGTCGCGATGTACTTCACCGGAGAGCGCCACTTCTTCCACTGATCCGCGGAGGCTCCTGCCAGCGGGGTCTGGCACGATGGAAGGGTCCGGTTCGCTAGTCGGCGGTCCGGTCGAAGGGACACCCGTGCCGCTGCTCGACGGTTTCATCGAACCCACCTTTCTGATCGCGTTCGTCGTCGCGGTGATCAGCGCCTTTGTGATCACCGCGGTCGCCGCGCTCGTCTTCCGGATGGCCGCGCGCAAGCGGGCCTGGGCGCGCGCGTTCATCCGCCTGTGCCGGCGTCCCTTCCGGATTGTGATCCTGATCGGCGCCCTCTGGATCGTGACGTCCGTGTACCTGACGACGACGCCGGACCTGACCCTCGCGGTCGACTTCATCATGCGCGCCCTGTTCATCGCGGCGGCGACCTGGCTCGTCGCGGCGCTGATGTACTTCTTCGAGGAAGTCATCGCCGCGCGGTACCGCATCGACGTGCGGGACAACCGGGTGGCCAGGCGGGTCCGCACCCAGCTGCGGATGCTCCGCCGGATCAGCGTCGTCGTGGTCATCGTCTGCGCGATCGGCACGGTGCTGCTCAGCATCCCAGGGGCCGCTGCGGTCGGGGCGAGCCTCTTCGCCTCGGCGGGTCTCCTGAGCGTCGTCGCCGGCCTCGCCGCCCAGTCGAGCCTCGCCAACGTCTTCGCCGGCATGCAGCTCTCCTTCAGCAACGCCCTGCGCGTCGACGACGTCGTCATCGTCGAGAACGAGTGGGGCCGGATCGAGGAGATCACCCTCACCTACATCGTCGTGCACATCTGGGACGACCGCAGGATGGTGCTGCCCTCGACATATTTCACGACGACGCCGTTCCAGAACTGGACGCGCCGCACGAGCGAACTGCTCGGCTCCGTCGAGTTCGACGTCGACTGGAGGGTCAGCACCGGGGCCATGCGCGAGGAACTGAACCGGATCGTCGCCCAGACGGAGCTCTGGGACCGGCGCGTTGCCGTGCTGCAGGTGACGGATGCCGTCGGCGGCTTCGTCCGCATCCGTGTTCTGGTCTCGGCCGGGGACGCCGCGATGCTCTGGGACCTGCGCTGCATCGTGCGGGAGAACCTCGTCGGGTGGCTCGTCGCCGAGAACCCGGACGCACTCCCGCTCGGCCGCGTCGAGGTTCGGCAGCCGGCCCGCCGCCCCACGACGTCGGCCACGAGCGCCGCGAGGGAACAACGCCCCGTCACCGAGGCACCCGGCCTGTTCTCCGGAGACTCCGAAGCCGTGCACCGCGGCGAGGAATTCACCCGCTCGATGCCGATCCAGGAGATCAGCGACCAGAAGCTCTGACCGGCGGGGCACCTGCGCGCGGCCGGCGAAGCCGCACCCGGCGAGCCCATACACTGTCGGGATGGACATCCCCGCATTCGAACCCGCCGCTCGCCGGATCGCCCTGGTCCGTCGCCCCGCCGACAACCTCGCCGAGGGCCAGCTCACGCACATCGAGCGCGTCCCCGTCGACCTCGGGCTCGCCCGCACCCAGTGGGCCGGCTACGTCGCAGCGCTCGCCGCGGAGGGCTGGGACGTGATCGAGGTCGAACCGGCCCCGCTGCTCCCTGACTCGGTCTTCATCGAGGATGCCGTCATCTCCTTCGGCGACATCGCCGTGCTGACCAGCCCGGGGGCCCCGAGCCGCCGGGACGAGACCGCGGGGGCGGAGGCCGCCGTCCGCGGCCTCGGCATCCCGGTGCACCGCCTCGCGCTGCCCGGCACCCTCGACGGCGGCGACGTACTCAAGATCGGCCGGACCGTGTACGTCGGCCGCAGCCTGCGCACGAACGACGCCGGCATCGACCAGCTCCGCGACATCCTGGTCCCGCGCGGTTACACCGTCGTCGCGGTCCCGATCAGCAAGGTGCTGCATCTCAAGTCCGCCGTCACCGCCATGCCCGACGCGACCGTGATCGGCTATCCGCCCCTCGTCGACGACTCGACGGTGTTCGAACCCTTCCTGCCCGTCCCGGAGGAGTGCGGCACCGCTGTCGTTGTGCTGGCCCCGGACGCGGTGCTGATGTCGAGCGCGGCCCCGCGCTCGGCCGCCCTGTTCGCCGCCCGCGGTTACCGCGTCGTCACCGTCGACATCTCCGAATTCGAGAAGCTCGAGGGCTGCGTCACCTGCCTGAGCGTACGCATCCGCTGACCGGGAGTCCGCGGACCTGACTCTCAAAGAGGTGCTTGCGCCGACGCACGGTGGGGTCGTACTCTGGAAGGCTGCCTGACACGGGGAGCACAACGAGGATTCGACGCGCTCAGGAGGCCGACATGACACAGACAGCACAGCCACAGCTCGCTGGGAATGCGATCACCGGCGCTGGCTCTGCCGTGGGCGTCCACGACAACGCGGCCTAGCCACTCCATCCGCATCGCGCGTCGGCTCCCTCCTCCAGCACCCCGCCCGTAACCCGCAGCCCGCGACCGGCGTCCCGTCGTCGCGACCGTATGGAAGCGCCCAGCTTCCCGCCCGCCGTCGAACGCGACTCCGACGCGACTTTTTCGACTCCTCGACGCCCAGCGCACCCCGCTGGCGTCCATCGGCACCATGTATCCGAACAGGCTCTACTCGTGACCCAGATCACACCAACCACTCCCATCGAAACCACACCACCCACTCCCATGGACACGACTCCGAACCCACCGACCGCCTCGACGCCACCCAGCACACCTGCTGCCACACCGGCGGCGGCCCCTGAGCAGCCCGGGAAGCGCGCGAGCACGCTGCGCACCCTGCTGCGCCTCTTCCCCTACGTGCGACCCGCGTTGCCCCGGCTCGTGCTGGGCATGATCGCCGCGCTCCTGGCCGCGGTCGTCGCCCTCGCGATCCCGCAAGTGCTGCAGGGCCTCGTCGACGGCGCCCTGTCCCGTCAGGACCCCGCCGGAATCTGGCCCGCCGTGCTGGTCGTCCTCGGCCTCGGCGTGCTCGAGGCCATCCTGATCGCCCTCCGCCGCTGGTTCGTGCTGGTCCCGGGCACCCACGTGGAGGCGAGCATGCGGAACGCGCTCTACGCGCGCCTGCAGGACCTGCCGGTTTCCTTCCACGATCGCTGGCCGAGCGGACAGCTCCTGTCCCGCGCGGTGAGCGACCTGAACCTGATCCGGCGCTGGATCTCCTTCGGCCTGGTCCTCCTGGTCGTCAATATCGTCACGATCGTGATCGGCGCCGCCGTGCTGGTCTCGATGAACTGGATCCTCGGCGTCGTTTTCATCGCCTGCTCGATTCCGCTCTGGATCGTCGGGTACCTGTTCGAGGAGAAGTACTCCGTCGTGGCCCGGCGCAGCCAGGACCAGGCCGGCGACCTCGCGACGGCCGTCGAGGAGTCCGTGCACGGCATCCGCGTGCTCAAGGCGTTCGGGCGCGGCGGTTTCGCGCTCAAGAACTTCTCGCAGCAGGCGGAAGACCTTCGTGGCACCGAGATCGAGAAGGCGCGCGCGATCGCCGGCATCTGGCTCTGGCTCCTGATGGTGCCCGATGTCGCGTTCGCGCTCTGCCTCGTGGTCGGAGTCTGGCTCGCCGCGCAGGGTGACCTCAGCGTCGGTGGCCTCGTCGCATTCTTCGCGACGGCGACCGTGCTGCGCTGGCCGGTCGAATCGATCGGGTTCCTGCTGTCGATGACGTTCGACGCCCGCACGGCGACCGACCGGTACTTCGACGTGCTCGACGCCCCGAACAGCATCACGGACCCCGACAGGCCCGTCACGCTCGCCGAGCCGCGCGGCCGACTCGCCTTCGAGGACGTGCACTTCCGCTACCCCGACTCGCCGGCGCGCTTCCCCGACCTGCTCGACGGCGTCAACCTCGTGCTGCAGCCGGGGGAGACCATGGCCCTCGTCGGGCTGACCGGCTCGGGCAAGTCCACCCTCACCGCACTCACCACCCGCCTCTACGACGTCACCCAGGGCGCGGTCACGCTCGACGGTGTCGACGTGCGCTCGCTCGGCCGCGAAGACCTACGCGGCCACCTCGCGATGGCGTTCGAGGACGCGACGCTGTTCTCGGCATCCGTGCGCGACAACGTGCTGCTCGGCAGGCCGGAGTTCGCCGAGCGGTCGGCGGCAGCGGATGCCGCGCTCGAGGAGGCCCTGCAGGTCGCGCAGGCCGGCTTCGTGCGTGACCTGCCCGACGGCGTCGACACCCTCGTCGGCGAGGAGGGCATGAGCCTCTCCGGCGGCCAGCGCCAACGGATCGCGCTCGCCCGCGCGGTCGCGGCGAAGCCGGCGGTGCTCGTGCTCGACGACCCGCTTTCCGCGCTCGACGTCGACACCGAGTCCCTCGTCGAGGCCGCCCTCCGCGAGGTGCTCGCCTCGACGACGGCGCTCATCGTCGCGCACCGGCCGTCGACGGTCACCCTCGCCGACCGGGTCGCCCTGCTCGAGGACGGCCGGATCACCGCGGTCGGCCGGCACTCCGAGCTCCTGCGCACCAACGAGCACTACCGGTTCGTCATCTCGAGCCTTGAAGACGAAGAACGGCGCGACGCCACCAGGCAGGTCGCCAGGGACGAATCGGCCGCACGGACAGAACAGACCGAGCGAGAGGAGGCCGCACGATGAGCGTCACCGGAGTCGAAGGCGAAGAACGCAACAATTTCACCGCGTCCGAAAGCAAGCAGATCCGGGCGCGCTCGCTGCGCCTGCTCGGTTCCCTGCTCCGCCCGGTGCGCTGGCGGGTCACCGCGGCGATGCTCGTCGTGGTGCTCTCGACCGCGGCCCAGGTCGCCGGTCCCGCCCTCATCGCGTTCGGGATCGACAAGGGACTGCCTGCCCTCCTCGCCCAGGACTGGCTCCCGCTCGCGGCGACCGGCGGGGTCTACCTCCTCACCGGCGTGATCGGGGCGATCCTCATCGCCTGGTACACGATGATGTCGGCCAGGATCAGCCAGGCAGTGCTGATCGACCTCCGCAAGCGGGTGTTCCTGCAGACCCAGCGGCTCAGCCTCGAGTTCCACGAGTCGTACACCTCCGGGCGGATCATCTCCCGGCAGACCAGCGACCTCGACGCGATCCGGGAACTGCTCGACTCGGGTATCAACCAGCTCGTGCAGGGCGTGTTGTACATGGCCTTCACGGCGATCGCGCTCGTGAGCCTCGACGGCGTCAGCGGGCTGGTGCTGCTCGGGTCCCTGGTGCCGCTGTTCGCGCTCACCCGCTGGTTCCAGGTGCGGTCGCAGACCTTGTTCCGGCGGTCGAGGACCGCATCGGCGAGCCTGATCGTGAAGTTCGTCGAGACGATGACGGGCATCCGCGCCGTCAAGGCGTTCCGGGCGGAGAGACGCAACGAGGAGGTCTTCGGCGAGCTCGTCGAGGACTACCGAAAGGTGAACGGCCGGGTGATCCAGCTGTTCGGCATCTTCGACCCCGGCCTCATCCTGATCGGCAACGTCGCGGTCGCCGTCGTGCTCCTGCTCGGCGGATTCCGCGTCGTCGACGGGCAGCTCGCGATCGGTGCGCTCCTCGCGGCGCTGCTCTACACCCGGCGGTTCTTCGATCCGATGGAGGAGATGGCGATGTTCTACAACTCGTACCAGTCCGCCGCGGCGGCGCTCGAGAAGATCTCCGGCGTGCTCGAGGAACTCCCCGGTGTGCCGGACCCGGTTGCCCCCGTCGACCTGTGGGAGGCGCGCGGCGCCGTCACCTTCACCGGGGTGCGCTTCGAGTACCAGTCCGACCGGGTGATTCTGCCGACCTTCGACCTTGCGATTCCCGCCGGGCAGACGATCGCCCTCGTCGGCTCGACCGGGGCAGGCAAGTCGACGCTCGCGAAGCTGATGGCGCGGTTCTACGACCCCACCGACGGCCAGGTGCTGCTCGACGGGGTGGACCTGCGACGGCTGCACCCCAAGGACCTCCGTCGCGCCATCGTGATGGTCACCCAGGAGGCGTACCTGTTCAGCGGTTCGGTCGCCGACAACATCGCGATCGGCAAACCGGACGCCTCTCCCGCCGAAATCGTGGCGGCGGCGCGTGCCGTCGGCGCGCACGAGTTCATCGAGAACCTTCCCGGCGGATACGACACCGACGTGAACAAACGCGGTGGCCGGGTGTCCGCCGGGCAGCGCCAGCTGATCTCGTTCGCGAGGGCCTTCCTCGCCGACCCGGCGGTGCTGATCCTCGACGAGGCGACGTCCTCGCTCGATATCCCGAGCGAGCGGCTCGTGCAGCAGGCGCTGCAGACCCTGCTCGCCGACCGCACGGCCGTCATCATCGCGCACCGGCTGTCCACGGTCGCGATCGCAGACCGGGTGCTCGTGATGGAGCACGGGATCATCGTCGAGGACGGCGCGCCCGACGACCTGATCGACGGCACCGGACGGTTCGCCCAGCTGCACGCGGCCTGGCGGGAATCACTCGTGTAGCGGCATCCGCACGCGTTCACAGCGGATGCCGGTCCGCGAGAGTACGAAAATGGCCCCTTCGCTGCGCGCGAAGGGGCCATTTCTCCGCTCTCGCGGAACAGCCCGTCAGGAGGTGACGGTGAGGAAGAGGTCGCCGGCGGCAAGGTCGGCGCCCGCAGTGACGGCATCGGCGAGGGCGATGTTCTCGTGTGTGCGCTCGAGGATGATGACCGGCACGATGGGATTACGTCCGCCAGCCTCAACGGCCGCGGAGTCCCAGGTCACGATCACGTCGCCGGCTGCGACCTGATCGCCCTGCTTCGCCCGCAGGGTGAAGCCCTCGCCGCGGAGCTCGACGGTGTCGATGCCGAGGTGGACGAGGACGCCGATCCCGTCGGGGGAGAGGATCACAAAGGCGTGCGGGAAGACCTTGAGCAGCTTGCCGCTGATCGGCGCGATCGCGTCGACCATGCCCCGCGGAGGGTCGATCGCGGCGCCGGGACCCACGATCGCCTGGGCGAACGTGGGATCGGGGACCTCGGCGAGACCGACGGCGCGACCGGGGACGGGCGCGAGGACGACGACGGGCGTCACGAGGACGACGGGAGCCCCACGGCTCACAGGAGGTCTTCGATGTCTTCGGCGAGGTTGTCGGCCTCTGGTCCGACGACGACCTGGACGATGGTGCCGGACCGGAAGACGCCGTGGGCGCCGGCCGCCTTGAGCGCAGGCTCGTTCACGAGGGCGGGGTCCTTCACCTCGGTGCGCAGTCGGGTGATGCACGCCTCGATCTCGACGAGGTTGCCTGATCCGCCGAGGCCGGCGAGGATTTGCTCCGCTTTGGTGCTCATGGTGTTTCCTCCAGTGATGGTGGGCCGGGAACCGGCTGCAGCGGCTTGGATACGCGCGAAGCGTTCCGGCCGTGAGCCAAGTCTGCGCCCTGTCTGATTCGGTTTCGGGTGTTCTCGGAGAACCCGAGCGGCTGGGGGTCTTGACAAGCAGGGTGCCGCGGCTTCATCATCGAACTATTGGATCGTACCAGTACGGACCACAAAGCGAAAGTGGTCCTATGCTGGTATCTACACACCCCAACCTTTCGGAGGACGCAGCGAGATGACCGACATCGATGAGGCCCCGGTTCTGGAATCAGGACCGGTCTCCAAGCACGCCCAGCTGCGCTCGATCCTGGAGGAGCTGGTCGAGACCAGCCTCGCTCCCCACGCCGCGATCCCGCCGGAGCGGAAGCTCATGACGCGGTACGGAGTCAGTCGCTCGACCGTGCGCGAAGCGATCCGCCAGCTCGTCGAGGAGGGCGTGCTCTACCGGGTGCAGGGCAAGGGCACCTTCGTGGCCGGCGAACGCGTGCAGAGCGACCTGCACCTCGCGTCCTTCACGGAGGACATGCGCCGGCGCGGCCTCGTCCCCGCGACGATCGTGCGTTCGTCCCGGTTGGTCGAAGCGCCCCTCGCGGTACGGGCCGCCCTCGGACTCGGCGCGGGCGCCCAGGTACTGGAGATCGAAAGACTCCGGCTCGCCGACGGGGTGCCGATGGCACTCGAACGCGGCTACTACCCCGCAGAGCTGCTCCCCGACCTCGGCGCCAAAGACCTGACCCGGTCCCTGTACGCGACGTTCGCGACCGAATACGGCCTCCGGATCGACAACGCGGAACAGGCCGTCTGGGCGGAGGGCGCCGACGCCCTGCTCGCCGCCACCCTCGGCATCGCCGCCAACGCCCCCGTGATGGTCTTCCGTCGGACGTCGTCCGCCGGGTCCGCCTTCCTCGAACATGTCACCTCGTGGTACCGCGGCGACCGCTACCAGATCCACATGACGCTCAACCTGCAGCACCAGCCCTGACCCACAGACCACCCACGCAACATCCATACCGACAACGCACCACCAGGAGGAAATCAATGTCCAGCATCACCGTAGACGCCGGGACGAAACGGCCGTTCCCCGGCCTCGCGCAACTTCAACGAGTCGGTCGCAGCCTCATGCTGCCGATCGCCGCACTGCCCGCTGCCGGCCTTTTGCTCCGCCTCGGCCAGCCCGACCTGCTCGGGCGCATCCCGGGCTTCGAAACCGGGGCGGCCGTGATCGCCTCGGCGGGCGGTGCCCTCTTCGACGCGCTGCCGCTGCTCTTCGCGGTCGGCGTCGCGATCGGCTTCGCGAAGAAGTCCGACGGATCGACAGCCCTTGCCGCCGTCGTCGGCTACCTCGTCTTCTCCAAGGTCGGCGAGGCGATGTCGCCTCTGGTCCTCGGACTGCCCGCAGCGGGCGGGAAACAGGTGCTGGTCAATTACAGCGTGCTCGGCGGCATCCTGATCGGCATCACCTCCGCCCTGCTCTGGCAGCGCTTCCACCGGATCTCCCTACCGAGCTACCTGGCCTTCTTCGGCGGCCGCCGGTTCGTTCCGATCGTCACCGCAGGCACGGCACTCGTTCTCGGCGTCCTGCTGGCCTTCGTCTACCCCGCCTTCGCGACCGGTCTCTCCGGCTTCGGCGAGTTCGTCTCCTCCAACAACATCTGGGGCGGCTTCCTCTACGGCACGACCAACCGGCTGCTCATCCCCGTCGGCCTGCACCACATCCTCAACTCGGTGATGTGGTTCGTGATCGGCGACTTCAACGGCGCGCACGGTGACATCGCCCGGTTCTTCGCCGGCGACCCGACCGCCGGCTCCTTCATGACCGGATTCTTCCCGATCATGATGTTCGCGCTGCCGGCCGGAGCCCTCGCCATCTGGCAGGAGGCCAAGCCGTCCCAGAAGAAGATCGTCGGCGGCATCATGCTCTCCGGTGCGCTCACCGCCATGCTCACCGGCGTCACGGAGCCCCTCGAGTTCTCCTTCATGTTCGTCGCGTTCCCGCTCTACCTCATCCACGCGGTGCTGACCGGTTCCTCGCTCGCCCTCGTGAACGCCCTCGGGATCAGGGACGGGTTCACCTTCAGCGCGGGCACGTTCGACTACGTGCTCAACTTCGGCCTGGCCGAGAAGCCGCTGCTGCTCATCCCGATCGGGCTCGCGTACGCCGGTATCTACTACTTCCTGTTCCGCTTCGTGATCCGCAAGTGGAACCTGAAGACCCCCGGTCGCGGCGAGGACGAGGTTCCCGACGCGACAGTGCCCGACTCCGCGTCGTCCACGACGGTCTGATCCCACCAACGCCGGGGTCGCGGGCGAGCCCGTGACCCCGGCAGCACCACCACGCACCATCATTGTGAAACTGGAGCAGAACATTGGCTGAAGTAATCGTCCTCGACACCGAGACCGCAGCGGGAACGCTTGCTGCGGCATCCATCCGTGCCCTGATCATGCGCAAGCCGGATGCCGTCCTCGGCCTGGCCACCGGGTCCACGCCGCTCTCCGTGTACGCGGCGCTCGCAGCCTCCCTCGCGAAGGAACCCCTCGACATGTCCCGCGTGCGCGGCTTCGCCCTCGACGAATACGTCGGGCTGCCCGCAGGGCACCCGGAGAGCTACCGCGCCGTCATCACCCGCGACGTCGTCGTGCCCCTCGGTCTCGACCCCGCGAACATCCGCACCCCGAACGGCGACGTGGCCACCCTCGAGACCGCGGGACTCGACTACGAGGCCGCCATCGTCGCGGCCGGCGGCGTCGACGTGCAGATCCTCGGTATCGGGCAGACCGGTCACGTCGGCTTCAACGAGCCCGGCTCCTCCTTCGCGTCCGTCACCCGGATCAAGACCCTGACCGAGAAGACCCGGATCGACAACGCGCGCTTCTTCGCCTCTCCCGATGACGTGCCGATCCACTGCATGACCCAGGGCCTCGGCACGATTCGCCGCGCCAGGCACCTCATCCTGCTCGCGTTCGGCGAAGAGAAAGCGGATGCGATCGCGTCCGCCGTCGAGGGACCGGTCTCATCGAGCAAGCCCGGTTCGGTCATCCAGCTTCACCCGCACGTGACCGTCCTCGTCGACGAGGCCGCGGCATCCCGCCTCGCCAACCGGGACTACTACGCATACGCATACGCCCACAAGTACGCCTGGCAGGGAATCTAACCCCGTGGCCGACTCGATTCTGCTCAGCGCCGGCACGGTCGTCGCCGCGGACGCCGTGCACACCCCGGGCTGGGTCGAGGTCAGGGCCGGACGGATCATCGCCGTCGGCGCCGGCCTCCCGCCGCGCGTCGCCGATGCCCACTACCCGGACGGGATCCTCGCCCCCGGCTTCGTCGACGTGCACAATCACGGCGGCGGCGGATTCAGCTTCAACGATGCCGACACGGAGATCGCGGCGGCCGGGATCGCGGCGACCCACCGGGAACACGGCACGACCACGCTGATGGCGAGCCTCGTCACGGCACCGCTCGATGAGATGGAACGCCTCGTGGCCGGCCTCGCCGACCTCGTCGATTCCGGCCTGCTCGCAGGAATCCACCTCGAAGGACCCTGGCTGAGCCCGATCCATCGGGGCGCCCACACGGCGGAGCTGCTCCGGGTGCCCGACAGGGACAGCATCGACCGCCTCATGCGCGCCGGCCACGGCACGGTGCGCATGGTCACGATCGCCCCTGAGCTCCCTGGCGGGCTCGACGCCGTCCGGCGGATCGTCGGATACGGCGCGGTCGCCGCGATCGGCCACACCGACGCCAATGACGCCATGACCAGGCAGGCGATCCAGGCGGGGGCCACGGCGGGCACGCATCTCTTCAACGCGATGCGTCCCCTGCACCATCGGGAACCCGGGCCGTCCCTCGCGCTGCTCGAGAACCCCGCCGTGTTCGCCGAACTGATCGCAGACGGGGTGCACCTGCATCCCGCGGTCGTCCGCTTCATCACGCAGAGCCCGTCGCGACCGGTGTTCGTGACCGACGCGATGGCCGCGGCCGGTGCGGACGAGGGCGAATACACCCTCGGCGGCCTCCCCGTCAGCGTGCTCGACGGTGAAGCGCGCCTCGCGGACGGGACGATCGCCGGCAGTGTCCTCACCCTGAGCGAGGCCGTCCGGTTCGCCGTGCACACGGCAGGGGTCGACCTCGCCACGGCGGTGCGAGCGGCCACGCAGAACCCGGCCGACATGATCGGCCTCACCGACTGCGGCCGCCTCGCCGCGGGGCAGCCGGCCGACCTGATCGTCCTCGATGCCGGGCTCTACGTCACCGCGACCATGCGGTCAGGCGACTGGTGCCTGCCGGCCTGAGCCGGCAGGGGAGACCGGCCTAGGCGAAGCCCCAGGCCTTCTCTTCGTCGCTCGAGGCGTCCGACAACGGGATGCCGATCAGCGGGCGCGGCGCCGGCCCGAGCGGGTGCAGGCTGGGATCGGGGGCGCGCACGGCCTGTTCCTTGAGCTCGACGAAGATCGCGTGGGTCGGCGTGGTGCCGATGTTCACGCCGGCGTGTTCCTGGGCAGGGAGCCAGGCGGTCTCGCCGGCCGGGAGTTCGACATCGACCTCCCTGCCTTCGAAGGAGAGCCTCCGGGAGTATGCGCTCAGCGTGATCATCACGCTGTCTGGGTGCTCGTGCGGGTTGGTGGTGTCGCCGGGGGCATCAAGGAATTCGAGCACGCGAACGCGGTCGTTTTCGAGCAATACCCGGTAGACGCCGGGATCCGTCACGAGCGGATCGAGGGACTGTGTGGCGTTCTGTTCACTGGACATGCCGCACGCTAACACCGTTTGCCTGCGGCGCGCTAGGAGAAGCCCCAGACGTTCGCCTCATCGTCGGTGTCCGGCGTCGACGGTGCGGCGGACTGCGGCCCGAGCGGCCGCTCGTCCGTGCGCCCTCGGGGATGCCGCGAAGGCTCCTTGAGTTCGATGAAGATCGAGTGCGTGTCGGTATGGCCGGTGTTCGCACCGGTGTGTTCCTGGGCGGGAAGCCATCGTGCGACCCCGGCGGGAAGCTCGACGTCGACGGCGCGGCCGTCCGACGAGATCCGCCGGCTGAATTCGCTCAGGGTGACCATGACACTGTCCGGATGCCGGTGCGGCGCGGTCGCGGCACCGGGCGTGTCCCGGTATTCGAGGACGCGTACCCGCTCATTCTCGAGGATCACCCGGTAGAGGCCGGGATTGGTGACGACGGGGTCCTGAAAGCCTTCTGCACTGTCCATGCGGGCACCGTACCCGGTGCCGGCGGTGCCCGCGAGGGGCAGGTCAGGTCGGTGACCAGCGCGCAGCCCGGTAATCGACCCGGTAGCCGGACTCCGCGGTGCCCAGGAGGACGAGCGGGGTGCCTTCTTCGCGGTAGTGCGGCAGCGCCCTGGCCTCGTGCGCGACCGGCGGGTGGCCGCCGGCCCGGACCACCCGCCACCAGGGGACATCCGCCCCATAGTGCGCCATGATCTGGCCGACGACACGGGCGCCGCGAGAGCCGAGCACCGCCGCGACGTCGCCGTAGGTCATCACCCGCCCGGCGGGAATCGAGTCGACGATGCCGAGGACATGCGTGACGAAGTCGCTGTCGGGGGCGAGGCGCATGGCCGGCGGAACCGTCTGGCCGCTACAGCTTGAGCGAACCGATCATCTCGCCGTATGCCGTCTCGCCGATGTCGACGAAGCCGATCCGGTGGAAGAACGACTCCGGTCCTTCTTCGCCGGGTTCCCAGATCACGGTGATGTGGTCGAAGCCCCGCTTCCTGGCCTCCTGGGCGAGTGACTCCGCTGCGAATTTGCCGACGCCCTTGCCCTGGGCGCTCGCGTCGACGTTGATCCTCCAGATGCAGGCCCGGAATTCCTCGTGCTCCGAATCGGGGTCGAAGTTGCCGTGGATGAACCCGGCCACCTCGCCGTCGAGCAACACGACGCGCTGCCACGCGGTCGCGGGATTGATCACGGAAGCCGCCACCGCATAGGAGACGGGAGCGATGTACAGCTCCTGGCCCGGTTTGAGACTGAGGCTATTGGCCGCAACAATGTTGCGTGCGGACAGTTCTTCCAGACGTAGTTCACCCATGGCAACAGGCTAACCTGCGGCCGACCGGCGTGGTAGTCGGGTTTTGTGCGCCGGGCAGGACCGGACCGAAAACTGTCTCGATGTCGAGACAGTTGCGGGGGCCTTGTAGAATTGGCTCGGCCACGTGGCCGGTACCATTCTGAGGAGAATTCATTGGCGAAGATCAAGGTTGAAGGCACCGTCGTCGAGCTCGACGGGGACGAGATGACGCGCATCATCTGGCAGGCCATCAAGGACACGCTCATCCACCCGTACCTCGACATCGACCTCGAGTACTACGACCTGTCGATCCAGAAACGCGATGAGACCGACGACCAGATCACGATCGACGCTGCCCACGCCATCCAGAAGCACGGCGTCGGCGTGAAGTGCGCGACCATCACCCCGGACGAGGCCAGGGTCGAGGAATTCGGCCTCAAGAAGATGTGGGCGTCTCCCAACGGCACGATCCGCAACATCCTCGGCGGCACGATCTTCCGTGAGCCGATCATCATTTCCAACATCCCGCGCCTGGTGCCCGGCTGGAACAAGCCGATCATCATCGGCCGCCACGCCTTCGGCGACCAGTACCGCGCCACGAACTTCCGCTTCGAGGGGGAGGGCACGCTCAGCATGACCTTCACGCCGAAGGACGGCTCGGAGGCGCAGACCTTCGAGGTCTTCCAGTCCCCGGGCAGCGGTGTCGCGATGGGCATGTACAACCTCGACAGCTCGATCCGTGACTTCGCCCGTGCCTCGCTCAACTACGGCCTCGTGCGGAACTACCCGGTCTACCTGTCGACCAAGAACACCATCCTCAAGGCATACGACGGCCGGTTCAAGGACATCTTCCAGGAGATCTTCGACACCGAGTTCAAGGCCCGCTATGAGGCTGCCGGCCTCACCTACGAGCACCGCCTGATCGACGACATGGTCGCATCCGCCATGAAGTGGGAAGGCGGCTACGTCTGGGCCTGCAAGAACTACGACGGCGACGTGCAGTCGGACACCGTCGCGCAGGGCTTCGGCTCGCTCGGCCTGATGACGAGCGTGCTCTCCACTCCCGACGGCAAGGTCGTTGAGGCAGAGGCAGCGCACGGCACCGTGACCCGCCACTACCGCCAGCACCAGCAGGGCAAGCCCACCTCGACGAACCCGATCGCCTCGATCTATGCCTGGACCCGCGGCCTCTCGCACCGGGCCAAGCTCGACGGCAACCCGGCGCTCGCCGAGTTCGCCGAGACCCTCGAGGACGTCGTCATCAAGACCGTCGAAAGCGGCCAGATGACCAAGGACCTCGCATTGCTGGTCGGCCCGGAGCAGGGCTACCAGACGACCGAGGAATTCCTCGCCGCCATCGCGACGAACCTGCAGACGCGCCTGGCCTAACCGGCCCCGCTCGTCCGGGAGAGGCCCTCGACCCCTGGGGTCGGGGGCCTCACCCGTGTGCCGATCACAACGGTCCCGTCGACGTCGTCGTGGTGCGCGGTACGGGGGAGCAGGCCGTTCCTGGCGAACAACGCGCTCGTCACCGGCGCCTGGCGCGCACTCGTCTCGATCAGGAGATGGCCGCCGGGGGCGAGCCAGCCTGCCGCCGCCGCCGCGACCCTTCGCTGCACGTCGAGCCCGTCAGAACCGCCGTCGAGCGCCAGCCGGTGCTCGTGCACCCGGGCCTCCGGCGGCATCCGCTCGATGGAGCCGGTCGGCACGTATGGCGCGTTGACGAGCAGGAGCACGATCCGACCGCGCAGGGCCAGGGGCAGGGGGGCGAAAAGATCGCCCTCGACCACGGTTCGGCCAGGGAGGTTGACGCGGGCGCAGCGGACTGCGACCGGGTCGAGGTCCGCCGCCAGGAGGTCGAGCCCCAGCCCCGGCAGGGCCGAGAGCAGGGCGGCACCGACCGCTCCCGTGCCGCAGCAGAGGTCGACGACGATCGCACCGGGACCGGCGAGCCCTGCGGCCTCGCGCACAAGCGCCTCCGTGCGTCGCCGCGGCACGAAGACCCCGGGTTCGACGTGCACCCGCAGCCCGCAGAACAGCGCCCAGCCGAGGACGTACTCGAGCGGCTCCCCGCCCACCCTGCGCTCGAGCAGGTCCTCGAGCTCGTCCGCCGACCGGGCCTCGCCAACGAGGAGCTCCGCTTCCTCCTCGGCGAAGACGCATCCCGCCGCGCGGAGGCGTTCGACGACGCCGGGGAAGGACGCGGCGGGATCGACAGGGGACATCGGAACCTTTCGGGTATTGCGCGCGGCATACGCACGGGAGTCGAATGCCCATAAAATCAGTGCAGGAGACATAGTTTCTCACCTGGACGAGAAAGCGACGCGGCATGGCACCTGAATGGCATTCGGTGTCCCGCACGCGACCCTCGCGTCGGATGCGGCGCCGCGGATGAACGCCATGGAACGGATCATCGACGAGGGCCTCCTCATCGCCCTCTCCGCGGTGCGGATGGCCGTGAAGAACCACATCATCGTCGGGGCTCTCCGCGAGCACGACAACTTCGACGAATCGTCCTACCAGACGGTCGCGCGCGATGAACTGCTCCTTCTTGCGGCGCAGAACGAAGAGGATGCCGCCCGCGTCGCGCAGGAAAGACGGGAACTCGCGTCCCGGCGCTGGTCGCAGGGCTTCACCGAGGATGAGCGGCTCGACATTGGCAGGCTCGGCCGCCGTCGTCGCGCCCACAAGGGTCTCGCCCTCATCCTGCACGCGGTCGCGGACGACGACAAGAAACTGGCCGCGATCGTCGAGGACGCGCAACACGACGCGAGTTATGAGATCCGGAAGGCCCTCGCCGCACGCCTGATCCGCCAGACGATCGACGGCCACGCCCCTGGCTACGCGCGGATGCGTGAGGAGCGGATCAAATACCTGCTCGCGATCGACTTCGCGATGCTTCGGGACCGGACATCCGGAACGAATCCATAGCGATTCTTCGGTTTTCACTCTGGCGGCTCACCTAGGATTGAAACAATTCAGGTCGTTGCTCTTGCTCCATTTTTCCCGCCCGATTTCCCGCCCGGGATGCGCCCCAGGTCGACGACGACCATCGGTCATCGCACGGGAAAGAACACCATGACAGGCTTCGCACACGTCCTCAAACCGGGTCGCATCGGTACCCTCGAACTCCCGAACCGGGTGATCATGGCGCCGATGGGCACCGAGATGGGCACCCCGGAGGGGCTCTTCACCGCTCAAGAGATCGCGTATTACACCGAACGCGCCCGCGGGGGCACTGGCCTCGTGATGACCGGCATCAGCGCCGTCTCCGAGGACTACGAGACGCTCAACGCCGGACTCTGCTGCGTGCACACCGATGCCGCGCTTCCGGGCCTCACCGCCCTCGCCGAATCGATCCACGCCGTCCGCGGGCTGGTCTCCCTGCAGCTCACCGCGGGCCTCGGGCGCAACATCAACGTGATCGACCCGGACCGGCTGCCGATCTCCGCCTCCGACAACCCGCACTATGCAGACCCGAGCGTGCTCTGCCGGCCGCTCGAGATCGACGAGATCCACCTGCTCGTCCGCCGCTTCGGCGAAGCCGCAGCCCGCGCCGCCGCCGCGGGGATGGATGCGATCGACATCCACGGCCACACGGGCTACCTGATCGACCAGTTCATGAGCGCCTGCTGGAACCGCCGCACGGATGTCTACGGCGGCAGTGTCGAGAACCGCTGCCGGTTCGCGACCGAGATCATCGCCGCCGTCAAGGCCAACGCGCCCGGCCTGCCCGTCAGCTTCCGCCTCTCTGTCAACCACCGTTTCGCCGGGGGCCGCACGACGGCGGAGGGCCAGGCCATCGCCGTCGTACTCGCCGCGGCAGGGCTCGACCTCATCATCGCCGACGACGGGTCATACGAAGCCATGGACTACGTCTTCCCGCCGTACTACCTCGGCGACGCGTGCATGGTCCCGGCGGCCCGCGCACTCAAGGACGTCGTGTCCATCCCCGTGATGGCCGTCGGCAACCTCACCCCGGAGAACGCGGAGGCCGCCCTCGCCGCGGGCGACGCCGACTTCGCCGGCATCGGGCGCGGACTGATCGCGGATCCGGAGTGGGCGGGCAAGCTCACCGCGGGCGATCGCGCGGACATCCGACCGTGCATCCGCTGCAACTCGATGTGCGTCGGCAACGCCTTCTTCGCCCTGCCGCTCGGCTGCGCCGTGAACCCCCAGGTCGGCTTCGAGCGCGAACGCCGCGTCGAGAAGGCCGACGTCCTCAAGCACGTCGTCGTGATCGGCGGCGGCCCCGGCGGACTCGAATCCGCACGGGTCGCCGCGCTCCGCGGCCACTCCGTCGACCTCTACGAGGCAGGGCCCCAGCTCGGCGGCGTGCTGCTGCCCGCGGCGACCCCGGAGTTCAAGAAGGAACTGCGTGCGATGATCGGCTGGTGGGAACGCCAGTTCACCCACCTCCCCGTGACCGTGCACCTCGACACGACCATCGACGCGGACTCCCTCGCGACGTTCGAGGCCGACGAGATCATCGTCGCGACCGGTTCTCTTCCGCTCCTGCCGTCCATCCCCGGCCTCGACGGTGCGAACGTGATCGACGTGCTCGACTTCCACCGCGGCGTCCCCGTCGGCCATAGTGTCGTCATCGCGGGTGGCGGCCTCTCGGGCTGCGACGCCGCCCTCGAACTCGCCGGACAGGGCTGCAACGTCACGATCGTCGAACTCGCCGACGAGCTCGCCCGCGACATGATCGTGATCAACCGGATCACCCTGCTGCGCGAACTCGGGGAGAAGGGCGTCCGGATCCTCACCGGGCACACCGTCACCTCCGTCGACGCCGACGGCCTCACCGCGACCGGCCCGGACGGCGCCGTACACGTCACCGCGTCCACGGTGATCGCGGCCTTCGGGGTGCGTCCGAACACGGCGCTCACGCTCGCGCTCGAAGGGCGAGCCAACGTGCATCCGCTCGGCGACTGTGTGCACCCGGCCAAGGTCGGCGAGGCCATCAACGCGGCCTTCCTGACCGCGCTCGTGCTCTGAGACGAACGCCCTCGAGACGGATGCCCGGCGCGCGTCGCCGGCCGGGCATCCGCCCCGGACAGGCGAGCCTCACCTTGCTGGCGGTGGGCGGGGGACGGGACGAGACTTGAAGCATGTCCCGTCTGTTCGCCGCCGTACGGCGGTATCCGCTTGTCGCCGCGACCATCGTGCTCGGGGTGGTCGGAATCGGGCTGGCCCTCGCCGGCTTCGCCGACAGCCTGGCCTGGCTGTTCGGCGGCTTCGGCCTGTTCGTCGCCGCGATCTCGGCCGTGGGCATGGTCAAGCAGCTGCGCCACGGCAGTTTCGGCGTCGACCTGCTCGCGATCACCGCCATCGTCGCAACGGTGCTCGTCGGCGAGTACGTCGCGACCATCCTGATCGTGCTGATGCTCACCGGGGGCGCCGCCCTCGAAGACTTCGCCGTGAACCGTGCCAAGCGCGAACTCAACGCCCTGCTCAACCGGGCGCCGCAGATCGCGCACCGCCTGAGATCCGCAGGCGACCTGGCCGACGTCGAGGATCTGCCAGCCACTGCTGTGCAGCCGGGTGACCTCCTGCTCGTGCGCCCGGCCGAGATCGTTCCCGTCGACGGTGTGCTCGAGTCCGCCAGCGCGGCCTTCGACGAGTCCTCGCTGACCGGGGAGAGCCTCCCCGTCGAACGCAACAAGGGCGAGGGCATCCTCTCGGGGTCGATCAACGGCCAGGCCGCCGCCACCATCCGCGCAACCGCGACCGCGGCGAACAGCCAGTACCAGCAGATCGTGGCCCTCGTCGAGGAGGCCTCCGCGAGCAAGGCACCCGTCGTCCGGCTCGCCGACCGGTACGCGGTGCCGTTCACCGCGGTCGCCCTGTCCCTGGCTGCGCTCGCCTGGATCCTGACCGGTGAGCCGGTCCGCTTCGCCGAGGTGCTCGTCGTCGCCACCCCGTGCCCGCTGCTGATCTCTGCTCCGATCGCGTTCATGGGAGGCATGAGCCGCGCGGCGCGCAACGGAATCATCGTCAAGGGCGGCGGGGTGCTCGAAGCGCTGTCCCGCGCCAGGACCATCGTCTTCGACAAGACCGGAACCCTGACCCACGGCACCCCCGCCATCGCCCGGGTGCTGCCCGCCGCCGGCTTCGACGCCGACGAGGTGCTGGCGCTCGCCGCGTCCGCCGAACAGTACTCGTCCCACGTGCTCGCGGCATCCGTGATCGCGGAGGCGCGCAGCCGCGGCCTCGAGCTCCTCGCGACCGCGACGGCGAGCGAGGTGCCGGCACACGGCGTCGTCGCCAGGCTCGACGGCCGCGAGGTGACCGTGGGCAAGCTCTCCTTCGTGGCGGAGACCGCGCCGGCGGCCGTCGCCGCCCCGCTCGACGGCGGGGAACTCGCCATCTACGTCGCCGTGGACGGGAGCTTCGCCGGCAGCATCGTCGCGAGCGACCAGCTGCGCGGCAATGCCCGCCAGACGATCGACGCCCTCGGGGAGCTCGGAATCCGCAACACGGTCATGCTCACCGGGGACGCCCGGCCGACGGCCGAGCACATCGCCGCGCTCGTGGGAATCACGAACGTCCAGGCCGACTGCCTGCCTGTCGACAAGGTCGAGGGCGTGCGAGCGATCACGGAGCGTCCGGTGATCATGGTCGGCGACGGTGTCAATGACGCTCCTGTGCTCGCTGTGGCGGATGTCGGCATCGCGATGGGCGCGCGCGGCGCGACCGCGGCGAGCGAGTCAGCAGACGTCGTCATCCTGATCGACGACCTCTCGCGCACGGCCAGGGCGGTCGCGATCGGGCAGGACACGATCCGGATCGCGTTGCAGAGCATCTGGATCGGTATTGCGCTGAGCCTGGTCCTGATGGTCTTCGCCGCGTTCGGGCTGATCCCGGCGACGATCGGGGCGCTCCTGCAGGAGCTCGTCGACCTCGCGACGATCCTCAACGCGCTCCGTGCGATCGGCGGGCGGCGGGATGCCGCGCTCGCTGCCGGGAGCGTACCGGTGCACCGCGAACCGGCGACGGCGCTCGCGCGCTGAGCCGCGGCATCCGCCCGCGCGGCGACACCGCCGCGACGGCCTAGCCTGAGTAGATGCGCCTCTTCCGCCCCCGCACGCCGCCCACAGGGGTGGATGGGCAGCCGCGACTCTCCCGGGACGTGCTCGTCCTCGGCGTGATCGCCTTCTTCGTCATGGTCGGTTTCGGCGTCGTCGTCCCGGTGCTCCCGGTCTACGTGCGCAGCTTCGGCGTCGGCAACCTCGAGATCGGCGCGGTCGTCTCCGCGTTCGCGCTGATGCGGTTCGTCGCGAGCCCGTTCTGCGGGCGCCTGATCGACTGGGCGGGGGAGCGGACCATCCTCGCGGCGGGCATCGGCATCGTCGCACTCTCGAGCGGGCTCGCGGGCATCGCCCAGAACTACCCGCAGTTGCTCCTGTTGCGCGGGGCAGGCGGCATCGGCTCCGCGATGTTCACCGTCTCGGCGATGACGCTCCTGCTCGGCTCGACTGCTCCGGGCATCCGCGGCCGCGCCATCGGCTTCTATCAGGGCGGGTTCCTGCTCGGCGGCATGGCCGGCCCCGCCCTCGGCGGCCTGCTCGCGACGATCTCGCTCACGGCGCCCTTCTTCTTCTACGCCGGCACGCTCGCGATCGCCGGTGTGCTCGGGCTGCTGCTGCTGAGCCCCGGCTATCGCAACGCGACGGCGGATGCGTCCGGAGCGTCGGCGCCCAGGGTCCCGTTCCGCGCTGTGCTCGCCGACCCCCGGTTCCGGGCCGCGTGCTTGGCCAACTTCGCGCAGGGCTGGACCTCGTTCGGCGTGCGCAACGCGCTGATCCCCGTTCTCGTCGTCGAGGTACTGCGCGGCCCGAGCTCCTGGACCGGTGTTGCCTTCGCTGTCGCGGCGGTCGCCCAGACCCTCGCACTCGCGCCCGCGGCCCGCTTCGTCGACACCGTCGGACGCCGCCCGGCGATCATCGGAGCCTGCCTGCTCGCCGCCGTGACCATCTTCGCGGTGCCGTTCGCGCCGAACATCGTGGTCCTCACGGTGCTGCTCTGCGTCTACGGGGTCGCGTCGGCGTTCCTCGGTACGGCTCCCGCCGCCGCGGTCGGCGACGCAGCGGGGGCCGGTGGCGGACGCCCGGTCGCGGTCTTCTCGATGTTCTCGGACTTCGGCGCGATCATCGGCCCGCTCGCGGCGGGCCTGCTCGCCGATTCCGTCTCGTACCCGGTCGCGTTCGGTGTCGGTGCGCTGTTCTTCCTCGCGACGAGCGCCCTCGCCCTGCGGATGCCGCGCGAGACTCGGGCGGTCCGTCCCGCCTGACCCGGGCGAGCGAGCTAGCGCAGTTCTGCGCGACCGGAGAGGACGCCGCTGACCGTCGCGACGACCGCGAAGACGCCGCCGATGACCGGCAGGCCCATGTCCCACCACGCGATCGCGGCAGCGCCGAACACGGCGATCTCGATGATCGCCTTGCCGAACGGGTCGAGCCGGAAGACGGCCTTCGGCGACCGGAACAGCGCCCAGAGGATGATCGCGAACGCGGGGGCGACGATGCCGACGAGCAGCGCGGGCCACGGGAACGGCCAGGTCGTGAAGCCCCAGACCGCGAGGGTGACGAACGCGAACAGTTCGAGAAGGAACCGCAGAACGTCGTTGAACCCGATCTTCGGCAGGGCACGGGAGTCAGTCACCCGCCCACTCTACCGTTCCCCGAACATCACCTTTCCGGTCGAGAGCGGCCGGCGGAACGGTCACTCCCGACCGGAAGGGGAACGGATGCCGGCGGCTACTTGAAGATGATCGTCCGGGCCCCGTCGAGCAGCACCCGGTGCTCGGCGAACCAGGTCACCGCCTGAGTGAGGGTGCGGCTCTCCTCGTCCTGGCCGATCGCGACGAGCTCGGCCGGCGTGCGGGAGTGGTCCACCCGGACCACGTTCTGCTCGATGATCGGTCCCTCGTCGAGGTCGCTCGTCACGAAGTGAGCCGTCGCCCCGATCAGCTTGACCCCGCGCGCGTGGGCCTGCTTGTACGGGTTCGCACCCTTGAACCCGGGCAGGAACGAGTGGTGGATGTTGATGGCCCGGCCCTCGAGCACCGCGCACAGTTCAGGGGACAGGATCTGCATGTACCGCGCGAGAACGACGAGCTCGATGTCGTTGTCCTCGATCGCCTCGATCACCCGGGCTTCGAAGGCGGCCTTGCTCGCGGCATCCGTGGTGGGGAGCGATTCGAACGGCACCCCGTAGAAGCCGACGAGGTCGCGCAGGGTGCCGTGGTTGCTCAGCACCAGCGGGATCTCGATCGGCACCTGGCCGCCCCGGTGCCGGAAGAGCAGGTCGTTCACGCAGTTGCCCGCCGTCGAGGCGAGCACGAGGGTGCGGAGCGGGCGGCCGACGACGTCGATCACCGACGTCATCGCGTAGCGCTCGGCGACGGGTGCGAGCGCCGCCGTGAGCTCCTCGCGTGAGGCGGGAGTCTCGATCTGGAGTCGCATGAAGAACCGGCCGGTGTCGGCGCTCGTGAACTGCTGGCTCTCGGTGATGTTGCCGTGAGCCTGCACGATGGCGCCGCTCACGGCGTGGACGATGCCCGGCTGGTCGACGCAGACGAGGGCGATGACCCAGTGGTGGTGTGCGGGCAGCGGAGTGGAACTAGTCATCCGTCTAGGCTATCGGCTGCCGTCAGGCTGTCGGTTAGGCTGGATGTGGCCGGCACAAGCGACAGGCCCCGGGCGCGCACGCTGCGCGCACACGATCCGGCTGGCGCCGGCCCGGCCCCGCGCGGGCTGCAGGCCCAGCCCTCTGTGAGCACACCCATGTCCCTGACTTCGCCGATCGAGCTGCCCCGCTTCGATCCCGCCAACACCGCCACCGCGCACTCCGACCGCCCCCGCACCGGCTCGGTCGCCTCGACGCCTCCTGCCCGCTTCCCGTGGATCGGGCTGCTCGCCCTCTCCGGTGCCGTGTTCCTCTCCGTCACCAGCGAGATGCTGCCGACCGGCCTGCTCCCGGAGATGAGCGGATCGCTCGGAGTGCCGCAGTCGCAGACCGGCCTGCTTGTGAGCTGGTTCGCGTTCACCGTCGTGCTCACGAGCACGCCGCTGGCCCTGCTCACGAAACGGCTGCCCCGGCACGGACTGATCGTCTTCGTGCTCCTGGTCTTCGCGCTCAGCAATGTGCTCACCGCGCTCGCCCCGAGCTACGAACTCGTCGTCGCCACCCGGGTGCTCGGCGGCCTCGCCCACGGCCTGTTCTGGGGCGTCGTCGGGGCGTACTCCGCCCACCTCGTGCCCAAGGAACAGATCGGCCGGGCGATCTCGATCACGATCTCCGGCGGCACCCTCGCCTTCGTCTTCGGCGTTCCGCTCGGGACGGCGGCCGGGCATGCGCTCGGCTGGCGGCTGTCCTTCGTGCTGCTCGCCGTGCTCATGCTCATCGGCGCGGCCCTCGTCTGGCGGTTCCTGCCGAAGGTCGAGCACTACGTCTCCCCGCCGCGCGGCGACCGGGGCGTACCGGCGCAGGCAGCGGATGCCGCGGCATCCGCCCCCGACGCCCCGGACGCGAGCGCTGCGCGGCTCGAGACCACGTCAGCAGCCGTGACCGACCAGGCAGCCGTGACCGACCCGGCCCCGGCAGCCGCCCCGCGCCCCCAGGCGCCCGCGCGCCGGGACCCCACGATCGCTCCCGTCGCCCTGATCTGCGTCATCGCAGCCCTGATCATGATCGGTCACTACTCCTTCTACACGTACATCGCGCCGTTCCTGATCGACGGCCTCGGGGTCGATCCGTCCGCGATCGCCCCGTTCCTGTTCGCCTACGGGATCGCCGGTGCCGTCGGACTGCTCCTGAGCGGCACGGTGTTCGCCGCCCGGCCCCAGCTCGGCCTCGTGCTCGGCCTCGTCGTGAGCGCGGTCAGCGTGTCCGTGCTGAGCATCTGGAGCGGCTTGCTCCCGGTCGCCATCGTCGCGTTCCTGCTCTGGGGCATCGCGTTCGGAGCCCTGCCCGCCCTGCTGCAGACCCGACTGATGCACACGGCGTCCCGTCGTATCCGCGACACCGCGAGCGCCTTCTACACGACCGCGTTCAACACCGGCATCGGCGGCGGCGCCCTCCTCGGAGGGATTCTCCTCGAACGCTCGGGCATCACGTCAGTGCCGTTCGTCTACGTCGGGATCCTCGTCGCCGCGCTCGCGCTCGTGCTGGTGAGCCAGCTGGTGATCCGGCGCCGGTCGGCCGCGTAGCGCGGCATGCGGTGCCACGTGCCTAGCCACGTGCGTAGCCGCGTGCGTAGCCGCGTGCGTCCCGGCGTGCGCCTCCGCGTGCGTCCCGCCGTGCGTCGACGCGAGCGCTCCGCTGTGCGCTCCCGCATGCACTCCTGCGAGCGGATGCGCCGACTCGCGCACCCGGCGCACGGATGCCTCGAGGGTCGTCACGGCGACCGTGGTCGGGGGAGGCGGCGGCCGCACAGGTATTTCCGCCACCGCGTAGATGCTGCGGGCGGCGGCCCGCCGGTTGCTGCCCCTGACCCAGTCGGTGAAATAGATCTTCGGCAGGATCTTGGCGACGGCCAGGACCACGTAGATGACGGTATTGATCCCGACGAAGGCCGAGAAGACGGCGAAGAACTCCGAGGCGAGGATCGTGTCGGGCAGCAGGATGCCTGCGGGCACCTGGCTGAGGACGTGGACCGGCATCAGGCGGCGCTCCCGGTTCCGACCTTCATGCTTGCGTGTTCCCAGGCGGCATGCCTGCCGAGGGTGATGTCGACGATGCCCTTGACGTAGACCACGTTCAGGAACATGTCGAAGCAGAGTTCGGGGAGCACGGTGACCGCGAGCAGGCGGGCCCGCCAGCCGCCCTTCCACACGGTGACCACGCGTTCGGTGACGAAGACGAGGCCCAGGCAGAGCCAGAAGGGGAACCAGATCCAGGTGCTGACCGCGAGCAGGGTCAGCACCATCAGCGACAGGAACGAGGTCAGGGCGATGACGCTGTACCCGATGCCGAGCTGCTGCGCCCAGTAGCGGAGGGTCGCCGGGGTCAGGCCGTAGGTGCCGATGTTCTCGAGGGCGCCGCGTTGCCACCGCAGGCGCTGCTGCCAGAGCGCGGGGAGCGTCGGCATCAGCTCCGTCACCACGGTGCACTGGGTGGGGGAGGTGATCAGTCCGCCGAGGGACTTCAACGCGAGGGTCAGCTCGTTGTCCTCGGTGAGGGCGTAGGTGTCGTAGACGTCGCCGGGCACCCCGGGAATGGTGACACCGCGGTTCTCGGCCACGGACCGCAGCGCGAGGGGCCGGAACAACGACGCCGTCCCGGTCAGGACGAAGACACGGCCGCGCCGCCTGGCGAGTTCCCGCGAGTAGCGCACGTACTCGTTGCGCTGCAGGAGTCCGAGCAGGCCGAACCCCGGCTCCCCGTAGAAGAGGCCCCCGATCGCCATCAGGGCGCGATCGCTCGTGAACCGGGCGACGGCCTCGGCGAGGAAGCCGTCATCGAGCGCGGTGTCCGCGTCCATGATCATGACGACGTCATTGTCGAGCTGTCCGGGCAGGACCCGTTTGAGTGCCTGGTTCAGGGCACCCGCCTTCTTCTGGGTGTTGCCCACGGATTCGACGACCTCGACGCCGTGTTCTCGGGCGATGCTGACAGTGTCGTCGGTGCAGTTGTCCGCGACGACGATGACGCGCTCCGGCGGATGCGACTGGGTGAGAAGAGAGGCCAGGGTCACGGGGAGCGACAGGGCCTCGTTGTGAGCCGGGATCAGCACGGTCACCGTCACAGGTCCGGCGAAGACTCCTCCCTGCGGGGCCATCACGATCTTCGGTGCGAGCGGGGTCAGGTGCGCGTTGGAGGACCGTCGGGAGCGGTTCGTCGCGCGGCGTTCGAGCAGGGCGATGCCGGCGGCGAAGAGCACGGAGAGGGCGATGGCGCCGAGGATCGCCCGGGGGCCCGGCGCGCTCGGGTCGTACGACACCGGGAGCACGCCGAAGAGCACGATCTGGGAGGGGGCCGCACCGGGGGCGTGCTCGCCAGAGGCGACCAGGAACCAGAGCACGGCCGCCGCGCCCGTGGCGAGTCCCGCGATCACGAGGCCGACCGTCCGGCCCAGTTTTTGTGCCCCCATATAACAAATCGTATCCGTCCGCGCGTCAGATCATGCACACTCTCGCGCGGTGCAGCAGGGGCCCACCGGGATACGCCGCGCAGGGGTCTACCGCGGAGGCCGCCCGGTCCCGTTCTCGTCGGCGAGCGGCCGGTTCGCCTTGATCGGGAAGGCCCCGGTCTTGCCGTCGCGGGCGAGCGCGATCTGCAGGATCCGGCCGCGGCACGCATACCAGCCGACCACGAGCGCCGGGATGATCACGATCAGGGAACTGATCGTGAGCGTGCCGACCGGCCAGTCGAAGGCCATCAGCACGAGAACCGTCGCCAGGAACCCGAGGCTCGCATAACCGGTGTATGGAGCCCCGAACAGGCGGAACGCCGGCCGTTTCAGGATCCCGCGCTTCGCCCAGGCCTGCAGGCGCAGCTGGCAGAGCACGATCATCCCCCACGCGCTGATGATCCCGATCGCCGCCATGTTGAGCACGATCTCGAACGCCTCATCCGGCACGATCGCATTGAGGCCGACACCGAGCAGGGTGACGAAGCCCGTCAAGAGGATGCCGCCGAACGGCACCCCGGTCCGGCTCACCTTTCCGGCGAAGCGCGGCGCCGATCCCGCGAGCGACATCGACCGGAGGATCCGTCCCGTCGAGTAGAGGCCGGCATTGAGCGAGGACAGCGCCGCGGTCAGCACGACGAGGTTCATGATCACGTCGACCCCGCCGACGCCGATGCTGCCGAAGAACGTCACGAAGGGGCTGACGCCTGCCTGGTACGCGGTGTACGGCAGCAGCAGCGAGAGCAGCAGGATCGAGCCGACGTAGAAGACCGCGATGCGCACGATCACGGTGTTGATCGCCTTGGGCATCACCGTCTCCGGATGGGCGGTCTCTCCGGCGGTCGTGCCGACGAGTTCGATCGAGGCGTAGGCGAAGACGACGCCCTGCACGACGACGATCGAGGCGAGCACCCCGTTGGGGAACCAGCCGCCGTTGTCCGCGATCAGGCTGAAGCCGGCCTCCTGGCCCGGGATCGGGGTGCCGAAGATCACCATCCAGGTGCCGACGAGCAGGAAGGACACGATCGCAACGACCTTGATAAGCGCGAACCAGAACTCGAGCTCGCCGAAGACGCTCACCGACAGCAGGTTGAGGCACAGCACGACCGCGAGGGCCGTCAGCGCGTAGAGCCACTGCGGCACGCTCCCGAACGGCGCCCAGTACTTGGCGAAGAAGTTCATGTACAGCGCGACGGCGGTGACATCGACGATCGCCGTCATCACCCAGTTGATCCAGTACAGCCAGCCGGTGACGAACGCGGCCTTCTCGCCGAAGAATTCGCGCGCATACGAGACGAAGGAGCCGGACGACGGGCGGTGCAGGACGAGCTCGCCGAGTGCGCGCAGGATCAGGAACGCGAAGAACCCGCAGATCGCGTAGACGAAGACGAGGGAAGGACCCGCTGAGGCGAGCCGGCCGCCGGCGCCGAGGAAGAGCCCGGTGCCGATCGCGCCGCCGATCGCGATCATCTGCACCTGCCGGCCCTTGAGCCCCTTGTGCAGGCCCGCATCCTCGTGCACGCTCGTCGCATCGTGGATGTGCTCGAGCGGCGTCTCGACGGGCAGGCCGTGGTGCCCGTGCTCGTGAGGCTGCGCTGGCTCTGCCTCAGCCCCTGACCCGGTCGGATCGGGGCGTTTCGGCCCCCGGATGGCACTCGTCATGGGGGCACTTCCGATCCAGTTGCTTTTCGCCCACCCTACCGGTGGGGCGCCGGCGCCCCCTAACAGGGTTCGTCCACCGGGCACTCGGTAGACTGGTTTTCCGTACCCCTGACCCGAGAAACAGAGCCGGAGGCCGCATGACGACGATCCTCCTCGCCTTCCTGGCGCTGTCCGTCCTGACGCCGGCGCTCACCCGCGTGCTGTCCACCAAGGTGTTCTACCTGATCGCGCTTCTGCCTGCGGCGGCGTTCGTCTTCACGCTCACGCAGACCGCGACGGTCACGCGCGGAGGTTCCGAAACCTCGAGCATCCCGTGGATCCCGCAGCTCGGCGTCGCGCTGTCCTTCCGCGTCGACACCCTCGCCTGGCTGCTCGCCCTCGTCGTGACCGGCGTCGGCGCCCTCGTTCTCGTGTACTGTGCCCGCTACTTCGACGCTGACGAACCGGCGCTCGGCCGTTTCGCAGCCTGCCTCCTCGCCTTCGCAGGCACCATGTACGGGCTCGTGACCGCGGACGACGTGGTCGTGATGTTCATGTTCTGGGAGATCACGAGCGTGCTCTCCTACCTGTTGATCGGCCATTACACCTTCCGCAGGGAGAGCAGGGGCGCCGCGCTCCAGGCCCTGATCGTGACGACCTTCGGCGGACTCGTCATGCTCGTCGGCGTCGTGATGCTCAGCGTCGAGGCAGGGACGACCTCGCTCGCCCTGCTCGTCGCCCAACCCGTCACCGGCCCGCTCGCGACCTGGGCCATCCTGCTCATCCTCGTCGGGGCCCTGTCCAAGTCGGCTCTCGTCCCCTTCCACTTCTGGCTCCCCGCCGCGATGGCCGCCCCCACCCCGGTCAGCGCCTACCTGCACGCCGCCGCCATGGTCAAGGCCGGCATCTACCTCGTCGCCCGGCTCGCCCCCGGGTATGCAGACACCGAGGGGTGGATGCCGGTGCTCATGACGATCGGCGTCTGGACCATGCTCGTGGGCGCCTGGCGTTCCCTGCGGCAGCACGACCTCAAGCTCGTGCTCGCCTACGGAACCGTGAGCCAGCTCGGCTTCATCATGGTCGTCGTCGGTTTCGGCACCCGCGACGCGGCGCTCGCCGGGGCCGCGCTCCTCCTCGCCCACGCGCTCTACAAGGCGGCGCTCTTCCTCGTCGTGGGGATCATCGACCACCGCGCGGGCACCCGCGACCTCCGGAAGCTCTCCGGAATCGGCCGCAGCGACCCGGCGCTCGCCGTGATCGCGCTCGTCGCCGTGGCGTCGATGGCCGGCCTTCCACCCCTGCTCGGATTCGTCGCCAAGGAGGCCGTCTTCACGGCGTTCCTCGAGGCGGCACTGCACGGCGACGGCTGGGGCTGGGTGGCGCTCGTCGGCACGGCGGTGGGCTCCCTCCTGACCGTGGCGTACAGCATCCGCTTCTTCCACGGCGCGTTCGGAACGAGGGCGGCGCTCGCGCAGACGGCCCTGCACCCGAGCCGCTGGGACATCCTGATCGCCCCGGGACTGCTCGCCGTCGCGACGATCGCGCTCGGCCCGCTGGCCGGCCGGCTCGACTCGCTGCTCGCGCCGTACGCGGACACCGTCCCCGGCGGAGGGCACGCGCACCTCGCCCTCTGGCACGGATTCGAACCCGCCCTGGGAATCACCGCTGTCGTGCTCACGCTCGGCGCCGTGATGTTCTGGAAGCGTCGCGGGGTCGCGGTGCTGCAGGAGCGGGTGCCCGGCACCGTCGACGCCGGTCGCGGCTACGGGCTGCTCGTGCGCAGCGTCGATCGCACAGCGGCGAGGCTCACCCACTTCGCGCAGCGCGGCGGCCTGCCGCAGTACCTCGGCACGATCCTCGTGGTCTTCGTGCTCGCGCTCGGCTTCGCCTCCCTGGTCAACCGGACCTGGCCGGACTCGGTCGTGCTCTGGGATTACCCGGGCCAGGTCATCATCGCCGTGATCATGGGCGTTGCGGCGATCGCGGCGTCGCGGTCAGGGCAGCGGATGACGTCGGTGCTGCTCGCGGGAGTCACCGGCTATGGCCTCGTGGCCCTGTTCGCCTTCCACGGCGCACCCGACCTCGCCCTGACCCAGGCTCTCGTGGAGACGATGACCCTCGTGGTCTTCGTGCTCGTGCTGCGCCGGCTGCCGGCGAGGGTCACCCGCCCGAACGCGCCGTTGCATCGCAGGCGCCGCGCCCTGATCGGGGTGCTGGTCGGGGCGACCATGGGCACCGTCGCCATGATCGCCCTCGGCGCCCGGCAGGCGCCGAGCATCGCGCTCGAGCTGCCGCGCCTGACGCTCGAGGCGCACGGCACCAACATCGTCAACGTCGCACTCGTCGACATCCGGGCCTGGGACACGATGGGGGAGGTGTCCGTGCTCATCGTCGTCGCGACCGGCGTCGCGAGCCTGCTCTTCGTGTCCGGGCGCACCGAGACCCTGCCGCGTCTGAAGGGCTCCCGCACCCAGCGGTCACCGCGCAACCGTCGCCGCGTCGTCGCCGACCCGCAGGCCTCCTCGGCCGGCCACGCCGTCACCCGGCAGTCCTGGCTGCTCGCCGGGCGCACGATCAAGCCGGAGGACCGGTCGATCCTGATCGAGGTCATCGTGCGGCTTCTCTTCCACCCCGCGATCGTCGTGTCGGTGTTCCTGCTCTTCGCCGGGCACAACGCGCCAGGGGGCGGATTCGCCGGCGGGCTCCTCGCCGGGCTCGCCCTCGTCGCCCGTTACCTCGCCGGAGGACGCTACGAACTCGGCGAAGCCGCCCCGATCGACCCGGGCAAGATCCTCGGCCTCGGAGTGATCCTCGCCGTCGGCACCGCGGTCGCCTCACTGTTCGTCACCGGGATCCCCCTGCAGTCGGCGTACGCGAGCGTCGACGTTCCCGTGCTCGGGCACCTCTCCTTCGGCACCTCCACTGTTTTCGACATCGGCGTCTACCTCGTCGTGATCGGCCTGGCACTCGACATCCTCCGCAGCCTCGGCAGCGAGATCGACCGGCAGAGCGAGGCCGGTGAGGCTCCGCCCGCCGGGTCCGACGCCTCCGCGACCGGTTCCGGCTCCGATGCCGCGGGTGCCCCGGTGTCAGAACCGGGCGCGGAGCCGGTGCCGGAGGTGGTCCCGTGAGCGCCTCCCTGACCCTCGTCGTCGTCATGGCCGTGCTCTACGCGGCCGGCGTCTACATCATGCTCGAGCGCAGCCTGACCCGGGTGCTGATCGGGTTCGTGCTCGTCGGGAACGCGACCAACCTGCTGATCTTCATCATGAGCGGCCGGCCCGGCAGCTCGCCGATCATCACCGGAACCGCGAGCGATGCCGACATGGTCGATCCCGTGCCGCAGATCCTGATGCTGACCGCGATCGTGATCAATTTCGGCGTGACCGCCCTCATCCTCGCCCTGGTCTATCGCGCCTGGTGGCTTGCCCAGCTCGGCGACGAGGGCGACACCCTCACCGACGAGCACGCTGCGGAGACCGCGTCCTCCGCGGAGCAGGACTTCCGGTCCTCCGCGGACGATGACGCGGCCGTGCGCGCCTCCCTCGACGCGAGCGATCACGACGACGCGGGCGATCGCGACGACCCCGATGATCACGACGACCCGGACGACTACGATCACGACGACGGAGCGCCCGCCCGCCCCGGGAACACGGATGCCGCCCGATGAACCTTGCGACCATCCTCGTCCCCCTCGTCGTCGCCGTCCCGCTGCTCGGCAGCGCGATCACGCTCGCCCTCGGCCGGCGCACCGTGACCCAGATCGCTGTCGGCGTCGCCTCGCTGACCACGGTCGCCCTGATCAGCGCCACGCTCCTCGTGCTCGTCGACCAGCAGGGACCCGCCGTCGTGCACGTCGGCGGCTGGCAGGCGCCGTGGGGGATCGTGCTCGTCGTGGACCGACTCTCGGCTCTCATGCTGCTCGTCTCGGCCGTGATGCTCCTCGGCGTGCTGCTCTTCGCCGTCGGCCAGGGCATCATCGACGGCGACAGGGAAACCCCCGTCTCGATCTTCCACCCGACCTACCTCGTGCTCGCCGCCGGGCTGTTCAACGCCTTCATCGCCGGTGACCTGTTCAACCTCTACGTCGGCTTCGAGATGCTGCTCTCGGCCAGCTATGTGCTGCTCACCCTCGGTGGTACCGGTGCGCGCATCCGTGCCGGCGTCACCTACATCGTCGTGAGCCTGGTCTCGTCGATCCTCTTCCTCAGCTCGATCGCCCTGATCTACGGCGCGACGGGGACCGTGACCCTCGCCCTCCTCGCCGAACGCATCCCCGCCCTGCCCGGAGACGTGCAGGGCATCCTCGGGCTGATGCTCCTCCTCGCCTTCTCTGTGAAGGCCGCCGTGTTCCCGCTGTCGTTCTGGCTCCCGGATTCCTACCCGACCGCACCCGCCCCGGTCACGGCGGTCTTCGCGGGCCTGCTCACCAAGGTCGGCGTCTACGCGATCCTGCGCACCCAGACCCTGCTCTTCCCGAGCAACCCGTTCCAGGTGCCGCTCCTCATCGTCGCCGCGCTCACGATGCTGATCGGCATTCTCGGCGCACTCGCCCAGGCCGACATCAAGAGGCTGCTGTCCTTCACCCTGGTCAGCCACATCGGCTACCTGATCTTCGGCATCGCGATCGGCACCCCGCTCGCCCTCGCCGCGACGATCTTCTACGTCGTGCACCACATCAGCGTCCAGACCACCCTGTTCCTTTCGGCCGGCCTCATCGAGCGCGTCGGCGGCACGACTTCCCTCGCCCGGCTGGGCGGCATGCTCAAGGCCGCTCCCGTCGTCGCAGTGCTGTTCTTCATCGGCGCGATGAACCTCGGCGGCATCCCGCCGTTCTCCGGCTTCCTCGGCAAGTTCGCCCTGTTCCAGGCCGGGGCGCAGCTCGGCACCCCGCTCGCGTGGGCGGTGATCGGGGCGGGAGCGGCCACCTCGCTCCTGACCCTCTACGCCCTCGCCCGCGCGTGGAACATGGCCTTCTGGCGCCCGCGCCGCGAGGTCGAGAACTACGACTCGGCCATGCTCGACCGCCTCACCGACGACCCGCACGACGACGGAACGGTCGTGACCAAGACCGTCTCCCGGCTCATGGTCGGCGCGACCGCCGGGCTGCTCGTGCTGACCATCGGGCTGACGGTCTTCGCGGGTCCCGTGTTCGACTTCGCGGCGCGGGCCGCCGCCGACATCGAGGCCCCGAGCGACTATGTCGACGCGGTCTTCCCTGGCGGCACACCGTGACGACCCGCGCGGAGCGCCGCGCCGCCCTCCTGAACCAGCTCCCGCTCTGGCTCGGGCTCGTACTGCTCTGGATGCTGCTCTGGGGCAGCTTCTCCTGGCTCAACCTCCTGACCGGAGCCCTGCTCGCCGCGCTCGTCTCCGTCGTGTTCTACCTGCCCGCCGTGCAGCTGAGCGGCCGGATCAGCCCGGCAGGCGCCCTCGCGTTCCTGCTGCGGCTGTTCGGCGACATCGTGCGCGCGTCCGTGCAGGTCGCCTGGCTGGCCCTCAGGCCCCTCAGGAGGCCCGCCGGTCCGGACAGCGCGATCATCGCGGTGCCGCTCCGCACCCGGAGCGACCTCATCCTGACCTGGACGGCCGTTGCGACCTCGATCGTGCCCGGATCGATCGTCATCGACACCGACCGGGTGAGCTCCACGCTCTACCTGCACGTGCTGAACGTGCGCACGCACGCCCAGATCGACCGGTTCCGGGTGAGCGTGCTCGCGACCGAGCGGCGCATCGTGCGCGCGTTCGGCTCGCGCGAAGACCTCGAACGACTCGCCCTCGGCGATGCTGTGGCCGCCGTTGCGGCGGCAACGGGCGCCGCGGCCGGGGACGCGCGCGCGGCATCCGCTCGGAATGACGACGACAGGGACCGCCGGAACCTGGACGACACGGGAAAGGAAACCTGATGGGAGTCGTCGTGATCGTAGCCGCCGTGCTGTTCGGCGCCGGGGGACTGTGCGCGGTGTACCGCATCATTCGCGGCCCGTCTGTCCTCGACCGCGTGATCGCCTCCGATGTGCTCGTCGCGACCGTGATCTGCGCGCTCGGCGCGGAGATGGCGATCAACCGGCACGTCGACACCCTGCCGGTGCTGCTCGTGCTCGCCCTGTTCGCGGTGCTCGGCTCGCTCGCCGTCGGCCGCTTCCTCGGCGGGAAGGAGCACTCGTGACCGCGGTGATCGGCGATGTGGTCACGGCGGTGCTCGTGCTCTCCGCCGCCCTGATGTGCCTCGCGGCCGGCGTCGGCCTGCTGCGCTTCCCGGATGTGCTCAGCAGGCTGCACGCGGCGACCAAGCCGCAGGTCTTCGGCCTCATCGCCGTGACGGTGGATGTCGCGGTCAACAACTTCACCCTCGGCACCGTCACGCTCTCGGTCGCGATCGTGGCCTTCCAGGCGCTCACCGCCCCGATGGCCGCGCACCTCATCGCCAGGGTCGCGCACGACACCGACCGGTTCCGGCCGGAACTGCTCGTCGTCGACGAGCTCGGACGCGCGAACCGGCGCGGAGACCGCGGCGCCTGATAGGATTTGCGTGTCGCAACTGGCGTAGCACGAAAGATGGGTCACCATCGGGGAGCGACTGACACGGTTAGTGGCCGCACGCCTGGGCCACGACGATTAATTCAAGTCTGAGGAGACCCGTGTCCGAATCTGTGCCTGGTACCACGCTGCATTCCACCTTCAACGAGCCGCTCGAGGTCGTCGACCCCGAGATCGCCGCCGTCCTCGAACTCGAACTGGGTCGCCAGCGCGACTACCTCGAGATGATCGCGAGCGAGAACTTCGTGCCGCGCGCCATCCTGCAGTCGCAGGGCTCCGTGCTCACCAACAAGTACGCCGAGGGCTACCCGGGGCGTCGCTACTACGGCGGATGCGAGTTCGTCGACGTCGCAGAGGAGCTCGCGATCGCGCGGGCCAAGTCCCTCTTCGGCGCAGCGTACGCGAACGTGCAGCCGCACTCCGGCGCCACGGCGAACGCCGCCGTGCTCTCCGCGATCGCAACGCCCGGCGACACCATCCTCGGCCTCGAGCTCGCCCACGGCGGCCACCTCACCCACGGGATGAAGCTCAACTTCTCCGGCAAGCTCTACAACCCGGTCGCGTACGGCGTCGACCCGGACACCTTCCTCGTCGACATGGACGTCGTCCGCGACAAGGCCCTCGAGCACAAGCCGAAGGTCATCATCGCCGGCTGGTCGGCATACCCGCGCCACCTCGACTTCGCCGCGTTCCGCGCGATCGCGGACGAGGTCGGCGCCCTGCTCTGGGTCGACATGGCGCACTTCGCCGGGCTCGTCGCCGCCGGCCTGCACCCGTCACCGGTGCCGCACGCCGACGTCGTGTCCTCGACCGTGCACAAGACCCTCGCCGGCCCCCGGTCCGGCTTCATCCTGTCCCGGGACACCGCGCTCGCGAAGAAGCTCAACTCGAACGTGTTCCCCGGGCAGCAGGGCGGTCCGCTCATGCACGTCATCGCCGCCAAGGCGACCGCGTTCAAGCTCGCGGCCGAGCCGGAATTCAAGGAACGCCAGGAGCGCACCCTGCGCGGGGCCAGCATCCTCGCCGCCCGCCTGACGGCAGACGACTCGCGCGCCGCCGGCGTCGACGTGCTCACCGGCGGCACCGACGTGCATCTCGTGCTCGCCGACCTGCGCCACTCCGAGATCAACGGACAGCAGGCCGAGGATGCCCTCCACGAGGTCGGCATCACGGTCAACCGCAACTCGGTGCCGTTCGACCCGCGCCCGCCGATGGTCACGAGCGGCCTGCGGATCGGCACGCCCGCCCTCGCGACCCGCGGCTTCGGCGACGCCGAGTTCACCGTCGTGTCCGACGTCATCGCTGAGGCCCTCAAGCCCGGCGCCGACGTGCAGGCGCTCCGCGCCCGGGTCAAGACGCTCACCGAGGCCTTCCCGCTGTACCCCGGCCTGCACCAGTAGCGCACGCCGCATCCTGCACCACCACCCCCTGACGAATTCGACGGAGTTTTTGGGAAACACGCACGTGGGAAGCCCGTTTTCGGGGTTTTCGACCAGAAACTCCGTCGAATTGGTTCGGCGAACGCGGGGGTCAACCGCGCTCGAAAGCACCAAACGATTGGATCACGCATGACGGCAATCACCCTCGACGGAGTCGCGACCGCGTCCGCCGTGAAGACCGAACTCATCGCCCGTGTCACCGAGCTGCGTGCGCACGGGATCGTTCCCGGGCTCGGCACCCTGCTCGTGGGCGATGACCCGGGTTCACGTTCGTACGTCGCGGGCAAGCACCGCGACTGCGCCGAAGTCGGCATCGAGTCGATCCGTATCGACCTGCCCGCATCGGCGACGACCGCGGATGTCCGCGCCGCGATCAAGGACCTGAACTCCAGCCGCGAGGTCACCGGCTACATCATCCAGTTGCCGCTTCCCGTCGGCCACAACGAGAACGCCATGCTCGAACTGATCGACCCGGCCAAGGACGCGGACGGCCTGCACCCGACCAACCTCGGCAGGCTCGTCCTCGGCATCGAAGGCAAGCTCAGCTCGCCGCTGCCGTGCACGCCGGCCGGGATCGTCGAGCTGCTACGCCGCTACGATGTGCCGATCGTCGGCCGCAAGGTCGTCGTGATCGGCCGCGGGCTCACCGTCGGGAGGCCGCTCGGCCTGCTCTTCACCCGCAAGGGCCTCGACGCGACCGTCACCCTCACCCACTCGCGCACGGTCGACCTGCCGGAGGAGGTCCGCCGCGCGGACATCGTCGTGGCCGCGGTCGGTGTGCCGCACCTGGTCCAGGCTGACTGGATCAAGCCGGGCGCCGCAGTTCTCGACGTCGGCATCACCCGCCTGGTCGACCCCGTCACCGGCAAGGGCGTCCTCACCGGCGACGTGCACCCCGACGTCGCAGAGGTCGCAGGCTACCTCTCCCCGAACCCCCGCGGCGTCGGACCGATGACGCGCGCCATGCTGCTCGGCAACGTGGTCAAGGCCGCCGAGCGCGCCCTGCTCTAGCCCAGCCCCGCGCTTCCCAGCACCCGCCGCGTCGCCCCCGGGAAACGCTCGCGTGATCGCTGAGGTGTCGCATATCGACCTTCGCGTCGACGTTTAACGTCGATATGCGACACCTCACGGAACCGGCCCGGCCGTCCCGGGCGGGTCAGGCGAGGGCGGAAGCGTGCAGGGCGGCGTGGTCGAGGTAGTTCGCGGCATTCTGGCGGATGCCCGCGACCTCGGCATCCGTCAGGGGTCGGCGTACCTTGGCCGGGACCCCCGCGACGAGCGAGTACGACGGCACGATCGTGCCCTCCAGCACGACGGCCCCGGCCGCGACGAGGGAACCCGTCCCGATCACGGCGCCGTTGAGCACGGTCGCCTTCATTCCGATCAGGGCGCCGTCCTCGACGACGCAGCCGTGAAGCACCGCGCCGTGCCCGACGGACACGTCCCGGCCCACGATGAGCGGGAAACCGTGGTCGACGTGGCATGAGACGTTGTCCTGCAGGTTCGAGCCTGCCCCGATCCGGATCGGTTCCGCCTCCGCGCGCAGCACCGAGTTGTACCAGACGCTTGCGTGTTCGGCGAGGATCACATGCCCCACGAGCACCGCACCAGGGGCGACGAACGCGGAGTCCGCGATGCTCGGCCCCGGCCGGTCGGGAAGAGTGATGATGCGGGCGGCGCTGTCTGCAGTCATACGCGCCAGCCTAGTGCGGCATCCGTCCCGCGCCCTTCCCCTGTCTCAACTCCAGAAGTGGCCTGCGCCGAATTCAGGAGTTGAGCAGTCCTGGCCCCGGGAAAGCGCTTGTGCGACCCGAAACGGGCCGCAACTCCTGAATTCGGGACGGGATAGGCTGGCGCGATGGTGAACACCGCACACCCCGCCGTCGACCGCGTGCGGGAGGCGCTCGCCGCCTTCGGGCTCGCGCCGGACATCCGCTGGCTCGATGAGGCGGCGACGACCGCGCAGCAGGCCGCCGACGCCCTCGGCATCGAGCCGGGCGCGATCGCCAACTCCCTCGTCTTCACCCTCGACGGCGAGCCGTTGCTCGTGCTGACCTCTGGAGCTCACCGCGTCGACACGCAGTGGCTTGGCGAGAGGCTCGGCGGCACGATCGGCCGGGCGTCGAAGGAACTCGTCAAGAGCGCGACCGGGCAGGTCATCGGCGGCGTTGCGCCGGTCGGGCACCCGCGGCCGCTCCGCACCCTTGTCGACGTGGACCTGGACGGGTATCCCGAAGTGTGGGCGGCTGCCGGCCACGCCCACACCGTCTTCCCGACCAGCTTTGCCGAACTGCTCCGCATCACTGCAGGAACGGCCACGCCCGTCATCCCGCCCGAATCGGCATAACTCCTGCAGGTTCCGGGCCGGCTGCCGCGCCGCCCAGTGTTCTACTGAAAGCGCCGCAGCGGCCGGACCGATGTGCAGGAAGGGGAAGCCGGGGAGGGGTCAGCCCTCGCGGCCGGCGCCGTCGGCCGCGCGCACCACGAAGGTGTCCGGGGCGCCGAACCCGGCATCCGCGAACGCGGACCGGACCGCAGCGGTGACCGCGGGGATCAGCTCGTGCGGCGTGAGCGCGATCGCGGCACCGCCGAAGCCGCCTCCCGTCATCCGCGCGCCGACGGCACCCGCGCCGCGCGCCGCGACGACCGCGAGGTCGAGTTCGGGAACCGAGATCTCGAAGTCGTCGCGCATCGAGGTGTGCGAGGCGTCGAGAAGCGCGCCGATCGCGGACGGGCCGGACTCGCGCAGCGTGCGCACGGTGTCGAGCACCCGCTGGTTCTCGGTGATCACGTGCCGCACCCGGCGGAACGTCTCGTCGTCGAGCAGCTCAGCGGCCCGCGCGAGGTCGACGACCCCGAGGTCGCGGAGCGAGTCGACGCCGAGCAGCCGGGCGCCGAGTTCGCAGGATGCCCGGCGCGAGGCGTACCCGCCCGTCGAGTGCTCGTGGCTCACCTTCGTGTCGATGATCAGCAGCTCGAGTCCCGCCGCGTCGAAGCCGAGCGGAACGACCTCGGACTCGAGCGTGCGGCAGTCGAGGAAGACCGCGGAGTCCTTCTCTCCGAGCAGGGAGGCGGACTGGTCCATGATGCCCGTCGGCGCCCCGACGGCGCGGTTCTCGGCGAGCTGGCCCACCCGGGCGAGGGTGCGCCGGTCGAAGCCGAGCCCCCAGACGTCGTTGAGGGCGACCGCGATCGCGCTCTCGATCGCCGCCGACGACGACAGGCCGGCCCCGATCGGCACGTCCGAGACGATGTACACGTCGAAACCGGCCACCGTCGACAGCGGCGCCCCGAATTCGCCGAGCGCCCAGGCGACTCCGAGCGGGTACGCCGACCAGCCCGCGAGGATGTCGGGGGTCAGCCCGTCGAGGGAGACCTCGACGATCTCGTCGGAGAACGAGCTCGCCACCCGCATCAGCCGGTCGTTGCTCGCAGCCAGCGCGATCACGGTGCGCCGGTCGATCGCGAACGGCAGTACGAAGCCGTCGTTGTAGTCGGTGTGCTCCCCGATCAGGTTCACCCGTCCGGGCGCCGACCAGAGGCCGTCCGGCTCGCCGGCGAAGCGCTTGGCGAAACCTGCGGTCGCTGCGGAATCGAGGGCGCTCATGCGCGGGCCTCGCTCGCGGCATCCGCGGCCATCGACCGTTCGACGGCGGCACGGATGCCCGCAGCCGCCTGCTCGGGAGTGACGTCGCCGATCCACGCACCCATCGCAGCCTCCGATCCGGCGAGATACTTCAGCTTGTCCTCTGCCCGGCGCGGGCTCGTGACTTGCAGCATCAGGCGGATGTCGTCCCGGTGCGTGTGCACGGGGGCCTGGTGCCACGCCGCGATGTACGGTGTCGGCGTCGAATAGATCGCGTCGATGCCGCGCAGGAGCCGCCGGTAGAGCACCGCGAGTTCGTCGCGTTCGGCGAGGCTCGTCGCCGCGAAGTCGGGGATCTGGCGGTGCGGCAGCATGTGCACCTCGATGGGCCAGCGGGCCGCGAAGGGCACGAACGCGGTCCAGTGCTCGCCGCGGATGATGACCCGGTCGGCGGCCTGTTCGCTCGCGAGCACGTCGGCGAAGAGAGTGGGACCGTAGGTTTCGAGCGACGCGATCACGCGCTGGGTACGTGGGGTGACGTACGGGTACGAGTAGATCTGGCCGTGCGGATGCCGCAGCGTCACGCCGATCGCCTCGCCGCGGTTCTCGAAGGGGAACACCTGCTGGATGCCCGGGAGCTGCGAGAGCACGTGGGTGCGTTCGGCCCATGCCTCGATCACGGTGCGGGCCCGGGTGACGGAGAGGCTCGCGAAGGAGCCCTCGTTCTCGGGACTGAAGCAGACGACCTCGCAGCGCCCGACCGAGGTGCGGGTGCGCCCGAGGCCGATCTCGGAGAGCTCGGCGAGCCCTGCCGGCGCGTTCGCGTCGGTGAGCAAGGGCCCGAAGGACGGCGACTTGTTCTCGAACACGGCGACGTCGTAGTTGCTCGGTACCTCGCTCGGGTTCTCCGGCGTCGACGGCGCGAGCGGGTCGAGGTTCGCCGGCGGCAGGAACACCCGGTTCTGGCGTGCAGACGCGATCGAGACCCATTCGCCGCTGAGCGGGTCCTGGCGCATGCTCGCCGTCGGCGGGCGCGGGTCGAGCTGGCGGGTATCGGCGGCGCGTTCGGGCGAGAGCCGCGTGTCCGGGTCGTCGAAGTAGATGAGGTCCCGGCCGTCGGCCAGGGTGTGGTGGTGACGGGTGATTCCGGGTGCGGCGACGAAGCCTGCGCTATCCATGACGGTGTCCATAACCCTCACCACGTTAGCGGATCTGCGCAACCGAAACCAGCAGTTTCTAATTGATAACTAAAAGAAAGTAAGCGAAGATAGGGTTATGACATTCGAGACGCCGGCAGACCGCGAGCTGCTCCCGCAGTACCAGCGCAGGGAGCAGATCCGCCGGCTCGTCGACGAGCGCGGCTTCGTGCGGGTGAGTGAGCTGCGCGAGGCCTTCGGTGTGTCCGGGGTCACCGCGCGCGCCGACCTCGACGCCCTCGAGACGGAGGGGCTCGTGCACCGGGTGCACGGGGGAGCGGTGCCCGCGCTGGCCCAGGGGTCGACGCTCGCCGCGGACACAGAGCCCTCTTTCGAAGAGTCGCTCGGGGCATCCGTGATACCGAAGCAGCAGATCGGGGCGCTCGCCGCATCCCTCGTCGTGAGCGGGCAGAGCGTGATCCTCGACGTCGGCACGACCAACCTCGCCATCGCCCGTGCCCTGCTCGCCCGTTCCGAGCTGAGCGACGTCGTCGTGATCACCAACGGGCTCAGCATCGCCCTCGAGCTCGAGCCCGCCATCCCGCGCTTCACGGTGATCGTCACGGGCGGTTCGCTCCGGCCGTTGCAGCACTCCCTCGTCGAGCCGCTCGCCGCGACCGTGCTCAGCCAGGTCCACGCCGACCTCGCCTTCATCGGCTGCAACGGCGTCGACGCGGGAGGCGGGGTCACGAACATCAACCTGCCGGAAGCCGGCGTCAAGACCCTCATGCTCCAGGCGGCGACCCGGGCGATCGTGGTCGCGGACGGCTCCAAGCTCGGCCGGGTGCACCTCGGCAGGGTCGGCCCCCTCGATGCCTTCGATTCCCTGCTGACGGATGCCGCAGCGCACCCCGATGCGCTGGCCCGGCTCCGCGAGGCCGGACTCACCGTGCTCCAGGGCGAATAGGCTGGTCCCATGCGCGCAGCCACCGGAACCCAGTACGAACTGACACACGAGACCCCGGACGGGCGGGCCACGGCGACGATCACCGAGGTCGCCGCCGGGATCCGAGCTTATGCCCTGAACGGCATAGACCTCGTGGAGACCTTCGCTGCGGAGGTCGAGCCGCCGATGTCCGCGGGCATCGTGCTCGTGCCGTGGCCCAACCGCATCCGCGACGGGATCTGGCGGCACGGCGAGGACAGGCAGCAGCTCAGCATCACCGAGCCCCTCCTGAACAACGCCATTCACGGACTCCTCCGCTTCACCCCGTATCGCCTCGTCGAGCGGGACGCTGCGGCGGTGACCCTCGCCGCGACCGTGTTCCCCCAGTCCGGCTTCCCGTTCCAGCTCGACACGAGCGTGACCTATGCCCTCACCGACACGGGCCTCGAGGTCACCCACACCGTCCACAACGTCGGCACAGAGAACGCCCCCGTGGCCATCGGCGTGCACCCGTACCTCAAGATCGGCGACGTCCCCACAGAGGACCTCGTGTTGCGCGTCGACGCGGACACGCACCTCGAAGTGGATGCCCGGCTCAACCCGACCGGTGTCGACACCCCGGTCGGCGGCACCGGCTACGACCTCCGTGCCGGTGTGCGCGTCGCCGATCTTGCGCTCGACGACGCCTTCGGCGGCGCCGGACGCGAGCATTCGCTCACCGCTCCGGACGGCCGCAGGGTCACCGTCTGGGGCGACGAGAACATGCGGTACGTGCAGGTCTTCACCCCGACCGAGTTCCCCGTCACGGCGAGCGATGGCGCGAGCGCCATGCCCGGCCGTGCCGTCGCGATCGAGCCGATGACCGCGCCCGCCGACGCCTTCAACTCGGGGGCCGGCCTCCGCTGGCTCGCGCCGGACGAGTCCTGGACCGTGCGCTGGGCCATCCGCCCGACCGGATTCCAGGCCTAGGCTCGCATCCATGGCGCTGACGCGCGAACCGACGCCGGGCCGGTCGACACCCGGTCGGCCGAAGCCCCGCGGCACCAGGCGGCGCCGTACCGCCGTGCTCAGCCCCGCAGACGCGGCCCGGCTGGTGGCGCTGGTCAGGATGAAGCGGCTCGCCCTCGCGCTGCTCCTCCTGATGGCGCTCGTCTTCGCGGTCTCGTTTGCGCTGCAGGATCGTATTCCCGCACTGCACTACGTCAGGGCCGCCGCCGAGGGCGGCATGGTCGGCGCCCTCGCCGACTGGTTCGCCGTGACCGCGCTGTTCCGGTATCCGCTCGGCCTGCGCATCCCGCACACCAACATCATCGCGAGCCGCAAAGACGAGATCGGCGCGAGCCTCGGCGAATTCGTGGGCACCAACTTCCTCTCCGAGCAGGTCGTCCGCGGCAAGCTCGACTCGATCGGGGTGTCCAGGAGACTCGGCACCTGGTTGAAGCAGCCAGACAACGCCAGCAGGCTCACCGAGGAGATCTCCGTCGCCGGCACCGGGCTGCTCACTCTCCTGAGTGACGACGCGATCAAGGACCTCATCGAGACCGTGGCGCGCGAGCACCTCGTGCGTCCGGAGTGGGCGCCGCCGATCGGCAGGGTCGGCGCGCGCCTGCTCGCCTCCGGGCAGCAGCACGCGGTCGTCGACCTGCTCCTGGATCGCGCGGAGGCCTGGCTCGAAGCCCACCCGGAGGCCTTCGGAAAGGCCGTGTCCGCTCGGCTGCCCGGCTGGCTCCCCGGCTTCGTCGACCGCCTCGTCGACGACAGGGCGCACCGCGAGGTACTCGGGTTCGTCGCCGCCGTGCGGGCGGATGCCGCGCATCCGCTTCGCGAGGCCATCGACCGTTACCTCGTCGAGCTGGCCGACGACCTCGAGCACGACCCGGCGATGATCAACCGGGTCGAGACCCTGAAGCTCGAGCTCCTGGACAGCGCCCGCCTGCGCGAGTTCGCGAGCGAGACCTGGGAGGCCGTGAAGGTGTCCCTCGTGGCGTCGCTCGGCGACCCGTCGAGCGACCTGAGGGACGGCATCCGTGCGACCGTGATCGAGGTGGGCGAGCGGCTCGCCGGCGACGGCGCGCTCGGAGGGCGCATCGATCGCTGGATCGCCGACTCGGTCACGTACCTCGTGCGGACCTACCGGGACGAGATCGCCGGTGTCATCACCGAGACGGTCGAACGCTGGGATGCCGCGGAGACGAGCGAGAAGATCGAGCTGCAGGTCGGACGCGACCTCCAGTACATCCGGATCAACGGCACCGTCGTCGGCTCCCTTGCGGGGCTCGCGATCTTCGCCGTCGCCCAGGCCGCCGTCACCCTCCTCTAAGCCGGGCGTCTACGCAAAGTAGACCAGAGCAGAGCGGAGCCTCCGTGGCCCGACGCGGCGAGGCCCCGACCGGTATCACCCGGTCGGGGCCTCGCCCGGTCACGGTGGCTGCTCAGGCGGCGCGGCGCAAGCGGGTCGGCGCTTCCGTATCGAGCGGATGCCGCGTCCCGGTCGGTCGTGCCTGCGCGCGTGCCGCGGCGGTCACGATGCCGCCCTGCGGGATCCGGATGTCACGGTCGACGACGGCTCCGCTCTGTACCCGGGCGCCGTCTCCGATCCGGGAGTGGCTTCCGAGACGGGCGGCCGCGCCGATCACGGCGTCGACGCCGACGTGCACGTTCTGGCCGATGAAGGCCCGCGCTCCGACAAGGGCGTTGTGGTCGATCCAGCTGCCCGGTCCGATCCAGGCCTCCGCACCCACCTTGGCTCCGCTCTCGACGTATGCCGTTCCGGAGATGAAGGCGGACGGATCGACCCGCGCCCCGCCGGAGACCAGTCCGCGTCCGTTCGCGTGCCGGCGGTACTTTTCGATGGTGCCGGTTTCGGTCTCGACTTCTTCGTTAATTCTTTCCACGTGCGACCTCCTTGAATTGTCGCGTCACCCCGCAGCTCCCGCTCCGCTGTGTGCCCGCAGCGCGCGTGGCGCGACTGCGGAGCGACAAGTCTGGCGGCTGAGCCCGAGTGCTGACCGTGTCAACGCTGTGTGCTCCCCGAGAATTCCCCGGGCGGTCGCCCGGCCTGCCTCCTGGAGGCGACGCCCGCAGCCACGGTCGCGACACCGATCGTGATCAGGGCGCCGAGGATCAGAGCGGCCGCCTCGCCAGGCGCAAGCAGCTTCAGCTGGGTCCCGATCGTCGCCGCCGCAACCGGCACGCCGAGCTGGGCGGCCGCAAGCAGACCGTACGGCAGTGGCAGGCCGAGCAGCCGGGCCGAGGCATGCGCGACGACGGCGCCGAGACCGAGGACGAGACCGAGCAGGACCATTCCGGGCCGGGTCAGGAGGTCGAGCACGTTGAGCGAGGCGCCGAGCCACACGTAGAAGAGCGGCCCGAGGAAGCCGTCGGCGATCGCGAACAGTTGCCGGGCGAGGCGCCTCGGCTCTCCGACCATCGCGACGGCCAGCCCGAAGGAGAACCCGGCGAGCATGATCGAGACGTGGCTCACCACCGCGAGGGCGGCGAACGCGAACAGGATCGTCAGCTGCACCCGCAGTTCGAGGGCGAACTTGCGGTCCTCGGACACCCGGTGCAGTCGGAGCCGGGCGCCATTCTTCTCGAGTCGCGACAGCACGAGATACAGCAGCGCCGCGGATGCCGCGACCGCTGTGGCGCCGAGCGCGGCCGAGCCTGCATTGGCCGGGTCGATCACGATCGGCAGGGCGACGATCGCAGCGACGTCGGCGATCGCGACCTGCGCGGTCACCTGCAGCACCGACGGGCCGGTCAGTTTCAGCGAGTCGATCACCGGCAGCACGAGCGCCGCAGACGACGACGCGAGCAGCACCGCATACAGTGGCGCATGGCCGGTACCGAAGAGCACCGCCGTCGCCACGCCGAGCACGATCGCGATGCCGGCGGCCAGACCGGCCCTGGCCGTGCCCTTGCCGAGCGCCGAACGGATACCGGCATCACGCACCGGAACGTGGGTGCCTGCCACGAACATGATCAGTGCGAACCCGACGTCAGCGAGCAGGGTCAGGGTCGGATCGCTCGAGTCGACGAGTCCGAGCCCGGTGCGGCCGACGAGGATTCCAGCGAGGAGCTCGCCGAGCATGACCGGAACCCGCCAGCGCTGCGGGGTCGCCAGCAGCGGGCCGAGCAGGCCGACCAGGGAGATGATCGCAAGGGTCTGGAACGTCATCGGGGTGTCCGGACAGGCAACCGGCAGTGCACCATGGGCGCGGTTAGAGCGTCAGGTCCGCCAGCTGAACCGGGATGTCGGTGTTCTCGTTCGTGAGGTACGTCGCGCAGACGCGGTGGTAGCCATCCGCGATGTGCAGCGGAACCGCGGCAGGCAGATTGCCGCGCACGAGCAGGATCGGGCCCAGCCGGCGACCCTCGCGGATCAGCCTGAGGTAATTGGCGACGTGCGGGTTCTCCGGCGTGAGCAGGGGGAGACCGGCGGCGCGCAGGATGTCCTTGGCCTTGTGGAAGGTGATGGGCGCTGCCTCGAGGGCGAGCGAGGTCGCCTCGACCGCGTGCTCGTTCACGAGCAACCGCAGGTAGTCGGCCGCCTTCGGGTAGTTCTCCGGGATGGGCTCCTCGAGCCACTTGACCTTCCTGGGCATTGCGACTCCTCGTGCCGGGCATCCGTTGGTGGGGCGATAGCCTGAGCGTAGTACGAATGGGTGTGCCCATTCGAGCGGCTCGGGCCGATGGCCTGAGGATCGGGAGAAGACACGTGCGGCGAGAGAGCGGTCCAACGGCGGCCTCGCTGATCCCGCCGTTCGCCTACGTCACGTCGGCCGCCGGCTTCGTCATCGTCATCAGCGGCCTGGTGGATGCTGCGACCTCGGCAGGGGGCGGGCTCGGCTCGCTGTGGACCTGGCTCTGGACCCTCGTGGCCGCCGTCGTCTCCGCGCTGCCCGTCGCGTTCGGAGCCCGCTTCCCGCGCTGGGTCGGGCTCGCGGGAACCCTCGTGTTCTTCGCGGTGACCGCGCTGCAGATGGCGGTCTCGACTGCCCCGATCCTGTCGGTGAACAACCTGGTGCTCTACCCGATGTTCGCCTGTTATCTCGGCTGGTTCTACCGTCCGTTCGTGTCGCGACTGGCGGTCGGATTCGCGTTCGGGGCCTCCGGCATCGCGCTCGCCGTGAATCCCTTCGACGCCGTCCAGATCACCTGGGTCAACCTGGCTCTCGCGTCGCTCTTCTGCCGGGAGGCCGCTGGGTATCTGCGGGCCAAGCTCGACCGGGAGATCACCACCGACCCGCTCACCGGCGTCCTGAACCGGTCGGGGCTGGATGCCCGTCTCGACCTCGAGCTCGCCAGGGGAACGCGTACCGGGCAACCGATGACCGTCGCGATTCTCGATCTCGATGACTTCAAACGCCTCAACGACGAGCACGGGCATGCGGAAGGGGATCGCGTGCTGGTGGCCTTCGCGGGCTGCCTGAGACGCAACACGCGACCCTATGACTCGGTCGTGCGCCTGGGCGGTGATGAGTTCCTGCTGCTGATGACGTCCACGACGGTGGAGCAGGCCAGGGAGATGCTCGCGCGGATCTCCGCACCGGGCGGTCTGGACTGGTCGTCGGGACTGGCAGAAGCCCGCCCCGGAGATGACGCCCACAGCATCCGCGAGCGCGCGGACCAGGAGCTCTATGCCGAGAAGCGGCGCAAACGGAGCGGCCGCATGGGAGTCAGCGGGGGCTAGGCGAGCCCGCCGTTGGTGAAGATGACCTGGCCGTTGACCCAGCGGGCGGGGCCGGCGAGGAACGCGACGGTCTCGGCGATGTCGGTGGGCTGGCCGAGCCTTTCCAGGGGGACGGCCGCGGCGAGGTTCGTGATCGTGGCCTCGTCCTTGCCGTTCAGGAACAGGGCGGTCGCGGTCGGGCCGGGGGCGACCGCGTTGACGGTCACGTCCTTGCCGCGCAGTTCACGGGCGAGGATGAGCGTGATGCTCTCGACCGCGGCCTTGCTCGCCACGTAGGCGCCGTAGCCGGGGAACTGGGTGCGGGTGACGGAGGTGGAGAAGTTGATGATCGCTCCGCCCGGGCGGACCCGGCGGGCCGCCTGCTGGGAGATCACGACGGTGCCACGGATGTTGGTGCGGTAGATCCGGTCGAGGTCGGCGAGGTCGAGGGTCGCGATCGGCGAGAGGAGCATGATGCCTGCCGTGTTCACGACGACGTCGATCCCGCCGAACTCCGCCTCCACCGCGTCGAACGCGGCCGACATGGCTCCCTCGTCGGCGACGTCGCCGCCGATCGCGATGGCGCGGCCGCCCGCGGCCTTGACCGCGGCGGCGGTCTCATCGGCTTTCGCCTGGTTGCCGGCGTAGTGCACGCCGAGGGCGAAGCCGTCGTCTGCAAGTCGCTCGACGACGGCGCGTCCGATGCCGCCGGACCCGCCGGTGACGAGGGCGACCCGGGAGCCCTGGATGGTGGGATTGGTGCCGATGGTACTCATGGGGGATTCGCTTTCTGTTGCACTGCGGTGGTGCGCGCCCTGTTTCGGGCGCGACGGATGACGCCCCGGCGGGACGCCTGAAGACCTGCGGTGGGGCTGGCTGTCAGTCGGAGGGCGACGAGGACTGGATGCGCTCCAGCCATTCGTCGAGCAGCCCGGCCTCGCGGCCCGTGAAGAGAGCAGGGGGCAGGGTGGGACGGCTCGTGCGGAGGGTGATCGCCGCAATGCGGGCGGATTCGCCGGCGTCCGGAGCGGGCGCGGTGTCGGATACCAGCCCGCCGAGGACGATGTCACGCATTATCGACGAAATGGCCGGGTCGGGATAGAGCGCAGGGCGGAGGATCAGGGCGAGAGCGACTCCGGTATTCGCCGCCATCACCACCCGTGCCGCGATCTCAGGAGCAACGCGCAGCCGTCCCTGCGCGGCCAGGCGTTCGAGCACGCTCTGGAGGAGTCGCATGGCTTCGTTCGCTGATTCCGCCTTGGCGACGGATCCTGACCCGAACAGGAGCCGGTAGGCGTTCGGCTGGGCGAGGGCGAACGCATTGTGGCTGTCCCAGCCGGCCCGCAGGTCGCTCAACGGATCGGCGGATTCCTCGGCTGCGCGCTTCATGCCCAGGTACTGGTCCCAGACCTGATCGACCGTGGCCGCGAGCAGGCCCTCCTTGTCGCCGAACAGCCGGTAGATGACCGGTTGCTGCACTCCCGCCGCTTCGCACACGGCGCGCGTCGAGATGTCCCCGCCAGGGGACTGCGCCAGCAACTCGGCCGTCGCGTCGATTATCACTGATCGTGTGCTCATGTGACTGACGCTAACACGAGAGTGTTATCACCGCAACCGCTGCGCGCATACTGCTGCTAACACAAGAGTGGGCCCCGTCGGGCTCGAACCGACGACCCAAGGATTATAGGGGCGACGGTTCGCCGCGGATCCTGAGCCTGGTCGAGGACGAGCCGGAGCCGCTGCGGCTGCTGACGGCGCCGGCCCGCGGTATCGTAACCGTCGGCGACTTCACCCGCACCGTCACGGCCGTCCCGATCCTGACTGCGGTGAACTGATGAGCTGCGAGGTTGTGGCCGACACCCACGGTGTCGAGGCCTGGTGCGAAGAGTGCAGCGGCTCTGTCGCCTACTCAACGGACGCATGGCATGCCTGGGAAATCGCGGCCGCTGCGGCCCGACTCCACTCCGAGAACCACGGCGCCATCTTCCTCGACGCCGAAGGCCGGCCGACGCTCACACCGACGTCATGGTACGCCGGTGGATGCTCCAACCTGCTCGAGGAATCCCGCGCCCTGCAGGCCAGCAAGGCCTAGTCATGAAGGTCTGGGAACTGCTCGGTGCGATCGCTGGCCATGCCGAAGACGGCCGCGCCATGCAAGAAGAGGTCCTAGTCCGCACCAACGGAGACGTCAGACCCGTGACCAGCTCTTATTCCAACGGCACATTTATCCTGATCGCCGGGCCACCCATCGACAACCAGCTACCGTAAGAAATCCTCAGAATATTCACGCGGCTCCCCGAAGCCGTCCGCGACGACCGACAAAATTCCACTGATGATTTGACCCGACATTCACTCAACCGCTAAATCTTCTCTAGCGGTACCAATGCCGCGCTCGATGGGGGGAACACAATGCGTCAGACAACCTGGGACCAATCTCTGGAGGCCTTCGCCACGCACCAACGCGCAGCGAACCTCACGTCGAAAACGATCGCGAACCGCGAAGAATGCCTCCGACAATTCGCCCGCCGCAGCGACCAGGAACCCCACACCGTAACCCTCGACCACCTCGAGGCATACCTCGGCCGCGACAACTACCGCACCGGCCGACCCCTCGCCGCCGGCACGAAGATGACCGAGCGCTCCTACTTCCAGACGTTCTTCGCCTGGCTCCACACGACCGGCCGCCGCGATGACGACCCAGCGGCCGCGCTCCACCGCATCAAACGTCCCCGCCGCAAGCCCCGCCCCTTCCGCCAGGCACAGGTCGACCACATCCTCGACGGGGGCTCCTACCGCCGCACCCGCGACATCATGATCATCGCGGCACTCTCCGGCCTCCGCATCGGGGAAATCGTCAAGATCCGCGGCGAAGACATCGACTGGGAAGTCGGCGAGCTGTTCACCATCCGCAAGGGCGGCGTTGAGCACGTCATCGCCCTACACCCCGTACTCCAGGAGCTAGCGACCCGATACCCGCGCCGCGGATGGTGGTTCCCCTCGCCCACGAAAAACCGTCAGTTCCCCACCGGCGGCGGGCACATCCTCATGAAGAGCGCCAGCGACCGAGTCTCCTACGCCATCCGCCAGGCTGGCCTCCCCGCTGGCCGACTCACCGGACACAGCTTCCGACACTTCTACGCCACCGAACTGCTCAACCAGGGTGTGAATATCCGCGTCGTCCAGGAGATGCTCGGTCACGCTTCGCTGGCCACTACGCAGCTTTACACTGAGGTCACTACGGCCCAGATGCACCAGAGCGTTGCCCTGCTGCCAGGTATCACCCTGCGAGAGCGCTCCGGCCGCGTCACCCGCCTCGTCGTTCGCTTCCAGGAACCCGGGACTGGGCAGAAGGCGGCATAAACGATTGAAAAGCCCCGACTGCCAACTAGATAGGTGGCAGTGGGGGCGTAGTCTCGCGGCATGGACGACCTCACGGAGCTGGACCCACCGAACTGTCCGGCCTGCCTAGCCCGGTGCATGGTGGCCGGCACGATGTCGCACCCGTTCTGGGAGTGCCCGTCTTGCCGCACCGCTGTGCTCTCGCGCGGATGACCTCGTAGAATCGGCTTAGCGCGGGCCGGTGCACTCTGCCTTCCTATGAGAGCCGCGATGTCGATGCCGAAACCCATCCGCTACAGCCGCGACGAATGGCTTTGCATGCGCAACGCCCCTGTCCTGCCGAAGGCGGTCATCCGCCGCGTTCTCGTCACCGACCACGCGAGCAGTGCGAGGGTCGAGAAGTTCCGTGCCGTGACATGGGCAATCGAGAGCGCCGAGCGTGAGCTAGTCGGCCACTTCGACGACCTACGATCCGCCAACGACGCCGTGCTGTACGACGTCGTCGCGCACGGGCCCGTCGGGCCAGTGAATGGTCGTTAACGAAAAACGACCCGGCCAGCTCTTGATGAGAGCCGCCCGGGTCGAGGTGGTCATTGCTTAGGCGGTAAGCAGGAGCTCCGCAAACAACGGGTTACTTTCCGATCTGAAGTAGTGTCCGTGCGTCTTCATGATCGTCTGGATACTGTCAGAACCAATGAGAACGATCTCATAGTCCTCACTGTTCATGTGCTGCTTCTCGGCTTCCGCATAGGCCTTGGTCGCCTTGGTCGAGTCCTTGAACTCGTCCTGTTGAACCAATTTCTGATCTTTGTGGCTGTAGACGAGAAGAAAATGCACCGTTACGGCTGCCATTTCTAAGCTCTCCTTCTGCTGTAGTAACCCTCTGTTATGACTTGGTTTGTAGTCTCGTTTAGCTGCGAGCGTAGAACGTCCGGGAGAGCAATCCCGTACTCCTGATGATAGATGACCTCACCAGCCGTACTGAAATACTTAAGCATACTCTCTGGGCCACTGCCATCCTTCAACGTCAGGTTGTGACTGGAGTCAGCTGACTCAATAGCGTTCGCCCACGACTGTTGGCCTTTGGTGCGCAGTTGCACTTCAATCCGCCTGCCGCCACGCTGCACAGTCAGATGTATTGCCCGATAACCCATCGCATTCGGAGTCTGGACGTAGTCGCGCCTGCGCACGATTGTTTGACCCCACGTTTTCTCGACGTGCGCCCAGACTCGCGCGAGTGTCTCGGCATCATCGAGGACCGCACGACAGCCACCAATATCTTCAAGGCGCGCAAGATTAGTCTTTTCCATGCGCGCCAGCTTGCGAATGATTCGCGGGACTCGCTTGAGCCGCTGGGACACGAGCGGGGTTTCCTGCGTCTCGCTCCGCACAATTTGGCGCAGTCCGACGGTCACGCTACTCAACGGTCGCTGATGCGCAGCTCTAAAGTTGCTGATGACCGAGTGCGCCTCAAGAAACTGATCGCTGTCGAACCACGCGGCTGGGTATCCCTGCCGCTGCGCGTCGGCCAAATACTCACCGCATCGATTGATCTGTCCCTTGCTTGGAAGGATAAGTGCAGTTCCCGTGGCCATGAGTGTGATCGTAGTGCAATCAGCCAATGACGAATGGCCCCGGCCGCCCTCGAAGTGAGGACGGCCGGGGCCAGTGTCGTGCGGGGTCGACCCGAACTAAATGGGTCGCTATGGGGCATCCCGTTCTCTGCGCTAGTAGACGCAAGTCCAGTAACCTCAAGCCATGAAGTCCTTTGAGTCCCTTGGATCTGGTATCCGAAGCCTGAAGCGCAGACCCATCGAGCTGTTCTTCATGTTGCTTAGCGGCGTCACTCTCCTGAGCGGGATGGTCATTTCGTTTCTCGGGGGACAGGCGTTGGCCCAGAGCGCGGCTACTCCCGTGCCCCAGGATGGCGGTTCACTCATTGCAGGAATGAGTTCACAGATGTGGGCTGACCTCGGCGGTCTAATGATGATGTTCGGAGCCCTAGTAGCGCTCGGTCTAGGCTTCTACATAACGTGGCACCAGAATGCTCAGGGTCGGGCCAAGCGCACTGAGTCGTAGCCACGACGGCTGATGCAACAGTTAAGTGAGTATTGGACGCGTTCCTATAGCATGGGCGCATGTCGGTCACTCTCGATGCCCCTAGCTTGAGGGCCAAGTCACGCGCCCGTTTCGGCAGGTTTGATCCAGTAATCGCGCTGACTATTGCTGCATTCGCATGGGCGGTCATACCCGGATTTCTCCAATTGCAGCTTGGGATACGCCCTGGGGACACGCTGGGCTCGGCTAGCGTGACCACTCCTCTATCGACGCTGTCGAAGGACCTTCTCCTGTATGTAGTCTATGGGCTGTCGGCGATCGCGGTCCTGGGAAGCGTCATTAGGCGAACAAGGTCCGGCGCATGGCTGGTCGTTTATCTTGCCCCATGGCTGGCGCTGGCAATCGCGTCCTTCGCAGCAACACGATCCTTCACGATTACGAGCCTCATCTATCTCGCCATTGGTCTAGCCGTACTCGACCACACCGACAAGATTCGTATCCTCAGGGTCGTGGGCATACTGACCGCCTGGGTGTCAGTACTGAGTATCTTGATGACCCTAACGACGTCGCAGGCCTTCACGAGTCAGGCGCTGGTGCCGGACTCGAAAGCGATCATTGGGAGCACTCTGCTCAACGGGCCGTTTTACCATCCGAATACCCTTGGAACGGTTCTCGCCCTTGGGTTTCCGTTTGCATTTTTGATCAAACGCACCGGCTGGCGGCGACTCAGCTTGGTCGTCATCGCCTTCGCTCTTGTCTGGACGGCATCCAGAACATCCATCCTGGCTGTCGCGGTCGGTCTTGCCGCTGCGGGACTCTGGGTAGCTATCCGACGTCTCGGCGACGGAAGCAGGCTGCTCCTTGGTCTACCGCAACTACTCGTCTACTTAGCCGTTATCCCCGTCGGCGTTATCCTCGTTGCGACCTCGAATGCCAAGTCCTTCTCAGCCCGAGGGATTATCTGGGAAGAGAGCCTGGCGCTCTGGAAATCCAGACCTTTTCTGGGGTGGGGATCAGACATCTACATCAGCATTTCGGAGACCAGATCCGCGATCGCCGGCCTCGCGTTCCATGGCCATAACATGTGGGTGAACACCGTGACAGTGGCCGGAATTGTTGGTGCCGCCGCCCTTGCCCTCGTCTACATCGCTATCTTGGTGAAGTCTTGGCGTTTCGGAAATATGAAACCAACCACCACTTCCCTCACGCTCGCTATGTGGCCAATCGTCTTTATCTGCCTTGGGTGGCTGGAAGTCCCGACGACCTTCTTTACGTTCGGCTACACCTCTTGGGCGGCATGGGTGCCCCTCGCGGTGGTACTTGCGATTCCGTCTGGCCAGTATGCCCGCTCAAAGACGACCGTTCCAGCTTTGAGCGGGTATGCGGAGTCAACTAGGCCGTGAGCCCGTAGCGGCTCAGGTTCTGGATGCCTGCCTGGTCGAAGCAGTATGTTCCGCCACCACCGATCGTGATCTGCACCTGCACATAGACCGTGTTGGCTGGGATAACGACTGGCGGGGTCATGAAGACGCCCTGTCGGTCGTCGAGGGTGTGGTTCCCGTACCCGGCGACTCCGGGTACCCAGTAGAGGTCGTCAGCTCGGGCGAGCACGGCGAACCCGCTACTCAGGCACTGGACGGAGAACGACATACCCGCCTGTGTCAGGGTTGCCGGGGCCTGATCGAGCGCGGTCGCCTTCGCCACGATGGAGGCTGCGATGGTATCGCCCACCGACCACGACCCGCCCCGAGTGTTCGAGTTGGTGAGCGTCATCGATGTGGCAACGCCTGGCGCTGACGGGGCCAGGAGAAGTTGCTGCCACGTGCGTGCGGCCGGAGATTGGGTGGCGATATCAGTGCGGGCTGGCTTGGAGTAGGCCACCGTGCCACTACCGGTCGGGGTGGAACCCGTCCATCCGGTGGGGGCCGCCCCCACTCCAGCGCCTGAGAACTGCCCATAGAGGAGCGTGTTGGTCGTGTCAGCCTCGTCGGAGAAGAGCTCGGCCGGGGCGTTGATCCCGACAGCGCGCAAGGCGGCTGCGAGTGTCTTCCCCATGACGTAGGCACCGATCGCGGCCGGGTGGGTGCCGTCGTTGGTCTGCACGAGGAACCCGGAGCCGGCGTAGTTGCCGTTGATCGGGTTGACGAGCGCAGCAAAGTAGTCTACGATCACGACACTGCGACGGGTGTGGCCCTGCATCCGGATCCATGCGTTCAGACGGCGGTGCTGCATGGCCCCCGTCGCAGTGAGGGTGTTCTGCGGCGGGATTGTGCCCAGGATCACCCGGATGCCGGCAGTCTCGAAGTAATTCAGCACGTAGTCGAGATTGGCGATCGTGACCGAAATGTCGATGCCATTGTTTACGTCATTTGTGCCCATCAGGATATGCACCCAGCCGGGCCGGACGTTCACCACATCGTTGAGGCGGTTCAGCATGGGCGTCGTCTTTTCGCCACTCACCCCGAAGTTGCCGAGGAATGTGAAGGCGTGCCCGAGAAGGAACTGCGCCCACGTCCAGAATCCGATGTCCTTGTACGTCGTTGGGTTGACGGCGTGGCGGCCGCCGTTGAACGTGATCGAGTCCCCAAACAGGGCAAGCCCATTCGGGACCGTTCGCGAGCGGTGGATCTGGCGGAGTACTGCTGCGTTGGGGATGCCGCTCACGAGGACAGCACCCCATCCAATGTCAGGATGAGGCCGGGGACCGTGGCGTATCCGGTGATGAAGTCGCCCGGTGCGAGGACGTGGGAGCGCACGATATCAATGTCGGGGACACCGGCGAAGGCATCCGGGCGGGACAGGTTGCCGCCGAGGACGCGGTTTGTAGCACCGCCCGTGCCGCCCGCGTGCACCACAGACAGGAAGACATTCCCGGCGTACGCCGTGGGGTTCGATACGACGATCCCGCTCAGCTGCGCAGTCTTGCCAGTGGGTGGCGTCCAGAGCCCCGGCGTAGCGGTTACCTCAGCGAACGCCGAGAGGGTGGGCAGCGCGCCGGCAGGGGTAACGGAGCCGGTGTCGGCCCATGAGGTGGCCGGGGCGGCGACTGTTGCCATGAGGAGTTCGCTGCCGCTGGTGCGTCCGTAGACCTTGTAACTTGTCGCGCCCGGGACTGCGAGCCAGTACAGGGTGACCATGCCTGTTGTGCCGGTTGTCGTCCCGACGATGGTGGGTGCTGCAAGAGTCTCTGCCGTGCCGATGAGCGCAGATACCCGATAGCCGTAGGTGCCGGCCGCGAGTGTTCCACCTGAGGTTGCCGTGACCGGGAAACCCTGCACTGACGGTGATGCCGCAAGTACGCACGGAAGAGTGACGGCCGTGAGGTTCGTTGGCGTGAGACTCGAAACGAGGATGAGGTCGGTGGGCATGGGCTAGTTCCTTCCGAGAGCGATGGTCATCGCGACCGATACTGCGATTGGCGATCCGGGACCGGCCTTGGGTGCATACGTGGCAGATAGCCGGGCGTCCTCCTGCACCCGAGTAACGCTCGCTGCATTCCCTAGGACACCCTTCATCAGGCCATCCGTGGTCGTTGGGACGGCCTGCGCGGCTGTTTTGGCCACGACTGCTGCTGCGCGCGCTGTTTCGGCCGCGGCGGCGCTCGTAGCGGCCGCGGCTGCCGATGCGGCAGCGGCCGCGCGAGCCTCGAGGAGCTCCGTGACCCAGACTGGGATTACGTAGCTGCCGGGGCTGGCCGGTGGCACGACGTCGACCAGGTCGTTCCACGACACTGTCGCGGTGTTGGGGACGATGACAGTCCGCGTCCAGATGGCTGTTTGCATCCGCTCGCCTCGCCATGAGTCGAGGATCAGGACGATCTCCATCGGAGCAGCAGTAGTAGTAGCCGGCGCGATCGCGAACGGGCCGGACTCGTCCTCGTTGTAGAGGATTCCGTCCTTCACGACGCCCTTGGACGTCGCCGTGGTCACGATTCCTGCAGCCGTTCCGAATGTGGTCGATGCTCGAGCGAAGACACTCCCATTGGTCAGCTCTTCGGAGCCGTCGAGGAGCGGTGGGGTGGGCAGAAAATCGGGCATGACGGCTCCTAGCTCGGGTAGTTACGCGGCGTGGGCTGCGTCAGTGCTGGTGGCGCCGAAGGTCTGGGCAGCACCCGCGACCCCGGTGGGCTTCCACAGGCCGAAGTGCAGGGCGACCGCGATGAGGAAGGCTCCGAGGCCTTGGATCAGACCCGTGAAGAGGTCATAGGTGACGCCGGCCTGGATGGCGGCAAGCAGCTGCGCGAGGAGGCCAGCGACGAGCGCGAGCGCGGCGAGGTAGATGGCCTTCCGGCCGGGGCTGGTTTCCTTTGTGGTGACGAGGCCGACGAGGATCGGCAGGATCACGGCGATGAGCAGCCAGAGGAGAAGGGAGAGGTTGAATGCGAACGAGATCACGGGGTAGCTCCTTGTGTGGGTGTCGGGGTGGTGGTGATTTCGTCGACGCGGCAGGGGCCGGCGACGGTCTGAGTCGAGTCGTCAGTGAGGGTGAAGAACCAGTAGCCGTCGGTGTGGCAGGTGACAGAGGCGATACCGACGCCAGGGGGACCTATGGGGCCAGGGACCGTCGAATCAGCACCAGTCGCGCCCACAGCGCCAGTCGCGCCTGTTGCGCCGGCCTGACCGTCTCGCCCGTCGACGGGGATGAGAGGTGGTGCGACTGGTCCGATGGCGCCCTGGTCGCCCTTCGCGCCGCTGCAGTCGAGGTGGATCAGGCAGTAACTGGCGACAGATGCCGCCACTTCCTCGCTCGTCGGCTGACGCCCGGACGCGCCGGTATCGCCGGTGAAGCCCCGTTGGCCTTGAGTGTAGGAGAGCGGGGCAGCGTCGACCACGACATCGGCCGGCGGGGCGACGGGGACGGCGCCCGAGTCGCTGACCTGGGTGTAGAGCGCATCGTAATTGGACGCGAGGTCTTGGATCGTATCGCCCTGGTTGCGGATCGTCGATCCCTGATCCCGGAGGAGATCCGCCTGGGTGATCACGGCCAGCGAGAGCCCCCCGAGCCCAATAGCGATGACAAGCACAGATCCGAGCACAGCCATTTTCTGTAGCTTCATAACACTCCTAGGTGAAGATGTTGTCGGGGGCATCCGGTGCCGGCGGGCCGAGGTTCAATGCGATATGTCGACTCTGTTTGGCAATGAACTCGTCCTTTCGGACGCCCCGGCGCCGTTCGGTGTCGAGCTGGCCCTGAAGGTCATCGTTTCGTTCCTCGAGTGCCACGATGCGTTCCCTGTCGCTCGTCTTGCGAGTACCGATCCAGCCCAGGAACCCCAGGGCTCCCGTTACCGCGACGCCGATTGCACCGATCACCCAGGTCATCTCAGTCATCGGTAGTTGTCTCGCTCTCGCATCGGCAGAAGTCGCACGAGCCGCCACACAGACAGGTTGAATCCCAGTCATAACGGCACATACGACCCCTCCCCGGGTTGGGTGTGGCTACGCGACGATGCTGAGCACGGCGGTAATGATGTCCATCTCGGCGAGGAGCAGGGAGTCCCGCGAGTCCTCGTTGCGCCACCGTTCGAGCAGGCCCTTCTCCTGGCCGCTAAGGTGCTTTTTGCCGCCCTTGCCGACCGCGTACACGCCGCGCTCTTCAGGGGTTCCATCTGCTGCGTTGACGAACTTAAACATGGGTTCTTCTTCCTTGGTGCTCTGGGTTGCTGCGGGGGCGGTGAGTACGGCGGTCGCCATGAAAGCGACGGAGGATGATGCGGAGTTCAGTGATGCCGCGATGGCGGCAAGCACTGTGGGCCGGGGATCGTAGACGGTTCCTGAGAAAACGCCTTCGAGGGTGTCGGCACGGGTCAGGTGGCAGTGCACGCCATCCCAGCTGGTACCGTGCCGATCTCCGTACCCGGCGACGCGCCCGAGTCCTGATCCGGCGGCGACTCGCTGGCCGACAGTGACAAGCGCACCGTCCCGGGCGTGGCAGTAGCCGTCGAACTTGCCATCAGCGTCCGCCTCGATAACGATCACCGTGCCGAGGAAGGACGAGAACTGCACCTTACGGACCACACCCGAGCGGTATGCGGGGATGACGTCGCCAGCGGTGACGCCGGTGACGTCGGAGCCGCGGTGACCGTTCTGCCCGTATCCGGTAGCTTTCAGCCCGAATGCATTGCCCCAGTGGGAGTAGAAATTTTGCCAGGCCATGATTCTCCTATCGAATTGCGTAAGTGTCGGCCATCATCAGTACCCCAACGCGAACACCCGGATGCGTGCCATCCCGCCACCAGCGAATGCAGCACCGATGGTGCCTTGAAAGAAGGCTGAGTTTGGGGCTGTGGAAACCGTTGAAAAGTTAAGGACTGGGCGCGAGGCAATGTCCACGTTGATACCGCTCGCGAATAGGCACGCGCCTGGGAAGACCACAGGGAAGTCGATGCCGATCTTTCCGTCAGCTGCAAGGTTCACAACAACCTCAAAGACTTGCATCATCGGCGCCGTCGTCACGATTGCCGTTCCGCTGTAGAGCAACACCTCTGGAGCCCATGTTGTACCGGTCCAGTTGAAACTCCTCTTGGCGGCACGGACATAAATGGATCGCCCGATCATTGCCCCATCGAGAGGAAGGTCACTGAAAACGCCGACCTCTTCACCAACAATTCCGGCGACGGATTGGGACAAGTCCGTGAGGTCAGCGGCGAAAGTTGCGCTCCCAGAGTAGGTCCCCATTGCCGGGTTCCGGGTGGTATTTCCCGTGCGTGCCATAGTTCCTCCTGTGAATGGAGTCTCGGTCGGAGACTTGTCAAGCGACGTAGGTGATACGGAGTTTGCCGGAGCTCACATCGGCGCTACGGCCCTGGTAACGGTGGTAGCTGGTCCCTCCAGGGACGGTGGGGACGCCGATGCCGATGGCCGCGCCGGTTTTCAGCGCGTCTCCGAAAGCGTTGGGGAGCGTCTTCCAACCCGTGCCCGCGGAGATATCTGCAGCGTCACGGATTCCGGGGTTGCCGGCTTTGCCGCCGTGGGAATGCAGCCCGACTTTGGCGAGCACTGCGGGATGCTGGTTATAGATCTCTGTGACATACGTTTCGACCAACACGATGGATGCGCCATCTGGAATGGTGCCGGCGATGTCGTTGAACCACCAGGCACCCGCGTTGCTGAGTGACGACCACACATCGTTGGAGTTCCATTGACCACCCGGAACATAGAACGTTCCGGAGTCAGTCGCGAGGAATTCTGTCGTGTACTGGACCGGAACCGGCACAGCAGAGGGCGGTACGTAGGCCGATTCCGGGATCTCAGCGAGCGGACCAATGACAATGCCGCCGCCGTCCCACATGATCAACACGTCGTCGTCTACGGCGGGCGTCGCATACGTGCTGAGGTAGCCGAGCTGTACCTCGGAGGCGTCGGGCAGCTGCACGGTGAGCTTCGGGACTCCAGTCGCAACGACCCGGCCGTACGCGGATTGCGGTTTCACCGAGCCGAGCATCATCGTGAGTCCGTTTACCCGCAGCGTGCGTACGTAAGCGCCCGGCAGCGGCGTTGTGAAGCCAGCCGCGTAGATCGTCAGCGGGCCCTGGCCGAAGTCCACGACCACAGTTCCATCCGTGTTCGTGGACACGTACTGGGCGGTGAGCATGGCCACCGTTGGGATGGCCTCGAGCTTCCGGGCGACGTCTTCGTCGTTAGACAAGGGGCACGCTCACGACGAGGGTCATCATCCCGCGGGCGGGGAGTGTCATCTTTAGGATCTGGCCGGTGTTGAAGACGCCGTCCTTCTCGAACTTGATCACGTCCCACACCTCCAGCCGCGGGTCCGGCAGGCACTGCACGGTGTACAGCACCGCATTCATCGACGACACGACGGGCAGCATCCGGTCCGCCCACGCCTGCGCTTGCGACGCCGTCGTGACGAACTCCGACGAGAGGAAGTACGGTACCCGGCCGAACTTCCCTCCCCAGCGCAGTGGGCCCGATACGACCTGGGCTGTGGCGAGGATAGTGGCCTGCTGGTCGTCCCAGGACCGCACGATCACCTTGTTCGCGATGCCCGTGTCCGTGAGGTCGTCGGCGCCGGCCTTACTCACGCGTCCGTTGGGCCCCATGCCCAGCGTGGCAACAACTGAGCCCCATGCAGTCGGCGCGATCGATACTTCGCCCGCGGGCGTGACGTATGGGATCCCCCCGAGCAGATCAGCGAGGAGCACCACAGCATCCAGCCGATTGTCGACGTATGTGACGGATCGGGGGATCGCGACGTCGGCCACCGACCGGCTCAGCGGCAGCAGCGTCAACCTCCCGAGCTCCGCCCACGCCGACGACAGGTCACCAGGTGCGGACGGCGCCTCAAACCGTTCCATGTCGGTCACATGGAAGAGGTCGGCAACTTTCAACTTCACACTCGAGCCGACCGTGATCAACCGATCCTGGAACCGGATCTTGCGCTCCTGGGGATCGGTGACCCCGACGATCTTAAGGCGGCCGCGAAGCACCTTCTCTGAGAAGAGCTTGTTGGAGACCCGATAGGAGACATCGAGGAACGACACGAACGGGGTCAGCCAGGACGTCAGCTGGGTCGGCACGACAGACTGGCCGAGATCGTCGCTGTAGGTGAGGGTCAGCTTGCCCTGCGTGAGCACGAGGGATCCACCGTCAGCGACCAGCTCACCGGCTAGCTCGAAGTCTTTCAGCATCACCTGCCCGTCGACGATCAGGTCAGCGACGTAGCCCGAGGTGAATGAGCCGTCTTCGACAGCAGATGCGAGCTCGTCCGATGCGTGAATCATCCGCGCCCCGCAATCGTGTAGTCCCGAGAAGCCGTCAGGTAGTCCGGATATGCGGTTGTGAACTGCGCATAAGTCGCATAGAAGTCAGTGAAGTCCTGGTACGTGAGCAACGGGGTCACGAATGCGGGCGCCGGCGGTGTCGTCTCGTCACCTTGCATCGCCCAGTACACGCGCTGCCCATCGACCCCGAGCGGCCGTTTGGCCGGAGATCCCACGAACGCGAACAGCGTCGGCGGCAGCCACGTCTCGGGGAGCGCCCGGATGCAGATGATGGAAAGGGAGTCAGAGTCGTAGTCACCGAAGAGCGCGTCGAACTTCTCCCCGTCTGCCCTGGTCGACGTGTAACAGTCGAGAACGACCTGTTTCAGGCCACCTCGGGTGCCGGGGATCGTCAGGCCTACGGAGCGACGGGGCACGTCGAGCGACTCGCCTGGCGTGGATCTGACGAGTTCGCCCGCTGCGCCCTTCAGAAACTCGACCTTCACGGCGCTGGTCGGGTCGAGGGGGTCTGAGAACCATGCCCAGCCTGGGCTAAGTCCGTACAGGGTCGTCGCAGCCGGCGCGGAGAACCCTGTTGGGAGCCCGCCCGTGAAGTACTCCGCCTGGTAGGTGCTTGGCACGTTGAACCCGGCCTCGTGGTCGCGGATGCTGCCTCCGCCGGCGGCGATCACGTTGACCAGTCCGCGGACCTTGAACTTGCGGTGGGCCGCCGTGCGCGTGACCGTGAAATGGTCGACGCCCGCGGGGGGCACTACGAGCACATCGACGTACGGTGAGGGGTTCTCCGACCTGCTCGGCGAGACTGTGATCGTCATTAGACCCTCCTCCGGCCAGAAGTGACCATTTGTGCCGTGTCATCGGCGGCAGAAATACGGGCATCCGCCGCCACGGCAAATGCGCCCATGAGGACGCCGTCGACGTCGTATAGGTTGAGCGTCTGCGGTGCGCCAGAGGAACCGTTGGCCGCGATCGTGCTCTGCGATGTACTCACCACCGCGGTCAGCTGCGACGCCGACACCAGGGCCCCGAGCCGGGCATTGAAGCTGGGCGTGGAGGAGTCGAGTCCGGATCCGAACTGGTCGCCGACGGCGATACCCGCGTTCTTCACCGCAGTCCACCCTGATCCGGAGAAAGGGCCTCGCCTGGCCGGCGAATGGGGGAAGAATCCGGCGACGAAATCCATCACGCCGCCGACGGCATCGCCAACGGCACCGATCATGCCGCTGATGCCGTCGATGAAGCCTTGGATGATGGCCTTGCCGGAATCGACGAGCCAGGACCCAGCGCCGTTGAGGATGCTCATGATGGTGTCGCGGATGCCGCCGATCGTGGATCCGACCTGGCCGATCGCCGATGCGATCCCGTTGACCAGGTCACCGATGAGGCCCTGGATCTTGCTCCAGGCACCGGCGATGATGCCGCCGATCTTGTCCCACTGGCCGGTGAAGATGGCCACAATGACGGCCATGACGGTACTGATGATCGTTTGAACGATCTGGAACGCCGTTGAGATAGCGAGCTGGATGGCAGTCCAGACGATCGAGACCACCGTGAAGAAGCCATCCCAGAGGGCACTCCAGATGCCACTGATCGTCGTCAAAATCACGGTGATGACGAGCATGATCAGGTTGATATAGGTCGTCACGACCAGGCTTATTGCTTGCCAGACCGCAGTAACGATGGTGCTCATGAGGTTCCATTGAGCTGACCAGAGACCACTGATGAAGGCGATTCCGGTCGTGAACAATGCGGAGATATTTGCCCAGGCTTCTCCAAGGAAACGAGTGAATTCCGTCCAGACGGCCTTACCGAGCTCGGTCTGCGTGAAGAACCACACGAGGCCGGCTACGAGGGCGACGATCGCGAGGATGATGATCCCGATGGGATTGGCATCCAGAGCCACGTTGAAGGCCCACTGGGCCGCTGTCGCGACACCCGTCGCAGCGGCGCCAGCAAGCGCGGCGACCTTCATCGCTGCCTGAGCAATACCGTTACCGATAGACGCGGCTGTATTTACGAGGACCGCGCCAGTCGCTGGGAGCTTTGACGCGAGGCTGGCTTTGTCGGCACCCGCAGCCAGAAGAATCGCGTCCGTGTTGCGGTTGGTCGCTGCTGCCGAGGCAAACATGGCGACCGTGCGCGCTGCCTCGATAGGGATAGCGGCTAGGGAGGCGACGTTGGCCGCGGATTGGGCGAGCTTGTAAACCCCGAATCCGACCGCGAGAGTGGCGATGATCGGGGCGATAATTTCACTATGATCGCCTAGGAACCCGAGCGCGTCAGTGAAGGTATTCAGGATCGGTACTAGGACTGGGATGCCGGCAGCAATGAGATCGCCAACGGTTCCGGAAATGCGGGCGATGCCCGTGGCTACTCCGACGAAGATCGGTGCGAGCGGCTGCAGCGTGGTACCGATCGCCCCGAATAACGCGAAGACGCCGCTGAAGTCGCCGGTCTGGAAGGCCTGGCCGACCGCGGAGAAGAAGTCGACGATCGCGGAGCGAATATCGAGGAGAGTGCCGACAACGTCGGAGTCTTCCTGAACGTTGAAGGCGCGTCCGAAGGCGGCAGTGAAATCTCCGTGGACGACGAGGTCGAAGAGGCCGGTAATGCCGTCTCGGACGGTGAGGACGAAGGAGATGATGCCGGAGTCTTCTTCGACGTTGAAAGCATCGCGGAGGCCGGACGAGAAATTGCCATTGATGACCAGGTCGTAGATGCCCTGGATGCCGCCGACGATCTTCCCGAAGTCGATCTTGTCGATCCAGCCGGAGAAGGCCGCGATCGTGGGCGTGAGCACACCGCCGAATGACACGGACAGTGGCTTGACGGCCGCCGCGGCACGGTCGACGGCCGCCGCGATGGAGGTAAAGAGGCCGGGTGCACCGTCCACAGCGGAACCGGTGAACATGGCGCCGAGACGACCCCACGCGGCGCCGACGTTCGCCCACGCGCCTCGGGCGGTTGCGCCGGAGGAGAGCGCGGCCCCACCGACACCCTTTTCGAGTGCGTTCTGGAAGGATGCGAAATCGACCTTGCCGTCGGTGACCATCTTCGACGCGGCCGCCGCGGTGACGCCGTACTGGGTGGCGACCATCTGCAGCAGCGGTACGCCGCGGTCCTGGAACTGGTTCAGGACCTCGGTAGTCAGCTTGCCGCCGGCGGCGACCTTGTTGACCATCGCCCCCATTTCGGAGAGCGGGGTCTTCGCGATCGTCGCGGCGTCCGCAGTCAGCTTGAGCGTGCGGGTCAGTGCCTCACCTGGTGCGATGCCGGCTGCGACCGCTGACGCGGCGACGGTAGCCGCCGCATCCAGCCCGAACGCCGTGCCCTTCACGGACTCCAGGGCCGACGTCATGATGACGCCGACGCTTTCCGCGTCGTGGCCCAGGCCGGTGAGCTGCGCCTTCGCATCCTGAAGGTTCAGGGACCGCTCGAGGCCCTTTCCGGCGACGGTCGCAACGCCGGCAATGACTGCGCCGACGGCGACCGCGACACCGACCCCGATGCCCTTGATGGCCGAGCCGAAAGCGGCGGAGAATTTCCCGCCGCTTTCGGTGCCGGTGGTGTCGACCTCGGTGACGACCGCGGAGCGGAAGCCTCGAAAGGTGGGGAAGATCGGGACTTCACCTTGGCCGACTTCGGACATGAGTGCTCCGTTCAGGTCAGTGCGCGAAGGCCGACCGGCTGATGAGGTCCGCGCGGAGTGCGGCGCGTTCTTCAGGGGTGACGATCTCTGCGGGATCGTCGTCGGGCCAGGGCGCGGGGAGAACGAGCGGATCCGGGTTCTTCTCGATGTCTCGATTCGCGTTCACGTATGCGGATGCGTGGATCGCGGCGATGACGTCGCCGTAGCTGGCCGCGAACGACCATCCGTTGAGTTCGGCGTGAAGGTGGGACCCGAATTCGCGTTTGAGCTCTTCGATGAGATCGGCCGCCTCGGGGAAGGAGACGCTGCGGCCGATCTCGTTGAGGCTTACTCTGAAGCGGTGTCGGAAGTCGTAGCGGAGGGCCCGTTCGTGCTTTCCGACGAAGCAGTAGAGGGCACTGATTCCCCCAGGCTCATTCCCAACCGCGTTCCGACGGCCTTGGCGAATTCCAAGAGGATTGTGAAAGCTTCCACGCCGTCGGTCAGGCCCTCGATCTTGTCCTTTTCGACGGGGGACAGGATGGTGTCGAGGATGTAGCGGGGGATTTCCTTCTCCGGGATCTGCTCGAGCGTCATGAACAGTTCGAGCTTCTCGAGCGGGATCCGAGTGTCGATCGAGATTTCGCCGTCGTCGGTCTGGCACTTGAGCTGCTTTTCGACGAGGAGAAACGCGGGCTTGGGTCCGGGTGTTGTGCTGGTAGCCATGATGGGCCTTTCGTGTGGGATGGATGATGGGCCGGGGTGGAGCTGGCCGGGGAGCCCATCAGAACCCCGGCCAGCAGTCGGTTACGCGCGGGAAAAGGCCTGCGCGTTGGAGAGCCCGTATGGCGTGGTCACCCGGACGGGAGCGGAGCCGGTTGCGCCGGCCGGCACGGCCACGGTGATCGAGGTGGGGCTGACCACGGTGAAGCCGGGCGCAGTCACGCCGCCGACCGTGATGAGGGTCACGCCGACGAAACCGGTACCGGTGATGGTGATCGTCGCTGCTGCTGCAGCTGACGTCGGTGCGATGGCTGTGATGACTGGAGCCGAGGGCGGGCCGATCAACCACTCGCCGATGTGCTCGTTGTTGAGGTAGACGGAGCGTTTCGCCTTGAACGTCACCTGGGTACCGTTGACCTTGCCGCGTTCGGACTTGTCCTGTTTGGCACCGCTGACGCTGACCTCCGCGATTCGCCGGCGGATGACGCCGTTCTTGAAGATCTCCTCGGTGAAGGCCACGAACTGGAGGTTGTGGCCGCCGGCGTCGATGGTCATGTAGCCGTTTGCGTCGGCCGTTTTTCCGAAGGAGAGCTCGCGCACGACCGCGTCGTACTGGGCGAGCTTGGCGACCAGCTCGGCCTTGGCGAGACCGGACGGGATGGAGTAGCCGTCCTGCCAGAACACGATGGGGTCGCCGTCGGGTTCGAGGGTCCACTCGAAGCCGCCGTCGTCGGTGAAGAGACCGCCCTTTTTGAAGGCGCCGGGGAGTGTGAAGGTGGGGGATGCACCCTCAGCCGAGGTGGGAAAGACTGTGCCCGAGGGGGCGTAGCCGAAAAAGCCCGTGACCGGAATACCGACCGCGGTGACGTCATTGCCGAAAACATCGACACTCATGGGTGCTCCTTAAAAGCGAAAGCCCCCGATGTCGGGGGTGAATTGGATGAAACGAGGGGGAACTACAGGAGGGCGCCGACGACCACGAGCGTCATCGTGAGGTACCGCCTGGCTGTCGGCCGGTTTTCGGGTACTGGATAAGGGCCGTTGGAGGCGATGATCGCGGCGACTGGGTTGCCGGCCGCGATCGCGGGGATCTGGCTGCGGAGGGCGTGGACGATACGTGCCAGGTCATTCGCGTCTTTGGGGTTGTCCTTGGTGCCGGCCAGGATGGACAGGCCGATGTCGCGCTCGGCCGAGATCAGGGATGTGTCCGGGCCGCCATTGTCGCGGATGACGAGGAGCTTCTCGGGGAAGACCTCGCCCGGTTCGGGTTCCACGTTCGTCACCGAGACGTTCCGGCAGACTGGTTCGGGGCGTGCGGCCAGGGCCGCCCTGAACCAGCCAGTCAGGAAGAGCTCGAGGTCGTCGTGGATGACGAGGGGGTCAGCCACTGCGGCCTGCCGAACGCAGCGCCCGCGCCAGGTTGCCCGTCGTCGCCTCGACAATCATGGAGTCGGCAGCGCTGGCCACGATGACGGCCACAACCCGGTGTGCTGCGCGGCGCACTTCGACGTGGATTCCGTCGCGGTACGCACCCGTGTCGACCGGGGCCGACGCGATCGCAGCGTCCGCAACGTCGGTGGCGGCCTGGACGACGAGGGCAACAACAGGGGCGGAGTTGCCGAGCTCGTCGAAATAGGACTCGTTGAATTTCACCCGGATGCCTCCCCGAGCGGGATTTCCTGGATGGGCTGCCACCCGGTGAATGGATTGACGTCCGCTGCCGGCTTCGCGTTCACCTGGTACGAGTCGTCCCCGACACGGATGCGGTCACCGACCAGGACGTCGTCGGCGGGATCGCAGTAGAGGCTTTTCGCGGTCAGGATCTCGGTTCGTGTGGCACTTGAGACCGCGATGCTCGAGGAAGCCGCGACGAACGCCCCTTCAATCGGGATCGTGTCGACATCTGCCCAGTCACCGGGTGCGATCTCTTTGGAGTACGGGTTGACGTTCTTCCGCCGTCGATCGCGGAGCACTGTTTCACCGAACTGGAATCCCATCAGGGTCCCTCCTGTTCCTCGGGCCAGAGTCGTGTCACCACGGTCGATTTGGGGAACCGGCCAATCGGACCGCCTGCGGCTGGTGCCGGGCCGCAGGCGGCCCTGAGAGCATCCCGGTCCTCGGTCGAGAACCAGGAGACATCCGGCTGGTAGTTGACCGAGGCCGGGCCCATCCGTTGCCCCGCGACCTGGCGTGACCCGCGGGCTTGCGCCTCACGCGCCACGCCGACCAGGATCGCGATCGCACTGGTGCGAGCAGGTCCGTCCTCGAGCGCGTCCAGGCCGGAGGCGATGGAGCGCGCGACGGCGATGATCCGCCACGCGAGAACCTCGTCGATACCGATGAGGTCGCTTGGATCGAGCACTCCATCACCCCCTTCGGGCTACTTGCCGGCCGTCTTCGGCGGGCTGGCCTTCGCCGTGGCTGCTGTCGGCGTCTCGGCGGATGTTCCGACGGCGACGAGCTTCTCGGCCGCGGCGAGTACGCGCGCATCGAACTCGGCCTCGCGCTCGGCGACGAGCTTCTCGGCCGCGGCGTAGACCCGGGCGTCGAAGTCAGCTGCAGCCTCGGCCTCACGGACCTGGCGCTCGAGCTCGAGGCGCTCGGCGACGTCCTCGACGTCCTCGACGTCCTCGACGTCCTCGACGAGGCCGGCGGACACCGCGTGCGCGATGCCCTCCGGGGTGAACTCGCTACCGACGTGGCCGCCGCGGTAGACGTACCGTTCGGACCCGCCGACGAGGGGCAGCACCGCGACGGCGCCGACAACAACGTGCGTCGTCATCAGAGGCCCGTGCCCGTGACCTTGAGGCCAGCGAGGGGCTCGAGGACGACAGGGACCGTGACGCGACGAGCGCGGCCGCGGTACTTGTCGTTCTCACCGATGCGCTGGACGTAGGTCTCGACGCCGGATCCACCGGACTTGGCGTAGCCGGGGGAACCGAGGTCCTCGTCGGCCATGCCGCCCAACTGGTCGCGGTCGATGAGCATCGGGTCGCTGCCGACGATGTACGGCGACGTCACCCACGTGAAGCCCATGAGCTGCTGCGGCAGCGAACCTGCGACGATCGGGTTGCCGTTCTCGCGCGGCAGCACGCCTGCGGCGACGAACAGCGCCATCACCTTCGCGTACTGCGAGCCCGAGAGAGCGACCGTGCTGAGGTCGAGGCCGAGCGCAAGGTCCTCGCGGTTCGACTTGGCGGCGAGCAGGGTACCGACCACTGCCGAGACCGTGGTCCATGCGGCAGCGGACGCGAACGTGCCGGTGACCTTGGAGGCGATGACACCCATGGCGATGGTGTCGACGGTGCGAATGACCGAGTTGGCGAGCTTGACGAGGGCGGTGTCGACGGGGCGCTGGCCGAGGCGGGAGATCGCTTCGTCGGTGATCTCGGTGTCGAGGCCCCACTTGCCCGTCTTCGCTGCGGCGAGGTCGCCGCGTGTCAGGACGGTCAGAGGGTACTCGCCGCCGGGTGCGATCGCTTCGGGCGAGTCCGCGGCGAAGATCTGTTCGCCGGTCTCGTAGAAGATCCCACCTCCGATCGCCGTGAAGCGTCCGCTGAGCAGGTAGTCGGCGATGAACCGCTGCTTCGCGAGGTCGGCGACCCGCTTGGCGATAACGCGCGGGTTCTGGAGCAGAAGGTGGATCTGTGCTGCGGTAAGCGTCCCCTCGGGACGCGCCACAGGGTAGGTATACGAAGACATGAGGCTCCTCAGCTCATCAAGACGTCAATGACGTCGTTCACGTTGGTAGCGGGCTGCAGCGCAAGCCCGATGAGGTTGGCGCCGGTGTCGTCGACGGTGCCGGCAGCAGCGGATGCGACCCGGGCGCCGACCACGATCGCACCGGCAGCGGTGAGTCGCTGGATACCGCCGATGTAGACGGTGACCGGCTCGCCGATCGCGGCATCGAAGCCGGCCACGCCGACGATCGCCGGGGAGTCGACGCCGGCGGGGCCGACGGTGCGGCTACCGGTGACGACGACCAGGCGGCCGCCAGTGACGGCGGCCGACGCGGTGAACGTCACGGCCTCGCCGGGCTTGAACTTGGGCAGGTAGTCAGTCATGTTCAGGACTCCTTCGGGGTCGGCCACGCCGAAGCGTAGAGGCTGTCGTCGGTGCTGAGCTCGTCGGAGTGACCGATCTCGGCAACGGCAATCGTGTTCGGGGCGAGCGAGGCGAGGAGGGAAGCGGTTCCGTCCTCATTGGTGGTGAGCTGGGCGAGCCACGTGTCGCGGGACGAGGGTGCGATGCGGCCCTCTTTCACGGCGGTGGCCACGATGCTCTCGCGGCGGGTACGGTCCTGCTCGGCACGAGCCTGGCGACCGTCCGCGGCCGCGGCCTGGAGGTCGAGCAGGACTTCGGAGTCGATCAGTGCCGTGCCCGCGGGGGGCGTGATGGCGGTGTTGGTGGACTGTGCGGCGAGCGCCGTGTCGACGGCTGCGAGGAGCAGCTCGTCGGTGGCAGTGGCATCGGTCAGACCGAGCCGTTCGCGCAGTCCAGCCACCAGGTTGTCGTACGTCATGTCGACGTCTTCCTTTCGGTTGGGTTCACCCGGCTCGGTTGCCGGGAGTGTGTGGGATTCGGCAGCGAGCCGATTCGGGCGGCGCGTCATGCGAGCTCGCGCAACCATGTCCTCGGCGTCCGGCTCGGCCGGCACGAGGATGATCAGTTCGTCGTTCTCGCCGACCGTTTCCGTCTCGCCGGCGTCGGGGATGACTGCGACGCGGTCGGCGAGTCCGAGGGTCACGGCCTCGGCGGCGGTCAGCCATGTGTCGTCGGCGAGGAGCGTCGCCCAATCCTTCTTGCCGGCCTTGGCCGTGTAAATCTCGACGATGGAAGCCTCGATGCCATCGAGCACGTCGGCCGTCTTACGAAGCTCGGCCGCGTTCCCGTACGTGAAGGTCAGCGGCGCGTGGATCATCATCTGGGTCCCTGGGGACATCACCGTCTCGTCACATCCCGTAGCGACGAACGACGCTGCGGATGCTGCGAGGCCATCGACGACGGCGGTCACGCTCGCCTTGTGTGCGCGCAGCATGTTCAGGATCGACACGCCTTCAAAGACCTCGCCGCCAGGACTGTTGATCCGCAACACGATCTGCGTGACAGTGTCGGGCAGCGCATCGAGGACCATTCCGACGTCCTTCGTCGAGATCCCCCAGTAGCCGCCCCAGGAGTCGATGGGCCCATAGAAGCGGATCGTTGCCACCGTGCCGTCACCTGTCGGGGACGGTGTCGTGACCGCGTTGAAGAACTCGGCCTTGGACTCCGGGACGGCCCTCTCGCCCCAATACCGGTTCTCGTGCTTCGAGTTCGTCATGCGGCCTCCAAAGGCTTGTCGTTTGCGGGTCCTGCGGGGTCCTTTTTCGGCAGGCCGAACGCCTCCCGGGTGAAGACCTCGAGCGAGGGGTCGGCCGTGATGGCACCGGACTCGATGAGCAACTTGATTGCCTCGGCCGTAAGCGGATGCTGGGATCCGATCGGTTCGAAGATGAGCCGCGGCGCCGGTTCGGCTTCCCCCCAGTTCAGGTCGACAAGGTCCTCGATGACGTGCTGCTGGGTGACGTCCGCGATGTGCGCCGCGACCGCGTTCAGCGAGTCGGTGAAGAAGTTCGCGAAGGTGGAGCCGAGTGCCCACGATCCGGTCTCGGTGCCGAGGTTGAGGAAGTGGGCGAGCACGGCGCGCGCGATCTGCTCGTCGTGGTACCGGATGGGCTGGTCGGTGTCGGGGAGCTTCCCCGTGACGCCCATCAGTTTGAGATCCGACGTGTTCGGGATGGATGCGCCGGCGGCGTCGCCCGCCCGGAAACTCGTGGCGAGTGCCAGGCCGGCTTCCTTCTCCGAATTCAGCCAGGCTTCTCGTTCTTCGGGGGTGGCCTTCTCGGGAACCTCGGCGCCGGTGTAAACGGGCACGCCGAGACCGTTGCGTTCGACGGTCAGAGCCTGGGCCCGCAGCATCCGGTCTTTCAGGAGCCAGTTCTTGTACGCCGTCCTCAGGAGGCTGGAGCCAAGCCAGTTGCTGCCCTCTCGATCGTTGACATAGGCGACGAGACGGTCGACGGGGATCGGCTTGGCCAGGTCGTACTGCTCGATCGAGATCAGGCCGCCGTCGCGGGCGACGTTGATGTTCTGGATCGTCCGGGGTGGCCGCCAGGCGAGCTTTTTCAGGCGGGCGAGGTTACCGTCGGGGATGTAGACCTGCTCAAAGAACGAGTGCCCGTACACGAGCTCGAGGAGCACCATGCGCAGGTGCTCGCCCCAGGAGAACCGTCCGCGCGTCCTCGCCGCTGCGACCGGCTCCATGCCCTTCACCTGCAGGCCGAGGTCAGCCGCGATGACATCCACGACTTCGGGGCGGGCCCCGGCCGGGTCGATCATCCAGACCGCGCCTCGGATCGGCAGGGTCACCGCGCGGAGCACGCTGCCGACCTGGGCGTCCTCGCGGCGCATCTTGTCGAAGACGTCGATCGACTTCGGCCAGAGCAGCTCCGGGTTCGTCTCGAACGTGTCGGCTGCCATGCTCGACCAGGACGCGAGGGAACTGGACTGATATCCGCTCTCTGCTGCCACGTGGCACCTTCTTTCAGAATTGCGCGCGCGCCAGATTCACGTCTGCTGGCGACACATCGACACGCGTGACGATGGCGGCTTTGGGTGGCGGCGGCGGTGTCTTTTCGGGCTCCGGCGGTTCGAGGATCTCGAGGCCGTAGAGCGCTTCCGATTCGGCAACGAGGCCTCCGATGTCGATCGGCATCGACTTGCCTCGCGACCAGGCGAGGTTCTCGCCATAGGACACGACGACGCCGCCTTCGACGGCGAGGTCGACGTCGGGCTGCTCGATGACGACGAGCCCGCTGTCGCGGACCTTGTCCTTCATGCGACCCGTGGCGATCGCGAACAGCGGACCGTCGAGTTCGTGCACGATGAGGCCGGCCTTCTTCAGCGGCGCCACGAATTCCATCGAGGGCGTTCCGCGCGCGTTCACGACGACTTCCTTGTGGCCCGAGTCCTTCGCGAGCTTCTCCATGTATTCGGGGACCCACACCATGCCCGCGCGCTTCAGCCGCACGGTGACGAATGGCTTTCCCGATTCCGTGATCACTGCGGCCGCTATCCAGGACATCTTGCGGTCGATCGAGGTGTCGACGGCCCAGACTGTGCGTGCGCCCTTCGGGATCCGCACCTTCGAGATCGGCACGTGCAGGGTCTTCCAGTCCTTCACGTCGATGAATGCTTCGACCTTCGCCGTGACCCACTGGCACAGGACCTCGGTGCGGTAGCCGGCATCCGTCATGCCGCGGATGTCGGCCAGGGCTGACTGCACGGTCATTGAGCCGTAGCCGATGGACGGGTTGGCCTGGAGGATGCCGTCGACGTCGTCCTTGTTGCAGCCTTCCGGCGCCGACCACTCGAACAGCGCGAGGGACGAGTCGTGTCCGTTCGCGTAGTCCTCGATCGACGAGATGCCGGCCTCGACGTAGGTGGCCCATTCGAGCATGTCGGCGATCGCGGCGTCGCGCTGCTTGCGGAGCACAACGGCGGTCATGTCGCCGGCGTTGGAGAGGCCGATGAGCATGCCGCCCCAGAATGACTTCGTCGTCTGGGAGACGGCGTTCCAGGCGGTCCAGTCTTTCTGCTCGCGCATCTCGTCCATGAGCACGCGAGCGGCGGGCTTGCCGCGGGCATTCTTCGCGGCGCGGATCTCGTAGTGCGCGCGCGACCTCGCGACGATGGCCTCTTTGCCGTTAGTGTCGGAGATCTTCGCTGTGGCGTCCTGCAGCGCACCGATCGCGAGGTCGGCTTCCTCGCGGGTCTCGGGCTTCGGGTCGCACCATAGCTTCACGACTGCCCACGGCTCGCGGGCGATGTCGAGATTCTGCGCCACGCCGACGACTTTGAATTTCAGCGGCGGCACCCGGTCGGGGTGCCGGGCCGAGTCGATGTACAGCCACCAGGCGGCGAGCACGGATGCGAGGGTCGTCTTGCCCTGCTGCCTCGCGACGAGGACGATCACACGACGGAAACGGTACTGGCCGTCGGGGAGCAGCTCGAGCGCGTGAATCAGCAACCACTGTTGCCAGGGGTAAAGCGTGATGCCGAGGATCAGCAGAGCGAAGTCGATGACCTCGAACCCGAGGGACGTCTTCGGCGTCAGCTCGCGGAGAGGGCGAGTCCAAAGCCTGGGTTCGGTGCTGCCCAGCTGTTTCGCCATCGAGGACCCCTGACTAACTGATGCCCCGCTCGAGCTTGAACTTGGCCAGGTCGTTGAGCGCTGGCACGTCGTCGGTGCCGTCCGGGTCGACGGCGCTAACCGCCGGTACGTCTGCGGATCCGCGCGGCCTGCCGACCGACATACTCAGGACCCGGCGGAGGTCCTTCAGCGCCGACAGGTAGGCCAGCCGCGTCCGCGCGCCGCCGCCGTTGTCGAGCTCGGCGGCGAGCTCCTTGAGGAGCTCCACGAGAGGGGCTTCTTCGGGGACGTGAACCAGCCCGGTTGCCCGCAGCATGCGTGTGATTGCGCGGCGATGGTGGCCAGCGGGAAGTCCCATTTCAACTCCGTCCGGTGTGGGGTAAAAAAACGCGTCCGATCCGGGGAGGGAGGAGGACTCAGGTGGGGGAGTGCTCCGTACTCGGGGCGAGGCTGGATTTCCTGCGGCACGAGCACGGGATGGTCGCACCGCGAAGCCTGATGTCGTCGCTCTTGATGAGAGAGCTCGTGCCATCGGCATGCTGGATGACGACTGCGAAGCCACGCGGCTCAGCCGGAGTCACTTGGTGAAGGTTGCTCGAGCGACGCAATCGGGTGTGGGCTCGTGGCTCGGTGTCGGTCATGATGTTCCTGTCTGTGGGGCTACCACCAGTCGGGTACTGCCTCGCCCAGGCCAACGCTCGGTGCGTTGTTGCTGCGCTTGTTATTGCACAGCTGGTGGGCGTGGCGAAAGTTCTCGGGATCTTCCTGCAGCTCGGGGTAGTCCGCTACAGCGAAGTAGTGGTCGAGGTTGTGGCTGTCGTCGGTTGTGCCCGCCGGCACGTCGTAGTCGATCTCCTGCTTGCACAGCCAACAGTTGCCCTCGTCATCGTCGGGCGTAGCGTCGTGCTGCTTGCCCTCGTCGAAGAAGTCGGTCCGGAGCATGTTCATGCGCCTGGTGGACTTGTGGTGCTGGCTCACCGTGCCTCCACGTCGATAGGGTGTCTGCATGAGATCAGCGGAGGAACGCAAAGCCGACTTCGCACGGCGAGAGGCCGATCGGAAGGCGAAGTACGCGGCGGCCAAAGAGGCAAGGGCAGAAGCCGAGGCGAACCGCAAAGCCGCGAACAAAGGGGATCTAGCGAGGCGGTGGGATGCCATGTCGGGCGGACCGGAGCGCCGATACGCCGAGATGGTCATCGAACAAACGAATGCCTACATCGAACAGCAGAAACGGATCGCGGCCGGCGAAGTCGTAGCTGAGACCGATCTGCTCACGTTGCCGCGACCTCAGGCTCCAACGGTTTGGCTCTAGGTCCGGGCCGGCGCACTGTCCTGGTCGACGCAGGATGTCGACCAGGACAGCACCGGTTGACGGCGAACCCGCCGGATCTGCCGTCGTCAACTGGCCAGCGCGCTCACCACGACTGACCAGGAGCAGGGGAATGACGAAAGGCCCCATCCGTGTGGACGAGGCCTTCAGTCTGGGTCACGCGATGCGCAACTCTATGACTAGATTGTGCGGGCACATTTCTGGAACTTCACGAAGGCGTGTCGGCGTGTCGCGATGCGGCGAGCGCGGTGGTCTTGTTTGGGGTTTTGGTGTTGCGGCGAGCGCTGGGGGTCGTTGGTGGCTTGTGGCAGGTGTTTGTGTGCTGTCGCTGGGCGAGGTAGATGGTCGCGGTTTACGGCGGCCCGCAGGCCGCCGTAAACACTTCTTTCCACGGGCTTCCCAAGGCCAGTTGGCCGGGAGGTGCTGGGCGAGTTTCTGGGCAGAGGTTGAGATGCGGGCCGGAACCTGCACAGTCGGGCACCAAGACTCCCGACTTTCCCCTCCTCGAGTACGGGTGCCGACCGGAGCCGACATGACGTGGATCCAGACAGGCTCATTCGACCCGAACAGGTGCACTAGGCTCTGGATTCATTGGTAAGGCGCGTGTCAGTGGTCACGCTCGGTCGGGAGAATCATGGGAACTTTGTTTTACGGGGCGCGGAGGACCCCAATTGATATCGATGATGTGGTGCTAGCTCACTTGAAGGCTGTGACCACGGCCAAGTTGCGTCGCGGTGAGGGATTCCTCCTCTCGTGGACCGATTCAGCAGAGATCGGAAATGGCCGCAGCTCGGTGTGGATATACCCGAATTGTGACTTGCACTACAAGTTCAATGGCAACACTCCGCCCAAGCTTGATTCCGGCATCATCGAAACGATGTCTGCTGATTCCCATCAGCCTCGCGGGATCGAACTAAAGGACGCGACTCTCGCGCACAGCCCTCACCGCCGCTGAGGATAGGTGGCGACCAGGTCACGCCGAGCACACCTCGCACACCGGTGATAGCCCGACAGTCCGAAGACCGACCGGTACGTGTACGCAACCCAGACGTGACCACGGAGCCAGCAAAGCAGCACCCGCATCACCACGACACCTTGACGACGCCGAGGAGGTTGGCCTCACACAGTTCGATCCAGTGCTCGAGCCAGGGCAGGAAGTCGGCCAGCGAGCCCCACTCCGGATTCTCGAACTCGAGGAACTTCTCCCGGTTCGAAGTCATTTCGACGTGAATGCGGGCCAGCAGCTTCGCAGCGGGCGCGCACGGCATGCCGTCGAAATCACGCAAGATCAGACCGACGCACGTCTGGCTGAGCATCCGATTCACGTTGCCGGTCATGTTGCCGACCTCGACGTTACCCACGTGTCCGCAGTGAGGGCAGCACGGCGACACGATCCTGATGTCACTGCTCATCGGCGCACCCCCGCAACGAACAGACGCGTCGTCCCACACCGAGAACACTCCTCAACCAGGCGGCGCCGGTTCATACGCCACACGTGACGATCACCGGGTTCGAGGCATCCTTCATCGAGTCCACGCGCGTGCGCCGGTCGCGATAGCTTCCTAACCGGGGGATTCGACCCACTCGATAGGATTCGATCATGCGAATCCCGACGTTGATTGCCCACTTCAGAACAGAAAGTCTGGTCGACTCGGGCTGGTGGAATGTCATCGCGGCCCTCACAGGTGTCCTCTCCCTCGCGGCAATCGCGATCACGATCCTCGAGATCCTGAACAGGAGGCGTCAGTATCAATCGACGCACTGGTTCGTTGATTCTTTTGGAACATCGACTGGCTTGCTCGACTCGAAAACGGTCGAGCTGTTCGAGTTCACGCCATCGGGTGTGGAAGATGTCCATTTGAGCTTCATCGCCTTTGTCGGATGCGAATACGTGCCGAGTAAGGATTACAGAATCCGCTGGAGCGTCAAGTCTGGAAAAGCGATGAAACTGGCGCTCGTCAGCGATGGCATCGAGAACGCGTGGGTAGCCTTGGCCTGGCAGCGACTCACTGACAAGCGATTCGTGTACGTTCGCTGGTACCCGCTCATCGGGGGTGGGCGCCTTAGCGATGCTTTGGATGAGCAGATGTCTGCCCACAGTTTGCCGAAGCCGTGGGCATTCTGGCGAAAGACATTCGTTGCCCCCGTTGGCCCCGGGGACGCAAATACCTGGTATCAGCGAGTCAAGACGGATGCGATCAAGCACGATCAGGAAGTTCTGGTCTCGATATTCGACTTTGCCATCAACTCGGGTGGGACCGTACAGATGGCGGGTCGACAGGTCGCTCCGCCAATCGCCACCGATACCCCTCACTAAGATTCGAAACATGCTGCAACTCGGAGACATCAACGACCTAATTGATGCAGTCAGATCGCTCGGTCCGAACCCGGTGACAGAGGTCCTGATCCCCACCCTGTCCGGCGTCGTTGGCGTCGTTGCCGGTTTTGGACTTTCAACGTGGAAAGACGCTGCCACTCGGAAGAGAGCGCTGAAGGATGCCCGGCAGATAGAGATTGCCGCCGGGAGGAAGCCCGCAACGACAGCCCTCATCCGGAACATGGAATGGGCCATAAGCAATTTCCAATTCGACGTGATGCGGGCGACGTTCCCTGAAAGCATTGACGGAGTCGCCGCGCTATTCACCGCCACAGGTGAACCAGAGGACCTCGCAGTAGCGAGAATGGTACGATCGGTGCTCGAATCACTCTCGAAACGACTCCTCGCTGCATACCGTGTGAGTTCGTATACGCAGTGGTGGGAGTTCGACGACGAAGACGAGAGCAAACTGCTCCTGCTAACCGCTGATATCGCCAAAGACGCCAAGCGCTGGGTGGATGATGAGATGTCTACCGCGAACTTCACTGTCGCGCTGTCCGTACTCGCCGCCCACCTGGTGCGAGAAGCCGGACGGCTCAGCCTGCCCACCTGAGTGACCTTCACCAGCCTCCCTTTCGGTAAGGGTTGCGACGCTTGACGTCGTCAACGTTCTGCCGAAGGACCATGCCAGCGAAAGCATCGCCGACAGCCTTGTCGTAGACCCTCTCGGAAACCGACCTGAATCGGTCAGCGAGGGCACCGGTGCCCTCGGAGGCCAGCAGGTCAGCGTTCACCGCAACGGACGCATCACGTCGGGCGATCGCGAGCTCGACCTCAGCACGAGCGATCGCGAGCTGGTCCTCGGCGAGCGCTGCGAGTCGTCGGAGTTCTGTGTTGGCTTCGACGGCGCCCGGGTGTCGGTTGCCAGCGGCGCGGCGGGCGCGGGCCGCTCTGAGGGCTTGGCTGATGGGTGTGGACGGCCGGTCGTAGATGTACGCGGTGCGGTCGGTGTCGTCGCTCATGCGCGCTTCACCGACCCGGACGAGACGTGCTGCAGGAGGCCCGGGTGAGTGTCCCAGGCGATGGTGAGGGATGCGCCGGCTTCCCGCACGTCGACGATGACGCCCATCTCGGGAAAGTTGCTCTGCACGGTCATGCTCGTGCCGCCGCCCGGGAATCCTGCGATCCCTGCAATGCGTTCGCCTCTCCTGAGGTCCGAGGGCACGTGCTCCGGGTGGTCTACGAGGTACGCGGCCTCGATCTGGTCATCCGTTCGACGGTTCAGCATTGCGTCCGCCACACGGCGCACACCGCCCGGGAACGGGCGCGGGACTACGGCCGGCCGGTCGAGGGCGAACCGCGCGACGGTCGCGAGCTCCGCCGGCGTCAGGTCCAGCGCAGGACGCCTCTCACCACCAAGGAACGCGGTGGCCATCACGAGCTGATCGTGCTCGGACTTCGCGCTCCAATATCCCTTCTCGATGCCGTGGTTCAGGAAGTGCGCGAGCACGGCGCGCGCGATCTGCTCGTCGTGGTAGCGGATGGGCTGTGAGTCAGTCATTGTTCATCGCTTTCATTCGAATTCGAGTTGTTCTAATGTCCTGCATGAGGTAGCCCCGCGGCCGCGACGGCGAGAAACGCCAGCCCTCGCTCCGCGCCAGTTCGTACGCCCGGCGAACTGAGACGCCCAGGGCGGCCGCGGCTACATCGATCGCCACCCAATAGTTGAGGCGACCCGTCGCGGACTCATTCGGTTGGGTCATAAAGAATCCAGTCCCTTCGCGGAATGGCATGCTCCGGATGGTTCGAGCACAGAAGCTCCGACGGGTCGTCGTCATCGGGCCGGCGCTTGATGCCGACCATCTGCCCCTCACAGAGCCGCACCCCCAGCTCCGTCTCCTCCATGACGACCTGACACAGCGCGCCCGGCATCATGTACCGCTGCACCGGCATCGTCTGCATCGCCCTGCTGATCGCCCACTCGAAGCGGAGAGCATCCTCCAACAGCGAGACGCCCATACCCGGGTAGTGCGACAACCACCGGTGATGCCAGCGCACGACCGCAGCTAAACCCAGGCGCACATCCTCACTGCCATCGATCGCCCACGTGAACACAGTCCGCGACTGCATTTGCTCCCGTGCTGTGGACTTCGCCAGTGTCAACGGGCCAATGAACGGCGCAACCGGTGCCACCAGATCAGCCGGGGTCGGCCGCTCCTTCGCGATCGTGCGACCAACGAGCCCGTACCAATCCGTGACGTCCGCGATGACCATCGTCGCCGCCGGATTCCAAAACGAGGATGCATCCTTGTCACCGCCACCCCCGCCAGGCATATCCGTATACACGCGTGCCGGACGGCGCATGACCGACTCGAGCAGCTCCGGCCACACGTTGATCAGGTCTGACAGCACTCGGCGGAACTGTGCATGACATGGGCCGCACAATTCCGTGCCCACCATCACTGGACGGAGACCGTGGTCCCGGCTTCGCGCGCACAGCTTCCGCGTCGGCGCGGCAACCCACTCCGGATACGCGCTCACTCGACAGCCTCGATCGGAGTCGTCAGGCCGAGAACCTGCTGCGCGAGGCGCTTCGCACGAGACGCGTCCTGCACAGCGTTATCGAAGAGCTTCCCGTCGAGGGACAGCATCGGCTCCGACTGCTGCCGCTTCACCTGGAGAACCTCCATGATCGCCGGGTCCGAGCCCTCCGCCGAGTTCAGGAAATACGCCACGGGCGGGTCATCGCCCATCCCGTCACGCCGCAGCCGGCCGATGGCCTGCTCGTGCACCTGCGGCGACCAGTCCAGCTCACCGAACACACCCACCCGGGCGAACTTCTGCAACCCGTCGACGCCGGCACCGGAACGCAGCGACATGATCAGGATCCGGCAGTTGTCCTCCCGGCCCGGATCGATCGGCGTGCAGAACGCATCCTCCGCGTCCGCTTTCTGCTTCGGAGACTCCGTTCCCGTGTACAAAGCCGGGTGGAACTCGGCCAGCTTGTCCATCCAAATGTCATAGACGTCGCGGTGCCAACCCCACATCACGATCTTCTCCTCCGCCTCGAGCAGTAATCGCACGAACTCAGCCACATACGGCGCCTTACCGACCCCGGTCGCCTGGCGCATCTTCCAATCGATCTGCCCGGCCGCGTGAAACTTCTCCTGCGTCGTCGCCGACGTCGACAGCAGTAGCCGTGCCAGCGCCTGAGTGTCGCCGGCCACCTTGTCGAGGGCCGCAGTGTCGATGTCGACGAGCATCGGGTTCTTGATCGTCTTCGGCAGCTCCCGCCCGACCTCCTTGCGCGTGCGACCCAGCATCAGGCCTGATTCACGCAGGTGCGAGCCGAGCGCTGCGGGATCTTTCACCATCATTCGGCCGTTCGACATTGCAGCGCCGCCCCACTCGCGGCTGAACTCCTCACGGGTGCCCAGCTCCCCGGGTGCCATCACGTCGAGGATGTTGTAGATCTCGATCCCGTAGTTGTAGACCGGCGTCGCGGTCAGGCCGATCACGTAGGTGGCGTTGTCGGCGACCATCGCCGCGGCCTTGCCCTTCTCCGTCCCTTCGCCGTTGCGGAGCTCCTGCACCTCATCGAAGATGACCGTGCGCACCTGGTTCTGCAACTGTGCCGCCCACCCCGAAATCTTCGAATACGGCACGATCGTGACGTCAGCCAGGATTCCCGTCGACGCCCGCACCGACGGCGTGGTCTTCTTCGCGACCTCAAACGTCAGCCAGGGGAATGCCTCCTTCAGCTCGGTGACCCAGCGGCGCGGGAGATGCGTCGGCGGGACCACGAGAGCGGGTAGCGCATCCTGGTGCACGAGGTTCAGGAGACCCGTGAACGTCTTCCCAAGGCCGACCTCATCGGTCAGCAGCAGCCGGCCACGAGCGCGCAGCATATCGACGGCTGTCAGCTGGTAGTCCCGCGGCTCCTTCGCCGGCGCCGTCGGCAGGTCCAGGCGCGTGTACTCACCGGCGATAATCTGCCCGACCACAGCCTCCTGGTCACGGTGCTCCTCGGCGCCCTGCTTCAGCCACCGCTCCGAGCGAGCATCGACGGGCAGCAGCGGCCAACGATCCATCAGCCAGGTGATGTCGCGCGCGGTCTCGAGGCTGTCGCTGATCGTGACTACAGATGCCCGGGTCGCCTGTGTGCGACCGAGGATCCGCCGTGCGCGCTGTCGCACGGCGGGTTCGAGGGTGAGCGCCCATGTGCCGCGGCTATTTCGGTCTGTCCATTGGGCCGGCCGGTACTCGTAGGTGCCGTAGGTGCGGGTCATAGTCCGCCTTCGATGAGAGAGACCAGGAGAACGGGCTTGCCGTTGAGTTCCTGTGCGATGGGGTGGTGGCTGGCCTTTGTCGTCACGAGGATGAGGGCGGAGAGCTCGTCGCAGAGTGAGTACCGTTTCAGCTGCCGGTATACGGACGCCGCGGATCCCTTTATCTTGACCTCGATGCCCACGGTCCCGCAGACGAGATCGATGCGCGAGATGCCATCCGAGAGGCGCACCTCCCTGGTCGACGCGATGCCGGCCGCGGTGAGCGCCGCGTGAAGGCCGGCCTGCAGGTCGTCCTCGTTCGCGTAGGTCACGTGGCTGTCACTCAGCAGCGCGGCGATCGAATCGGGCGACATCGCCCGCGGGGCTTTTGGCCATCCCGGATCCATCTCAGCCGATTCCATCCGAGCAGACATCACCCAGATGACGACAGGGTCACGCAGCGCCCCGTCCAGCTCCTCCGCCGTCAGGACACGAAGACGCATGCCAAGCACACTGATCACGAAGATGCCCAGCTCTCCACACACGAAACAGATGGACAAGTCCCCGTCCGATGGCTGCGCTAGTGGAGCAGCTGGAGCGGTGTGCGCAACGTTGAGGTACCCGCAGCGGCGGCACTCCACACCGGTGGCTATCGAGGCAGGCCCCTCAAGCGCTGTGTAAACGGTGTACACGGTCTCGCCCCAAGAGTCGGTCTGCACCCGATAGCGGCCAGGCTTCACAGGCGGCTCGGTGAGCGCCGCAAGCTGCGCGTGCATCGGGCAATCGAGGAGCTCGTCACCGATTCGCTCACGTAACGGGTGCTTGATAGTGAAGTCATCCCGGGCGAACGTGACCACGTGCTCGGTCTCAGCGTCCTGGAGGATCGTAGTAGCAGCGCGGCTGTTCGGGCATCCGAAAGCACGGCACAATATTGCGCCGTGGGGGTCGACGGCCAGGGTGCGGCCGCACCCCATGGGGCAGTTACCGATGACGCTGATCATGCGGGCACCGTTTCGATCGTCGCGGGGGCGATCGCGAAGCACGGGGCCTCGTGACCGTCGGGCATGATGATGAAGTCGGGCCCGTGGAAGAGACCGAACGCAGCCCAGTCGCAGCCGCGGCCTTCCCACTTGCCGGCACGTGTCTTATCGAGGGCGCCGATGATCCGACCGATGCACACCTGGCCGAGGTGCGCAGTCGAGTGCTCCTCCTGGCGACCGGCGCTATCGAGTGCAGCGCGGACGACACTCGCGATGTCCTTGCACGACGGGCAGATGAACGACCAGCCAGCAGGTGCATCGCCAAACCGGAGCTTCAGCTTCGCTAGCAGCTCGTCCTGCGTGCGCTTCACCGACGCGCTCATACGTCTGCCACCGTGAGGTTCTCTTCGAGCGGGGACAGCACGTAACCCCACGACGACAGCTGGTGCAGATACACGGGCACCTTGCCGTCCGTGGACGCCCAACCCTTCTTCTCGTCGAGGCTGACCTCGATGCCGGCAACCGCGATCGCCACGAGGACGTGCACGGCCTGCCCAGGCGACGAATCGACGAGGGCCGGCAGCGCATTCGCGTACGAAGTCGAGCCCCAGCTCGTCGTGGACTTCGTCTCCTCGACACCGAGCAGCTCGTGCGCGAGCCCCTTTACCCTCGACCCGTAGTCGTTCGGCAGCGTCGAGAAGTGCAGCGCGGCGAGCGCGGCCGCCTTCTCTGGGAGGTTGCGGCGCTGGAGGAGTTCCTTGACCCAGGCGATCCGGACCTGGGTGGCCGCAACCCAGAGGCGTCCGTTCTCGCGGGCGATGCGGCGCTCTGCTTTCTGCTCGTCGGTGAGAGGTCCGCCGGCGCTGTTGCCGTAGTCCTCGCCGAACCAGCCGTGGTCTGCCCAGTTGGCTACGGCGTAGCCGATCTCGAAGGTGCTGGGAAGACGGTAGCCGGTGTTGTTCGTCTTCACGTACGCGCGGAGGTCATCGCCGGCGTTCGCGAGGAGCGTCTCAATGGGGACGCACCTGGCGTGGCCCTTGGCGGTGTACACGTACTCGGCGGGCCGGTTCTTCGGGTCGTTGTAGTTCGGTCGCACGGATAGGAATGCGATGCCTGCGGCTTCGATCTCGGCCTCCACGACGAGGCGTGCGGCCGCCTCGGTGCGGTCGTTGCGCAGCTGCTGCACGCGGTGGCCGAGCTGGGTTGGGTCGTTCTCGGCGGCGGAGTTCAACGTCTCGAGGGCTTTGACGTCACCCTCGAACTCCACGAACGCGAGCGCGTCGTCGATCGTCAGCTGGTACCGGTCCATCGCCTCCGTCGCGACCGGCGCCTTCGCGACCTTGATGGCGTCGCCCACGTGCGCAAGCTTCGACGACGTCGTCTTCGCGATCGACATCGCGGACTTCCCGAACAACGACAGCTCGAGGTAGCCGTTCGCGACCTCACGGTCGGACAGGCCCTGACGGTGGATGTTCTCCGTGAGCTGCTCGGTGATACGCCTCTCCGCGTCGACCTCGCTGATCACGTACACGGGCACCAGCGGCACGTTGCCCTCGATCGCCGCGGCCGCGCGGCGGTGGCCGAGGTGGATGCGGTACTGGCCGTCGTTGATCGGGTCCGGGTATGCGACGATCGGCTCGAGGACACCGTTCGTGCGGATCGAGTCGAGGAACGGTTTCGTCAGCTGCAGCTCAGCGCGAACGTTCTTGTCGGTGGTGAGCAGAGTCGGCGGAAGCTGCTCGAGGTGCGGTGTCGTGTTCATGGAAGGGTGACCTTTCGTGCGTTGCGGCGGGTGGCGCGTTCCTCGATCGCTCGAAGGAGACGTGCCGTGGTGAGAGGATCGTGCTCGAGGGCATGGGTGAGCAGGACCTGCGTGGTGAGGATTGCGTTCAGTCGTTGGAAGTAGCGGGCGGCACTGATGCGGAAGGTGCGTCGGATGGCGACTTCCTTCCGAGAGGACATCGCCGGGAAGCGAGCCTCGAAGTCGATGACGTCGGTGACGGTGTCCATCAGGCCACCTCGTTCTGGTTCTCGATCGAGTCCGCGACGTACGCGTACGAACCGCCGACCCGACGGAGGGCCGCGACCTCCTCGGCGAGTGCGTGCTCGGTCAGCATCGGGATCCGCTCGAGGCGGTGCATCGCCTCGACGGTCGGAAGGTGCTCGCGTTGGCCGGCCGTCGTGAGGACCATCCAGGACTTGTTGCCGCGCCCGTTGACGCCGGGCGTGTGTACCTGCAGGGGAACCTCGGCGATGTCCTCGATCCAGGTCGGGATGATGTAGCCGGCGAGGATCGCGGCGGCCGGGTGAGAGTGCGCCCATCCGTGGCAGAGGCTCGACCCGCTGCCGCACAGCAAAATGATGTTCTCGACCAGATGTCCGCCGACTGCGCGGCGCATCCGGTGGTGGCGGGACCCGTTGTCCGAGATCCACACGCCGCAGCGGGTGCATTTCTGCTCGTCGCGGCCGTCGACCATCGCCGTGACGTCATCCGGGACGTTGCTCATGCGTGCACGACCTCGACGAGAGCCGCGGGGGCGAGCATCCATCCGAGGATTGGGCCGATCATTGTCAGCCAGTCGATGAGGACGAGACCCGATTCCGGCTCGTAGCGCACGGCACCGATCGTGACTGGGATTCGGCCGGCGGGGACCTCGAGGACGGCGGCGCGCCCGACCAGGGTGTGCGCGTACTCGGCGCTGATCGTAAATGTCTTTGCCATGGTCAGGCCTCCTCGGGAATCGTGCGGCCCACGGTGAGCGCGAGCTCGCTGAGGTTCCTGGTCGGCGGGCGGACGCCCAGTGTGCGATCGCCCGGGTAGCGGGTGCACTGGTCGCAGCGGCCGCGTTCCAGCGGGTATCCGTCGTGGATGCCGCACATGACGTCAGCCGGCGGCAGCAGTGACGCGGCGAGGCGGCGGGCGGCGAGGACTCGGGTGATGTGCGCCGGCTTCAGGTACTCGGTGCCGGCGACGGGATCTGCGAAGTGCTCGATGAGCGCCGATACTGCGTCATCGAGGGGTACCTGGGCGAGGGCCCGCTGCCACACGACGACCTGCTCGGGACGAAGGCGGTGACCAGTGATCTCACCGGCCATTGTCAAGAGATCGGCGGTCTGTGCCTGGTCCATCGGCTTGTCCTTTCTGGCGGAATTGATCAGCGATTGCACGGTTGTGGTCCAACGTCGATGGGCCCGTTGACGGCGGCGGTGCCCGGTCCGGGAGGACGTCGTCCCAGCCCTCCTGGTGCAGCCACGTCGCTGGGTGCCGGACGAAGTTGAGATCCGGGGTACGGTTTGGGTCGTCGCGGTAGGCGATCGCCGCCGCGACGAGGGTGGCCGGTGGGAGCTTCTTCGCTGCTACCGCGAACTTGATCCGGGCGGGAGCCTTGCCGGTGTGGCGCGGGTATGCCGAGTAGAACGCCTCGAAGTACTCATCGATCGTCGGCTCGTGCGCGATCAGATCTTTAACTGGGGGTTCTATCTGGGGGTTAACTGGGGGTTCAAGAATGCCCCCCCAGATTCTGACGCTTGGGTCCCCAGAATCTGGCGCTAGGCCCCCCAGATTCTGGCGCTGGTCATCCTCGTTACTAGCGCCAGAATCTGACGCTGGTGTTTCGATGACGACGGGCGGGTTCATCTGGAGGTAGTACCGGTTGCTGGTCCGGGATCCGTCCTTCCGGAAGCGTCGTTCCCGGGTGATTAGCTCGACGCTGAGGAGGAGGTCCAGCTGGCTGCGCACACCGCTTTCGCTAAGTCCGGTGAGGTCCGCGAGCACGGGCACGCCGGGGAAGCACGAGTGCTCTTGGTCGGCGAGGTCCGCGAGCGTGACGAGGACGAACTTCGGGCCCGCCTTCAGCCCGGTCTGGGCGTACGCCCAGGTGATCGCTTTGTTGCTCATCGTCGACTGGCTCTCTGGGTTGCTCGCTGTGTCGCGTAGGACATCGCGAGCTCGTGGGTGGAGAAGAACATCTGCTTGGCGGTTTTCGTCGCCCAGACGCCGATCTCGCGGGGCTGCGCGTACCACCGACCGCCGGCGCTCTTGGCAACGTTCCAGCGGTCGCCGCGGCGCGCTGATCGCATGGGACGGGTGGTGAAGTCCTCGGGAATTGGCTGCTTCCTCATGCGTTTGCCCTCTCAGCCGCGAGGCGGCGGAGGACGTCGAGGCGGTAGATGGTGGTGTCTCCGTCGACGTTGCGCAGGAACTCCCGACAGTCTCGGCATGGGGCGGCTGAGGTGTATTGGAAGCCGGCGTTCCAGCGGACATCGCAGCGCCAGCACCAGCGAATGTCTTCTTTCCTGCGCTCTTCGCCGGCTGCTTTCCGCTCTGCGTCGTACTCGACGCGGCGTTCCTTGGCCTGTGGCATCGCGGGGCCCTTACCGTGCGAGAATCCGGGTCGGAAGCGTGATGCGGATGCCGCCGCCGGGTGCGGGGTCGATACTGATGGTCATTTCGTCGTTTCCGTCGAGGTTGAAGCCGTTCGCGATCGCGCTGCTCTTCGCCTGGGCGAGGCCGGCAGGCTCAGTGATCGCGTTGAGCAGCTCGAACGCATCGATCGTCGCGGCTTGCTCGTCGATCAGGGTGACCTGCTGCTGCGCGACGTCGAGAGCCCTATCGCGGGCCTCCTGTGCTGTGCGGAGTTGGAAGTCGAGCTGCTCGGAACGCTGCCGCGCCTTCGTGAGCTCGAGGCCCAGGGCATCACGGTTGGCCGCAGTTTCTGCCAGTTTCGCGAGAGCCAGCTCGTGTTCGGCGATCGCGACGTCGCCATCAGCGAGCACGGCAGCGAGGGCGACGTCATACGCGGCGGGCGGCTCGGCGGGTGCTTCGTTGACCTGCAGCAGGGCGGCGCGGAGGCTCACGTTGGCGTCGTTTCGCTCCTTCGTCAGGGCGCGATTGTCGGCCTGGGCGAAGTCGCGGGCGGCCTTGGCCTCGTCGAGCTCGATAAGTGCGTGGCGTAGCTGGCTCGACAGATCAGAGGGCGCCGTAACGAGGGGCGCGTCTAGGTTGGCCTGCTCGATTGACGCCGCCAGGGCAACCGGGTCGCGGCGCGCGGTTCGGAGCCGGGGTCGTTCGGTTGAGACGTCGATGTTCTCCCAGTCGTATGGGCCGGCCCAGTCGTGGATCTCGGCGAGCGCACGTGCACGGGTCGCGTTGCGGCCTTCCACCGTCTCGCCGTCGAGGCTCCGCATCACGATGCGCATGCGGAGGAAGGCGGCCGTCACGCACTGGTCGGTGGTCTCCATGATGCGTGCTGGCGGGGCGATTAGCAGCCACCAGACGGAGTCGACGGTGAGGCCTGCGGAGTCGGCAAGATCTTTCGGGGTATGCCCGAGGTTGGTGAGTGCGCGGAGTCGGCGGGCGGCGCCGATCGAGGGGACTTTGTACACTTCAGGAGTCGGACGCGGCGCGATCGGCTTCGGCTTCATTGAGTTCTTCGACCCCGGTATCACGACCGGAGTCATTGCCTTGGTGGCAGGGGCTGGTGCGGCGTCTGTGGGAGCAACAGCAACCGCGAAATGATCGACGTAGCCCTCGGGAACCGGCTCGAACCCGGCACCGGTGATGGCGATCACGCCAACATCGGTGGGGACCTTTTCCGCCTCGGCTGCCTTCTCGAGCGCCTTTCGCGTAGCGTACCGATCGGCTGAGCTCGCGGTAGCGGCTCCTCGGGTGAGCTCGTCCTTGCACCCGTACGAGTAGTGCGTGCGCAGCTGCTTGTCGCTGAGCTCGGAGTGGTCTCCGTCGCAGGTGAAATTCTTAGGTCGGCCCATGGTGTGCTCCTGGTGAGGGTGAGAGAGCGGAAGTCAGTGTCGAAGGAGATAGATGACGAGCAGAACCGTGCTAACAGCCAGCGTGAGGATCACGGCGATGTCGCGGAGGCGGTTCAAAGTCCGGCCACCGTCGTCTCGGCGAAGGCGCGCTGTCCGATGTCAGCGCGGCGGCTGCAGCGCTCACACGCGACCGTGTCTGCGTCGAGCTGTACCCAGCGCAGGGTCTCGATGAAGTGCTGCACGGCGAGCGGTGCACCGGTGCCGGCGAGGTGAGTGCTGAGATGGCCGCAGAAGTTACACGTCCACACCGTCGCGGTCACGAGGAGTTTGCACTCGGTGATGGCCATCAGCGCACCGTGCCCTGATCGACGCGGCGGTAGCGCGGGGTCGGCCGGGCCTGCAAGCGCGCACGACGGAAGCCGCGCAGCAGGTGGAACAGGCGTCGCATCAGCGGGCCAGGATGGCGAGGAATGTGCCGATGCCCTGCGCTGCTGCGCCGGCCAGGATGAAGACAGCGACGCAGCCTGTGCCCAGGACCGTGTTGATGAGCCAGGTCGGCAGGGAAGTAGTCGCGGGGACAGTTGGTGCGGTCATGGTGTGCCAATCAGGGTGAGGTGATCAGAGGGCTCGATGTTGAGGTCCGCGGTGCCACCGAGGCGCTTGTGCAGCGCTTCGATGCCGGCCGGGGTGACGAGTACCTGCGGGTACGCGTCGTGCTGTCCAGGAACGGCGACCTTCTGCTCGAGCAGGTAACCGAAGCGGACGAGGTCAGGGGTGGGCTTCCACGTGTTGCCGACGCGGGTGACCCAGGCGAGCTTGTTCATCTGCTCGAAGAGCTTCACGCGGCCGATGGAACCGATGCCGGGATCCCGGGACAGGATCCGGCCGACGGCGCCCACGGAGTAGTGCTCGGGCAGCACCACAGCCGCTGGTTCCCCGATCGCGGGCTTCGCGACCTGGTGGCCTCCGCCGAAGCGGGTCTGGCGTTCCATGGAGTCCAGGCCGAGGCCGTCGAGGATGTCGATCCGCTCGTCGAGCCAGTAGAGGAACGCGGCCACGTTCGGCCGGTCGGCGATGGTCGCGAGGATGCTGCCGATCGTGGCGCGTGACCATGTGCGCGCCGTAGCGTGCTCGGCGTAGACGATGGGTGGTTCGTGGGAGCAGTCGCCGGCGTAGTCGCCGAGGTCCTGGTCGACGGCGGCGAGCACGTCGCGGGCGACAAACTCCAGGCGGCCATCGGCGATCGTCGCGCAGACGTCAACGTGGTGGATGCCCGTGAAGAAACGCGGGTGCATCGGGATGATGGCTGGCCTGACCGCTTGGGGGGACGCAACCAGGCCAGTTTCTCCGGCCGGGGTAACGGTGTGCAGGCCGCTTACCGGAGACTCACCGGGCACCATGGATGGCTCCGGAAGTGTGCGGGGCACCGGGAGCGCGTGGCGTTGTCACCGATGCCCCGCCGTCGACCTCGCCTGGAAGGGAACGGGCTGATGTGTCGACGGTTCCCCCTACAGTTGCGATAGAGGCACCCGGTGTACCAATCACCGGAGCCACAACTGAAGGAGAAGTCTTTTCATGGACAAGGACGTTGCGAATCTCATCGATCAAGCGCGCGACAACCTGCGGGGCGTTAGCTCTGCCACCCACAGCGAAGACGTCAATGAGGTGCTGCGGCAGGTCTTCTATGCGGTCGGCGCTCTTGCTGACGCGGTTGAAGTCCTCAACAAGTAGAGGATCGGCGACCGCGGCCGCAGTGTCTCCGTGAATTCCGGTCGCTCTATCCGAAATGTTGAGAATCCCCACCAGCTTCTTGAGGGATCGGACAAGATTCGCCGGCTTCACATCGACCTCGATGTGAGTGTCATTGAGTGTGGCGACAATACGGATCGATGACCCCGTGAACGTCATATCGAGGTCGCCAATCTCCCCGCGCCGCGCCCGCAGCATTACCGTGTGCGCGGTCACCGGATATCGCCTCCGACGCGCCCCGTGGAGCGCTCATACTGGGACTCATGGCAAAGGGACATAGCGAGAGCAACGGCGTGCCGGAGTGGACGCTGGCTGATCGGCTGCGGAAGGCCCGGCGTTCGATCGGGCAGGACCAGCGCGGGTTCGCTGAGCTGATCGGTTGTACGCCGTCCGCCTATGCGCAGTGGGAGACCGGCCGGGTCCAGCCGCGCGATGTTATGGGCCTCGCGTTGCGCATCCAGGAGCTGACGAACGTGTCCGCTGCGTGGCTTGTCCACGGCGATGGCATGCCGTTCAGCGAGAGATGAGTGGATCGTCACTCCGTACCGCCCTCGGCGAGTGCCGGCGTACCTGTCTTGAATCGGGCAATGCTTGCGACTTCGACAAGCACACGTCCAGATGGAAGCTTCCGTGCGGTGAGATGGCCCTGCTTGATGTAGCGGGCGACGGTTCGAGTGCTCACTTTAAGTTCCTGAGCTGCCTCTTTGGTTTGCAGCAGGTCAGGATTATTGCTAGCTGTCATAGTTACGGAGAGTATTGCACTGTGTCACAATCTGTCAATTCCTGACGGGATCTTCCTGACCAGCGAAGAAAATTACCTTAGGAAAAGGACTTGACTGACTGTCATTGTTTGTCCTAGTGTGTCGTACATGCCTAGCAACGAACTCATTGACGTTTCCCCGAACCCTCGCATCGACGAGGTCATCGGTGACACCGTGCACCAGCTCATGTGGCGTGCGCGGGAGACTCAGACGAGTCTCGCTCCGCTTCTCAGCCTGGGCCAGAGTGCCCTTAGCCTCAAGATTCGCGGGCGACGCCCCTGGTCGGCGTTAGAGGTCGACGTAATGGCGCGGCACTTTGGAGTGAGTCCTGCTGTGCTTTTCGGCTTTGAACCGATACCGGATGGGTGGGCCCCGTCGGGCTCGAACCGACGACCCAAGGATTAAAAGTCCTTTGCTCTACCAACTGAGCTAGAGGCCCGCGGTAAATAATCTACCGTGGATTCGGGCAAGGTTTTTCTGGGTACCGTGGGGAGGGTCCCCTCACGGACGGATTCGCCCCGCGAGGCCCCACCAGACACGCACCCAACACGCACGAGTCACGCACGAGACACGGAGGATTCGATTGGCAGAGGACTTCCACAAGCCCACCCAGTTCTCGGGCAGCAAGTTCGAATCCTTCGAGGGTGGCCAGGATCCGGCGGCAATCAGCCGCGTCGCGCACGAGACCGCTCATGCACTGCTCGCCCGGGTGCGGAACGACCCCGATCCCGAGGTCGTCGAGCGCCTCGTCGCGTACACCGACGAACACGGTATCGACGCGGTCGCCGAGCTGTGGTCGCGCGCAACGCCGCGCAGCCTGCCCGGCGCGCTCTGGCGGATCTACCTCGTCCGCCTGCTCATCCGCCAGGATCCTGAAGGCACGTCGTTCCTCTACCAGCGCGGCACCGAGGTCACCGTGGCGATCGACCCCGTCATCGCCGGAGCCGCCGCGCCGACCGGACCCGCTGAGATCATCGCCCTCGCCGACCAGATCCTCCGCGGCATCTTCACGGGCGACTTCGCCGTCGCGCTCGACCGTGCCGCGGCGTTCTGCCGGGTTATCGCAAGCGGATGCGCGAGTGTCGCCGACGACCTTGACGCGACGGAACTCGCCGCATCGGGGGTGTCCCGCGCCTCAGAGCTGACCACTCGCGCCCTGCGGTTCTCGACGACGGCCCAGGAGTTCGGATCGTGCGCCCGGTTGTGGCGCAGCGATTCGCTCGACTAGGAATAAACATCCGTCCTCGTCGTTTACACTGGATGCTGGTCGGGCCGCAGTAACCCCGGGCTCCAATATTCGCCGCTCTGAGCGGCCTCGCGCCGAGAGGCGTTCTGCGGCCCGGCCTTCAGCCTTTTCTGACCAATCCATTTCGTGTTCGGCGCCGAACACTAGTCATGGAACGGGATAAGACCTGACATGCTGGTTCTCATGACTGCTGACTTCGCCGCTGACACCGAGTCGACAGCGCCTCCCTCAAAAGAGGAGCTGCTTACCCGGGTCGCCACTGGCGACCAGGCGGCCTTCGGGGAACTGTACGACCAGATGGCCCCTCGGGTGCTCGGTCTGGTCAAGCGCCTGCTCATCGACCACGCCCAGTCGGAAGAAGTGACCCAGGAGATCTTCCTGGAGATCTGGCAATCGGCGACGCGGTACGAGCCGGCGCGTGGCGGGGCTTCCACCTGGATCATGACCATGGCGCACCGTCGTGCGGTCGACCGGATCAGGTCGTCGCAGGCCGGCCGCGACCGGGACACGAAGATCGGCATCCGTGACCTCGCGGTTGCCTACGACGACGTGTCCGAGACCGTAGAAACACGAATCGAGCATGAAAGGGTGGAGAAGGCGATGTCCAGACTGACCGAACTGCAACGCCAGGCGATCAGTCTTGCCTACTACGGGGGCTTCAGCCAGAGCGAAGTCGCCGCCCAACTGCATATCCCGCTCGGGACCGTGAAGACGAGGCTCAGGGACGGGCTCATCCGCCTTCGCGACGAACTGGGCGTGGCATCATGACCGGCACCGAGAACACCGGCACCCCGGAGCGCAACCCCGGCGAGCTGTCCGGCGCCTACGCGCTCAACGCCCTCGAGGCCAGGGAGCGCGCCGCCTTCGAGGCGCACCTGGAGTCCTCCGAAGAGGCCCGAATCGAGTCCGCCGAACTGAGCGACACGGCGGTGGCCCTGGGTCTCGCGACCGCCCCCGTGCAGCCCTCAGCCGCCCTCAAGGCCTCGCTGATGGCGAAACTCTCCTCGACCCCGCAACTCGCCCCCCTCGCCGGGCCGGCGAGCACCCGGACAACAGCACCGGCAGCGGATGCCGCCCCCGCGGCTCCCGGCCTCGCCGCCGTCCCGCCCGTTCCCCCGTCCGCAGCCGGCGCGGGCAGCCGCTCGGTTTCCGGCGCGAGCGCAGCAGAGCGGGCCAGAAAGCGCTGGTTCCAGCGCCCCGCGAGCCTGCTGGCCGCTGCGGCCGCTGCGGTCGCCCTGTTCATCGGCGGTACCTTCGTCGGCCTGGGACTGGCCGGCACCTCGGGCACGTCCGATTCCTTCGCGGCCCAGCAGGCGGCATCCCTCGCCCAGCTCAACGCGGCACCCGACGTGCAGCGCGCCTCGGCGACGACCGCGGACGGCCATCAGGCCACCCTGGTCTGGTCCGATACGAGCAGCCTTTCGGCGCTCGTCGTCGACGGCCTGCCTGCGCTTTCCGGCGACAAGGACTACCAGCTCTGGTACATCGGAGCCGGGGGAGCGGTCTCGGCCGGTCTCCTCGACACGAGCGTCAGCGCGAGCGGCGGAACCGCCTGGCGGGTCCTCGACGGCAGCCTCACCTCAGGCGACACGATCGGCATGACCGTGGAACCCAAGGGCGGCTCGAAGCAACCCACCACGACGCCGATCGTGGCCATCCAGAGTTCCTGATCCGCAACTAGGCTCGGGGCATGACGCTGCCATTCACCCTTCTGATCGACCCGGTGCCCGCCGATTCCGCCCAGGCGGACTTTGCGGGCACCTTCCACGAGATGGATTCGGCCGCTCCGGCTCTCCGGGTGGGGGAGCTGAGCACCCAGCGCGGTGACGGCATCTTCGAGACCCTCAGCGTCGTCGACGGGCACCCGCAGGAGGTCGAGGCGCACATCACCCGCCTGAGGCACTCGGCGGAGATCTGCGACCTCCCGGTGCCGAACCCGGCGCAGTGGCGAGAGGCCATCGCCTACGCGGTGGCGCGGGTTCCGCACGAGGGCGAGCTCGCCCTCAAGTTCGTACTCAGCCGCGGCGTCCAATCCGGGCCTGCACCGACCGCGTGGCTGCACGCGACCCGCGCGCCGGACCACTCCGCCGCGCGCGAGAACGGGGTGCGGGTGATCACCCTCGACCGCGGGTACCCGCGCGGGGTCGCCGAGGTCGCCCCGTGGCTGCTGATGGGTGCGAAGACACTCAGCTACGCGATCAACATGGCCGCCCTCCGCGAGGCGCGGCGCCGTGGGGCCGACGACACGATCTTCCTCACGCACGACGGCTACGTCATGGAGGGCCCGACGTCGAGCGTGGTCATCCGTTCGAACGGCGTCTACGTGACGCCGGCGCCGAGCGGTGCGATCCTGCACGGCACCACCCAGCAGAGCCTCTTCGAGCACCTCAGGGAGCAGGGCGAACCGGTGGAGTACCGCGACATCACGGTCGCGGAGCTGCGGGCGGCGGATGCCGTCTGGCTGTTGTCGAGCATCCGCCTGGTCGTGGCCGTGACCGAACTCGACGGCCTGCCGCTCGCGACCGACCTGCCGCGCACCCGCGTCTTCAACGCGTACCTGCTCGGCCGCACCGACTAGACCGCCGAAGCGGTCGGGGCAGGCGCGGGTTTAGCCGAAGCGACCGGAGACGTAGTCCTCGGTCGCCTGCACCGACGGGTTGGAGAAGATCGTCGTGGTGTCGTTGTACTCGATGAGCTTGCCCGGCTTGCCGGTGCCGGCGATGTTGAAGAAGCCGGTGCGGTCGGAGACCCGGGATGCCTGCTGCATGTTGTGCGTGACGATCACGATCGTATATTCGGCCTTCATCTCCTCGATGAGGTCCTCGATCGCGAGGGTGGAGATCGGGTCGAGGGCCGAGCACGGCTCGTCCATCAGGATCACGTCGGGCTGCACGGCGATCGCACGGGCGATGCAGAGCCGCTGCTGCTGGCCGCCGGAGAGGCTCGAGCCTGGCTTGTCGAGGCGGTCCTTGACCTCGTTCCAGAGGTTGGCGCCCTGGAGGGACTTCTCGATGAGGGCATCCGCGTCCGACTTGGAGATGCGGCGGTTGTTGAGCTTCACGCCGGCGAGGACGTTGTCGCCGATCGACATGGTCGGGAACGGGTTCGGCCGCTGGAACACCATGCCGACCTGGCGGCGCACGAGTACCGGGTCGACGCCGGGGCCGTAGAGGTTGTTGCCGTCGATGAGCACCTCGCCCGTGACGTAGGCGCCCGGGATGACTTCGTGCATCCGGTTCAGGGTACGGAGGAAGGTGGACTTACCGCACCCGCTCGGCCCGATCAGGGCGGTCACCGTGCGGGGCTCGATCGTCAGCGTGACGTTTTCGACAGCGAGGAACTTGCTGTAATAGACGTTGAGGTCGTTGACTTCAATGCGCTTGGACATGTGATCCTTCGAGTTGCGGCCAGCGGCCGGGTGGAGCCTAGCGGCCGAGCTTGGGGGAGAAGATTCTGGCGATGAGCCTCGCGAGGCCGTTCAGGAGCATGACGATGAGCACCAGGGTGAGTGCGCCGGCCCAGGCCCTGTCGAGATACGCCTGGGTGTCCGTGCCCTGGTTCGCGTACTGGGTGTACACGAACACCGGGAGGGTCATCATCCGCTGGCTGAACAGGTCGTAGTTCATGCTCGCCGTGAAGCCGGAGATGATCAGCAGCGGGGCCGTCTCGCCGATGACCCTGGAGATCGAGATCATGATTCCCGTGACGATGCCGGCGATCGAGGTCGGAAGCACCACCTTGAGAATGGTCAGCCACTTCGGCACGCCGAGGGCGTATGCGGCCTCGCGCAGCTCGTTCGGCACGAGTTTGAGCATTTCCTCGCTCGAGCGCACCACGACCGGGATCATCAGCACCGAGAGAGCGATGGCACCGCCGAAGCCGAAGCGGATGCCCGCATCCTGGAACAGCAGGGAGAAGAAGGCGAAGGCGAACAGGCCTGCCACGATCGAGGGGATGCCGGTCATCACGTCCACGAAGAAGGTGATTGCCTGGGCCAGCCGGCCGCGTCCGTACTCGGTGAGGTAGATAGCGGCGAGCAGGCCGATCGGCACCGAGATGAGCGTGGCGACGCCGGTGATCTCGAGGGTGCCCATGACGGCGTGCAGGGCGCCGCCGCCCGCGCCGACGACGTTGCGCTGCGACTCGGTGAAGAACGTCGGGGTGAGGAAGGCCGGCAGCCCGTTGACGACCGTCGTGAAGACAAGTGAGATCAACGGCAGCAGTGCGATCACGAAGGCGGCGGTGACGAGGGCGGTGACGAGGCGGTCCTTCGCCCGGCGCACGCCTTCGACGGCGTAGGAGAGCGCGTAGATGGCGACGCAGTAGAGCACTGTGCCGAAGAAGACCGTGCCGACGATGTTGAAGCCGGAGGTGGCCCCCGACAGCTGGAGCACCAGGAAGACCGCTCCGGTGACGATCCAGCTTGCCAGCAGGACGTAGAGCGTGGAGTTCCTCGGCAGCTTGCCGGCGGCGTATGCGTTGGCCTGGGGCGTGTTCGCGGCCCGGGTGGCGGTCGTGCTGCTCATCAGTTCGCTCCCGAGAAGGCCTTGCGGCGGTTGATGATGTAGCGGGCGATCATGTTGACCGCGAGGGTGATGACGAAGAGGATCAGGCCGGTGGCGAGGAGGATGTTCACGCCGACGCCGTGCGCCTCAGGAAAGTTCAGGGCGATGTTCGCGGCGATGGTCGTCGGGTTCTGCGAGGTCAGCAGTTGGAAGAGCACCGTCGGGCTCGGCGAGAGCACCATCGCGACCGCCATCGTCTCGCCGAGGGCGCGGCCGAGGCCGAGCATCGAGGCGGAGATGATGCCGGAGCGGCCGAAGGGAAGCACCGCCATTGAGATCATCTCCCAGCGGGTGGCGCCGAGGGCGAGGGAGGCTTCCTCGTAGAGCACCGGAGTCTGCAGGAAGATCTCCCGGCAGAGTGCGGTGATGATCGGAAGCACCATCACCGCGAGCACGATGGCGACGGTGAGGATGGTGCGCCCGGTGCCGGAGACCGGTCCGGCGAAGAGCGGGAACCAGCCGAACCAGTCGACGAGGTTCGCGTAGAACGGCTGGACGAGCGGGGCCAGCACGCCGATGCCCCACAGGCCGAAGACCACGGACGGCACGGCGGCGAGGAGGTCGATGACGTAGCCCAGGCCCTGGGCGATCCGCCGGGGGGCGTAGTGCGAGATGAAGAGGGCGATGCCGATCGCGAGCGGGATCGCGATGATCATGGCCAGCAGTGCCGACCAGAGCGTGCCGAAGGCGAGCGGCCAGACGTAGGCCCAGAAGTTGGTGAAGCCGCCGCTGAAATCGGCGGGTGCCGCGACGAAGGCCGGCAGGCTCTGGACGAGCAGGAACCCGGCGACGGCGGCGAGCACGGCGAGGATCAGGCTGCCGGCGACGACGGTCGCCGTTGAGAAGATCACATCGCCGGGACGCTGGGGGGCGCGGATTCGATCGCGGGCAACTACGGAGGTCATGCCGGGCGTCTCCCTGAGGTTCGGGTGGTGAAGCGAAAACGATGCGCGGTCCGGGGGCCGTACACCCCAGTCTGCCCGGTCCGGGCCGCTGATACGACGCGGGCCCGGACCGGGCAGACTTCGGTGGAGCTGGTAGTGCGGGTCGTGCCGGTGAAACGGGTGTTACTTGACGGTCGCGAGAACCGCGGCGACCTTGTCGGCCAGGTCGGTCGAGAGCGGCGCTGCGCCACCGGCGGATGCGGCGACCTTCTGGCCGTCAGCACTGGCCATGTACGTCACGTACGCCTTGACGAGCTCGCCCTGGGCGGGCTTGGCGTATTCGGTGCAGACGACCGCGTAGCTGACCAGCACGAGCGGGTAGTGCGTCGCGTCGGTCGTGGTGCGGTTGATCTTGATGGCGAGGTCGCTCGCGTCGCGGCCCGTGACGAGCGGGGACTCGGCGACGACGGCGGCCGCGGCTTCCGCGGTGTAACCGACGAAGGTGTCGCCGACCTTGATCTTCGCAACGCCGAGCTTGCCGGCCTTGGATGCGTCCGCGTAGCCGATCGTGCCGACGCCGTTGGTCACGGCGTCAACGACACCGGAGGTGCCCTTGGCGCCTTCGCCGCCCTGGATCGGGAATGCGTCGGCTGCCTTGTCGGTCCACACGGTCGGTGCGGTCTGGAAGAGGTAGTCGGTGAAGTTCTTCGTGGTGCCCGAGTCGTCCGAGCGGTGCACGGCGGTGATCGCCGTTGCCGGAAGGGTTACGCCGGAGTTGAGCGCGGCGATGGCCGGGTCGTTCCAGGTCGTGATCTCGCCGCGGAAGATGTGCGCGAGGGTTGCGGAGTCGAGCTTGAGGTCCGTGACGCCGGCGACGTTGAAGATGACCGCGATCGGGGAGATGTAGACGGGCAGGTCGACGGCCTTGGCGCCGGCGGCGCAGGACGCGAACGTTCCGGCGAGCTCGGTGTCGTTGAGCGCGGAGTCGCTGCCGGCGAAGTCGGAGCCGCCCGCGATGAAGGTGGAGCGGCCCGCGCCGGAGCCGGACGGGTCGTAGTTGACCGTGACGTTCGGGTTGGAGGTCTGGAACGCTGCGATCCAGGCTTCCTGGGCGGAGCCCTGGGCGGACGAGCCGGCGCCGGTGAGCGTTCCGGTCAAGGTGCTGGTCGTCGCTGCGGTGGTGCTCGAGCCGGTTCCGGCTTCGTTGGAGGCACACGAGGACAGTGCGAGAGCGGCGGCGACGGCGATGACTGCGGGTCGGCCAAAACGCTTGAGATTCACGAATTTTCCCTTTCGAGGGTTGACAGCAGTGAAACTGACTGCAGGGCGGGGCCGGTGCTGGCCCCGGTCAGACGATAATCCGACGGCTTAACGACACCCCCTCCGGAAGATGAACGGAAGGTTAACGTGAACGGGCTGTTCGGCGGGCCGGCGGGCCCTCAGACGCTCGGTCGGTAGGTTTCGATGCCGAGGATCCCGGCGCTCGGGTTCTCGCGGGACAGGTGCACGACGGAGAACGATCCGATGTCGAGGTGGGAGGCCTCCTCGATGTAGAGGCCGAAGGTGCTCCCCGTGGCGAGCGCGATCTCGTGCAGGATCTCGGGCAGCACCGGGCCGTGGCTGCAGATGACGGCGGTCTTGCGGGAGCGGATGCGCTTGCCGATGCCGGCGCGGACATCCGCTACGCCCTGTTCGAAGGCGTCCTGGCTGAAGAGCTCCGTGCGCTTGATCGGGATGCCTGTCGCGGCCGCGAGCGGGGCGACGGTCGTGATGCACCGGGTGGCCGTGCTCGAAACGATGCGGCGCGGGCGCCACGCCGCCACGGTCGGCACGAGTTCGACGGCCTGGGCGACGCCGCGTTCGGTGAGGGGACGGGTGCTGTCCGGGCCGGCCCAGCTTGAACCGGTGACGGCCTTGCCGTGCCGGAGGGCGATGAGGGCGAAGGTCGTCGTCACGCCCCTGTCGACGAGTTCGGCGAAGGCGTCGATGATCTCGACGTCCTGCGCGTAGCTGAGGTAGCTGCGTGCCTTTTTGATCGTGACCCATTCGATAGCCGCGATCTCGCTGTTCGGCACGAAGGTCGAGCGCTGGATCTCCTCGGGGTGCACCTCGGCTGCCCAGTACTGCACGATCTTTTCCCTGCCGTTTCCGAGCGAGTACCGCGATTCGCCGAGCGGCACGCCCAGGGCGACCGCGAGTCCGGTTTCTTCCTCGATCTCCCGCACGGCCGTCTGCGGCAGCGTTTCGCCGGGGTCGACCTTCCCCTTGGGGATGGTGACGTCGCCGTAGACCGTGCGGTGCACGAGCAGGACGTTCATCTTGCCGTCGATCAGGCGCCAGCAGACCGCACCGGCAGCGTGGATCGCTCCGTTCGGGAGGACCGCACTCATCGGCGACCCGTCGGCCGAACGCGTCGGGAGATCTGCTGCATCAATCGGTCCTGCATGTCGTCGAGCGGCTTTCCGGAGTCATCGAGGTGGTGGCGGGTCCATTCGCCGGTGTTGTCGAGCCACCAGGATGCCGTGCGGTCGTCCATGGCGCGGTTGAACAGCCCATCGATCTCCGTGAGGTGATCGGGGTCGACGAGGCGCACAAGGGCCTCGACGCGTCGGTCGAGGTTGCGGTGCATCATGTCGGCGCTGCCGATGTACACCTGGGTGTCCCCGCCGTTGTGGAAGGAGAAGATCCGGGAGTGCTCGAGGTAGCGGCCGAGAATCGACCGCACCTTGATCGTCTCGCTGACACCGGGGAGGCCCGGCGTGAGGCTGCAGATGCCGCGCACCCAGACCTCGACGGGGACCCTGGCCTGGCTGGCCCGGTAGAGCGCGTCGATGATGGCCTCGTCGACCATCGAGTTGACCTTGATGCGGATGCCGGAGGGCTTGCCGTCGAGGGCGGCCTGCGTCTCCTGGTTGATCGCCTTCAACAGCCCGCGACGCAGGTGCAGGGGCGCGACGAGAAGCCGCTTGAACTTCTTCTCGATCGCGTACCCGGAGAGCTCGTTGAACAGGCGGGTCAGGTCCTTGCCGACCTGGGGGTCCGCGGTCAGCAGGCCGAGGTCCTCGTAGAGCCTGCTGGTCTTCGGGTTGTAGTTACCGGTGCCGATGTGGCTGTAGTGCCGCAGCACGCCGTTCTCGTTGCGCACGACGAGGGCGAGCTTGCAGTGCGTCTTAAGGCCGACGAGGCCGTAGACGACGTGCACGCCGGACTTCTCGAGCTTGCGTGCCCAGGAGATGTTGGCCTGCTCGTCGAAGCGGGCCTTGATTTCGACGAGGGCGAGCACCTGCTTGCCGGATTCGGCGGCAGCGATGAGAGCCTCGACGATCGGGCTGTCGCCGGAGGTGCGGTACAGCGTCTGCTTGATGGCGAGCACGTCGGGGTCGGCGGCGGCCTGCTCGAGGAATGCCTGCACGCTCGTCGCGAAGGACTCGTACGGGTGGTGCAGCAGGATGTCGCGGCGCGCGATCGAGCTGAAGATGTCGGGCTCGGCGTTCGGCTCTGGCGCGAGGAGCTGAACGGCCGTGGTCGGCACATGCTTGACGTAGCGCAGGTCCGGGCGGTCGACGCGCAGGTCGAACAGTCCGCCGAGATCGAGCGGGGCGGGCAGCCGGTACACCTCCTGCTCGGTGACGTCGAGTTCGCGCACGAGCAGGCCGAGGGTGACCTCGTCCATGTCCTCGGTGATCTCGAGGCGGATGGGCGGGCCGAACCGGCGGCGCAGCAGTTCCTTCTCGAGGGCCTTGATCAGGTTCTCGGTCTCGTCTTCCTCGATCTCGACGTCCTCGTTCCTGGTGACCCGGAAGACGTGGTGTTCGAGGATGTCCATGCCGGGGAACAGGTCGCCGAGGTGGTTGGCGATGAGGTCCTCGAGCATGATGAAGCGCACGTTGTCGAAGCCCTCGCGGCGGTCGACGCGCACGAAGCGCGGCAGCATCGTCGGCACTTTGAGCCTCGCGAACTCCTGCTTGCCGGTCTTCGAGTTGCGTACCCGGACGGCGAGGTTGAGGGAGAGGCCGGAGATGTAGGGGAACGGATGCACCGGGTCGACCGCGAGGGGCATCAGCACCGGGAAGATCTGGTTGGAGAAGTAGTCGCGGAGCGAGCGGTGGTCGGCCTCGTCGAGGCTGTCCCAGGTGGCGATGTGGATGCCGGCGGCCATCATGGCCGGGCTGACGAGGTCCTGGAAGGCGCGGGCGTGCCGGTCCTGGAGCACATGCGCCATCGCCGAGATGTCGGAGAGGGCGTCCTGCGGTGCGGTACCGATGTTCGTCGGCACGGCGAGTCCGGTCAGGATGCGGCGCTTGAGTCCCGCGACGCGGACCATGAAGAACTCATCGAGGTTGCTCGAGAAGATGGCGAGGAAGTTCGCGCGCTCGAGAACCGGGAGCAGTGGGTCCTCGGCGAGTTCGAGCACCCTCTGATTGAACGCGAGCCAGCTCAATTCCCGGTCGAGATACCGGTTGGTGGGGAGTTCCGGGTCGTCCTTGCCGGTCAGGGGATCGAAATCGTCATCGAAGTCGCTTCCGAGACCCGATTCGTCCTGAATGTTTTCGCCGTCCATGAGTCCATCCTGACACCGCAGGACCTGCCGGTGCGACGGTTCCGGGTGAACAGTGCCTATCGGGTTCGGCGGCGGTACTGGACGTCGACACTGCGATCGGTGAATCCGAGGGACCGATACAGCCGCACGGCAGGCACATTGTCGCCCTCGACGTAGAGCGTCGCGCTGGTCGCCCCGCGCCGGCGCAGACGCTCGAGCCCCGCGGTCATCAGGCGGCGTCCGAGGCCGTGCCCGCTCCACTCGGGGCTCACCCCCACCACGTAGATCTCACCCTCGGCTGCTCCCGGCTCGATCTTCAGCCAGTTGTAGCCGACCAGGGCGTCGCCGACGCGGGCGACGAGGAAGTCGCCCGCGTCGAACCAGGCCTCGTTCATGCGGTCGGCGAGGTCGGCCGCTGTGATGCCGCCCTGCTCGGGGTGGGTGGCGAAGGTCCGCGCGTTCAGGGTCACCCAGGCGTCGGCGTCGGCGGCGGCGTCGAACGCGGTGATCACGATCGCGTCGTCCTTCTCCCGGGCGGAAGCCTCCTCCGGGGCGGCGGATGCCGGGGGAGCGGACGAGGCGTGGAGCGCCAGTTCCAGCTGGAGCAGTCGACGGACGGCGTCGAAGCCGAAGCGCCCGGCGAGGGCGCGGGCCGCCGGGTGATCGCCGTGCGCCCAGGCGGTCAGGCCGTCCGGCGCATCCACCGCGTACGCGGGATCGCCGAAGAGCTCGGTCAGGGCCGCGGTGGCGTGGCCGTGCCTGCGGAACCCGGGGTGCACGACGAGGTCGAGCTCACCAGAGCCGAGGACGAGGGCTCCGACGGCGGCGTCGCCGTCGCGAAGCAGAAAGGGAGCGCGGCGCCCGGCCGCAAGATCGAGGGTGGCCTGCTCGTTGAGCGGGGCATACCCGTCGACGCGTTCGGCGGCATCCGTCACCGCGGCCCAGGAGAGCGCGAAGGCGCTGTCGTCAGGCCCGTGCGACGGACTGATCACGCACGGCCTCTGGTTCCTGCACATTGAAGCGGTATCCGACGTTGCGCACGGTGCCGATCAGGGATTCCTGGTCGCCGAGCTTGGCGCGGAGGCGGCGGACGTGCACGTCGACCGTGCGGGTACCGCCGAAGTAGTCGTAGCCCCAGACCTCGCTGAGCAGCTGCTCACGCGTGAAGACCCGGGAGGGATGGGCCGCGAGGAAGCGGAGCAGCTCGAATTCCTTGTACGTGAGGTCGAGCGGTCGGCCGTAGACCTTCGCGGAATAGCTCGCCTCGTCGATGACGACACCGGCGGCGCGGATCAGCGCGGACTCCTCGGCCCGCGGCGTGCGGCCGGCGGCGAGGCGGATGCGGGCGTCGACCTCGGCGGGACCCGCCGTGTCGAGGATGACGTCGTCGATGCCCCAGCCGGGGCTGACCGCGGCGAGGCCGCCCTCGGTGATCACGAGCAGCAGCGGGACCTGACTGCCCGTCGTCTGCATGATCTGGCACAGCGACTTCGCGGCCATCAGGTTGGTGCGGGCGTCGACGAGGATGACATCGGAGTCCGGGGCGGTGATGAGCTGGTCGGGCTGGGCCGGAATGACGCGGATTCCATGCGAGAGCAACGCCAGCGCCGGCAGGACCTCCCCGCCGACCGCGGAGGTCAGGATCAATAATTGCGCCACGCGGGCCCTCCAACCATTGTTGGCCAATCCTAGCGTGCAGCCACGTGCAGCCGATTGCTCCCCTGGCAGGGCACAATGGAAGAGTGAAGTGGCAGTGGAGAAGCGTCGGCCTGGTCTGGGCGTTCGCCGTGGTCTGTTCTGTGCTCACCGGGGCCCTCGCGGCGCCCGGTCGTTCCCTGGTGTGGATCGGCCTCTCCCTCGCGGGGTGCACCATCGGCACCCTCTCCATCCAGCTCGCGACCGGGCAAAAAGAGGGCTACGTGCACCGGGTCACGCTGAGCCTCGTCGGCGCGGTCCTCGTCCTCGCCGCCGCGACCGGAATCTTCGCGCTCGCCGGGCTTCTGTAACGAACTGGTAAAGCCGCGCCGGGTACCCGCGCGCAGGCGTTTCGGCTCTCGCCGGGAGCTAAGGTGGTGTCATGTCAATCCTCGCGCTCGAAATCTTCTTCCTGGGCCTCCTCGCGCTCGCGAGCCTGTCGATCGCCTGGGTCTCCGGCATCGTGTTGTTCAAGCTGTTCCGGGGGCAGCGGTAACCCTCGATGTTCGAGCTCCCGACCCAGCTCCCGTCCGAACTCGTCCCGCTCTCGTGGCTCCTCGGCGTCTGGGAGGGGTCAGGTGTCATCGACTATGCCCTGCCGGACGGTCATCGGGTCTCACGTGAGTTCGGCCAGCGGCTGAGCTTCAGCCATGACGGCCTCCCGCACCTTAACTACAGCTCATACACCTGGCTTGAAGCGGATGCCGCAGCGAGCGTCGACGACGACGCCGAGGCGGTCGACGGGGCCGCGTCCGCCTTCGTCGGGAAGACCCCGCTCATGACCGAGACAGGGTACTGGCGCCTGAGTCGTCCCCAGGGCGCCGGCGACCCAGGGCCCGGGCTGCTGCCGGCAGAGGGCGAGCACCCCTATACGACGGCGTCCGCCGTGGAGACGCTCCGCAATGCCGACGGCGGCTTCGACATCGACGTGACGCTCGTGCATCCCGGCGGTGCCGCCGAGATCTACCTCGGCCAGGTCAAGGGGCCGCGGATCGACCTCGCGACCGACGCGGTGATGCGCACCCAGGGCGCGAAGGCGTACTCGGCCGCGACCCGGTTGTACGGTCTCGTCGACGGCCACCTGCTCTGGGCGTGGGACATCGCCGCCCTCGGCCAGAGCCTGCGCACGCACGCCTCCGGCCGCCTCAAGCGGGTCGAATAATCCCGGCGGTTCCCGCGTTGTCCCCGATGTGCGCCTCAGCGTTACGCAAACCCCGGAAGAAGTCCTCATGACCCCGCCGACAGCATCCGCTTCAGCCCTGCTCGACCTGCCCGGCGCCGTGCAGGCGACCGGCCCCGATGCCGGCGTCGCCGCCCACTATGGCAACCCGATGATCGAACAGCGTCACCTGCTCGCCGGCGAGGCCATCGTCGACCTCTCCAACCGTGCGGTGCTCGGCGTCTCCGGCCCGGACCGGCTGACCTGGCTCAACTCGATCACGAGCCAGGAACTGCGCTTTCTGAAGCCAGGGGAGTCGGCCGAGACCCTCGTTCTCGACCCGACCGGGCACGTCGAGCACGCGGTACGGCTCGTCGACGACGGCATGGAGGCGTGGCTCGTCGTCGAGGCCGCCGAACTGCCCGCACTGCTTACGTGGCTCGACCGGATGCGCTTCATGCTGCGGGTCGAACTGCGCGACCGCACCGATGAGTACGCCGTCGTCGGCACGATGGGGAGCATCGGCGACCTCGCCGCTGCCGCGCCCGCGCTCGAACCCGCCGCGCCGAACGGAACCCCCCTCGTCTGGCATGACCCGTGGGCTGCCGTCGTCACCGGCGGCTTCCAGTATGCGGAAGACCCCGCGCATCCCGGCGCTGACTGGCACTGGACCGAGGCCCTCGTGCCCCGCACCGCGCTTCCGGCCGTGACTCTGGCCGTCCGCCGCGGCACCGTGCGCGCGGCCGGTCTGCTCGCCCTCGAGGCGCTCCGGATCGCGGCCTGGCGGCCCCGCCGGGCGACAGAGGTCGACGACAGGACCCTCCCGCACGAGCTTGACTGGCTGCGCAGCGCCGTGCATCTGAACAAGGGCTGTTACCGCGGCCAGGAGACCGTCGCGAAGGTGCACAACCTCGGGCACCCCCCGCGTCGGCTCGTGCTTCTGCACCTCGACGGCTCCCAGGGCGTGCTGCCGGTGCACGGTGACGAAGTCCAGGCCGTCCGTCGCCTCCCCGACGGCGACACGGAGCGTCGCGGCGTCGGCTCGATCACCTCGAGTGCGATCCACTACGAGCTCGGCCCGATCGCCCTCGCCGTCGTCAAACGCACCGTGCCTGCAACGGTCGTGCTCCAGGTGCTGAGCGAGGAGATCGCGGTCGCCGCGACCCAGCAGGTCATCGTTCCGCAGTCGGCCGGCTCGGTCGCCGAGATCCCCCGGCTGCCCCGGCTGGGCATCCGCACCCCCGGGCACTGACCCCCGGCCACCGACCACCGCCCCGGCTCTCGATAGAGTTGGAGTCATGTCATACAATCTCATCCTCCTTCGCCATGGCCAGAGCCTATGGAACCAAGAGAACCTCTTCACCGGTTGGGTAGACGTTCGCCTGAGCGAGCAAGGAGCTGCCGAGGCCAAGCGCGCCGGTGAGCTCCTCGCAGAGTCCGGCCTCCTGCCCGACGTCCTGCACACGTCACTCCTTAGCCGCGCCATCCAGACCGCGAACATCGCGCTCGAGGAAGCCGACCGCCTCTGGATCCCCGTGAAGCGCTCCTGGCGCCTCAACGAGCGCCACTACGGCGCCCTGCAGGGCCTCGACAAGGCGGAGACCCTCGCCAAGTTCGGCCCGGAGCAGTTCCAGCTCTGGCGCCGCTCCTTCGACGTGCCGCCGCCCGTGCTCGCCGACGATTCCCCCTGGTCCCAGGCGCACGACCCGCGCTACGCGGGCCTCGGCGAGGAGCTGCCCCGCACAGAGTGCCTGAGCGACGTCGTCGACCGGATGCTGCCCTACTGGGAGTCCGACATCGCGACGGACCTCCGTGCAGGCAAGACCGTTCTCGTCACCGCCCACGGCAACTCGCTGCGCGCCCTCGTGAAGCACCTCGACAACATCAGCGACGCGGACATCGCCGAGCTCAACATCCCGACCGGAATCCCGCTCGTCTACCGCCTCGACGAGAACCTCGTCCCGATCGGTGCGGGCCAGTACCTCGACCCCGAGGCCGCCGCCGCCGGTGCCGCGGCCGTCGCCGCCCAGGGCAGCAAGAAGTAGAACTCCCGCCCCATTAGTCCGCTATCGACAGTCCCCACCGAAAACGGCCCCGGAAGCATTCGCTTCCGGGGCCGTTTCGGTTGTGCGGCGTTTCGGTTGTGCGGCGGTTCGAGTGGTGCGGCGGTTCGAGTGGTGCGGGCGGACTACTGGACGCCGGTCGTGCTCTGCTGCCAGGCCCCCGTGCCGAGGTACTGGATCTTCTTGGCGATCGAGACGGCGTGGTCGGCGAAGCGCTCGTGATACCGGCTCGCGAGGGTCGAGTCGACCGTGTCGGCGGCCTCGCCCTTCCAGGTCTCCGCGAGGACGGCGTCGAAGACGCTCAGGTGCAGGGCGTCGACCTTGTCGTCTTCGTTGCGGATGACCTCGGCGAGCTTGACGTCCTGGGTGGTGAGCAACTCGGTGAGCATCGTCGAGATGGTCACGAGCAGGGCGCCCATCTCGCCGAAGGTGCCCCGCAGGCTCTGCGGAACGACCTTGTCGGGGAAACGGTAGCGGGCGAGCTGCGCGATGTGGGTGGAGAGGTCGCCCATCCGCTCGAGGGACGAACTGATCCGGAGGGCGCTCACCACGATGCGCAGGTCGCGGGCGACCGGCTGCTGGCGCGCCAGGATCGTGATGGCGAGTTCGTCGAGCTCGATGGTGAGTTCGTCGATCTTGTCGTCTTCGCTGATGGCCTCTTCGGCGAGGTTGACGTCGGACTCGTTGAAAGCCCTGGTCGACTTCGCGATCGAGATGCCGACGAGACGGGAGATCTCGACGAGGCGGTCCTGAACCTCGGCGAGCTCCTGCTGGAATACTTCACGCATACGTCTGTGTTCCTTCCTGGGCGCGCGATACGCGCAGAAACGTGGAAACCACCTGGCCCCCAGCGAATCTTTGTCGACAGAGGTTAACGGCAGGTGCCGGAGTGTTGAATACTACCTAAAGTAGCCGCCCAGCGGCCCGGCACGGTTCGTTCCGCTTTTTTGTGTCAGTAATCTGGTGGAATGGAATCATCGTGGCTCGTGCTGGTGTCTCTGGCACTGGGCCTCATGGTCGGTGCCGGGTTCATCAGCCTGCTCCAGATCGCGGAACGCCACGGCCGTCGCGCCTCCGAGGTGGTCAACCCGGCCGTGCCGGACGGCATCGACCAGGTCCTCGACGCACTTGACACCGCGGCCGTCGTGCTCGACCCCTCCAACAATGTGATGAAGACATCCCCGGCCGCCGTGTCGATGGGGATGGTCTGGAACCGGCAGATCGTGCACCCGGAACTCCTCGAGCTCGCCGGTAAGGTGCGGCGCTCCGGGGAACCGATCGCCGAAGACCTGATCCTCTCCCGCGGGCCGTTCGGCGACGCGAGCATGCGCGTGCGCGTGCGCCTGGCCACGCTCGGCACCCGCTACGTGCTGCTGCTCGCCGAGGACCGCACGGAGGCCTTCCGCCTCGACGAGGTGCGCCGCGACTTCGTGGCCAACATCAGCCACGAACTCAAGACCCCGATCGCCGCCGTCGGCCTGCTCGCCGAGGCGCTCAACCAGGCCGCCGACGAGCCGGCGCAGGTGCGCAGGTTCGCCAGCAGGCTCACGACGGAGTCCGGGCGCCTGACCCGGCTGACGCAGGAGATCATCGAGCTCTCCCGGCTCCAGGCACAGGACTCCCTGTCCGAGCCGGAAGACCTCCCGATCGACGACGTCGTCGCGGCGGCCGTCGACCAGAGCCGGGTCGTTGCGGATGCCGCACGCATCACGCTCGCCGTCGGCCAGCCCTCCGGCGCCCTTGTCACGGGCGATGAACGCCTCCTCGTGATGGCCGTGCACAACCTGGTCGCCAACGCGGTGCACTACTCCGCTGAGGGATCCCGGGTGGGTGTGGGAGTGCGTCACCACGACGGCGTCGTCGAGGTGACGGTGACCGACCAGGGCGTCGGCATCCAGGAGGCCGACCTCGACCGCATCTTCGAACGATTCTTCCGGGTCGACCAGGCCAGGTCGCGTCACACCGGTGGAACGGGCCTCGGCCTCTCCATCGTGAAGCACATCGTGCAGATCCACGGCGGCGACATCCGCGTCTGGTCCCAACCGGGCAGCGGTTCGACGTTCACCATCCGGCTGCCTGAGGCGAGTCACACCGCCCTGGCCACAACAGGAGAGACCCCGTGACCCACATTCTTTTGGTTGAGGACGAACAAGCGCTGAGCGAGCCGTTGAGCTTCCTGCTCGAACGCGAAGGCTACGAGGTCACCGTCGCCGAGGACGGACCGAGCGCCATCAGCGAATTCGACCGGATCGGACCCGACCTGATCCTGCTGGACCTGATGCTCCCCGGCATCCCCGGAACCGAAGTGTGCCGCGAGATCCGCACCCGCTCCCAGGTCCCGATCATCATGCTCACCGCGAAGGACTCCGAGGTCGACATCGTCGTCGGACTCGAACTCGGCGCGGACGACTACGTGACCAAGCCGTACTCGACCAGGGAACTGCTCGCGCGCATCCGTGCGGTGTCACGTCGGCGCACCGACCAGACCGAGGACGACGAGAACATGCTCACGGCGGGCACCGTCCGGATGGACATCGAACGCCACACGGTCGCAGTGAGCGGCACCGTGGTGAACATGCCGCTCAAGGAGTTCGAGCTTCTTGAGTTCCTGCTGCGGAACGCCGGCCGGGTGTTGACCCGCGGCCAGCTGATCGACCGGGTCTGGGGCACCGACTACTTCGGCGACACCAAGACCCTCGACGTCCACATCAAGCGGATCCGCTCGCGCATCGAGGCGACGCCGTCAGAGCCGACCATGCTCGTCACCGTGCGTGGCCTCGGCTACCGCTTCGAGGCCTGACCCGGTCGGCTTCGACGCCGGACCCGGCCTGGCCCGAACCGGTCTGGTTCGAACCGGTCGGGTCCGAACCGGTCGGGCTCGACCAGTTCCGGCCTGACCCGGCCTGACCCGGTCTGGCCCGGTCTGGCCTTGCCTGCGTCTGCCGGGCGCTACGGCGCCGTGGTCGGCAGCAGGGTCGAGTACTGGGGGAGCGTGCCGTCGAGTACCGGCGTGAGCAACTGGAGGCCGGTCTCGGTGCCGTACTGGAAGTAGACGGGGAACAGCGAGCCGAGCGGGGCGTCGATGTTCTCGAGGGTGATCCCGGGGCCGCCGGTCGCACCGATCGCGGTGCTCGACTGAGGCTTCAGTGTCAGCTGCTGGGTGACCTTGCCGGTCGTGGCCGTGTACTGCACGGACAGGCTGTGCGCTGAATCGCTCGGGTTGACCACGGTGACGAGGAGGCTCCCGGTCTTTCCGTCCGTCGAGAGCACGATCGCGTTGCGGACCTGCAGGTCGCCGACGTTGCCGCTGACCCCGTCGCTCGCGTCGTAGTGTTTGGTCGTTGACTGCGGGGCCAGCAGGTTGCATCCACTGGTACCCAGCAGGATACCGGCCGTCAGCAACACGGACAGCAAGACTCGAGCCCTCACAAGACCTCCAACAGTTCGACGGTGCGCCTGAAGGCGCGAACGCCGCAGATTTCGCTTCGAGCCTAGCGTATCGGGGAGGCCGGCCTCGTGGCCCCGCCGGCCCATGCCCCGGTCAGGGTCGCAAACCCTACCACCCCTCACTGTGGTATCCTAGACGTTGCTGAAGGGATATCCATACATGCTTTTTGAAGTAGGCGAAACCGTCGTTTATCCCCACCACGGTGCCGCGACAATCACGGAAGTGAAGACGCGGATCATCAAGGGTGAGGAAAAACTGTACCTGAAGCTCAACGTCACTCAGGGAGACCTCACCATCGAGGTTCCCGCCGAGAACGTCGACCTCGTCGGCGTGCGCGACGTGATCGGTCGTGAGGGCCTCGACAAGGTGTTCGAGGTGCTGCGCGCCCCGTTCACCGAGGAGCCCACCAACTGGTCCCGCCGGTACAAGGCCAACCTCGAAAAGCTCGCCTCCGGCGATGTCATCAAGGTGTCAGAGGTCGTCCGCGACCTGTGGCGCCGCGACCAGGACCGCGGCCTGTCCGCCGGTGAGAAGCGGATGCTCGCCAAGGCCCGCCAGATCCTGATCAGCGAGCTGGCCCTCGCCGAAAAGACCGACGAAGAGAAGGCCTCAACGGTCCTCGACGAGGTTCTGGCTTCCTGACCCACCCTGACTTTTTTCACACGCTGAAAGGCGGCGCCGCGAGGTGCCGCCTTTCGCACGTTCCGGTGTGAACGTTCCGGTGTGAACTATCCCGCAGCATCCGCCCTCCAACAGATAGCCTCCAGACATGACTGAATACGCAGCCCCCGCGGTCGCGGTCATCGTCGTCGCCGCGGGCAGTGGCGCCAGGCTCGGAGCGACGGAGCCGAAGGCGTTCGTCCTGCTCAGGGGTCGCACGCTCCTCGAGCGCGCGCTCGGTTCCGTGTTCGGAATGGTCGAACCTGCCCAGGTGATCGTCGTGGCGCCGGACAGCCACCTCTCCGAGGCCCGGGTGATCGCGGCATCCGCCGCCGGGGCTGTCGCGTCGTACGTCGACGTCGTGGTGGGCGGCCCCACTCGTGCTGACTCTGTCAACCGGGGCCTCGCCGTGCTGCGCCCGGGCGTCGAGACTGTCCTCGTGCACGATGCCGCCCGCGCACTCACCCCTGCCGGACTGTGCGACGCCGTCGTCGCCGCTGTGCGGTCGACCGGGCACGGCATCGTCCCCGGTCTCGCCCTCGTCGACACCATCAAGCACGTCGACGCCGAGGGCACCATCCGCGCGACGGTCGACCGTTCGGCCCTCTCGGCCGTGCAGACGCCGCAGGGCTTTCCCCGGGGCGTGCTGCTCGCCGCCATGAGCGCCGCAGACCCCGCGGGCACCCCGACCGACGACGCCGAGATCGTCGCGGCCGCCGGACATCCGGTCGGGGTCATCCCCGGAGACCCGCTCGCGTTCAAGATCACGACCCCGTGGGACCTGCACCGGGCCGAGGCCCTCCTCGACGAGCGTGCCCGCACGGATGCCGCCGCGGTCGGCCAGCAGGCCGAGGCGCCGTCACCGCGGATCGGTTCGGGCCTCGACGTGCACGGGTACGACGATGCCTCGCCGCTCTGGCTCGCCGGCCTGCACTGGCCGGGGGAGCGCGGCCTCTCCGGGCACAGCGACGGCGACGCCGCCGTGCACGCCATCTGCGACGCGCTCTTGTCCGCGGCCGGCCTCGGCGACGTCGGCGGTGTCTTCGGCGTGGCCGACCCGCGTCTCGAAGGTGCGCACGGCGACGTGTTCCTCCGCGAAACCCTCCGCCGGGTCACCGCGGCCGGGTTCCGGGTCGGCAACGTCACCGTCCAGATCATCGGCAATCGCCCGAAGGTCGGCCCGCGCCGACTCGAGGCCGAGGAATACCTCAGCGGGATACTGTCCGCGCCGGTCAGCGTGTCCGCAACGACGACGGACCGGCTCGGTTTCACCGGGCGCGGCGAGGGCATCGCGGCCCTCGCGACGGCCCTCATCGTGCCCCTCATCCCGCTGCCGGAAACCGGCCCTGTTCTAAGCTGGGACGTGTGACGATCCAACTGTACGATTCCCGGGCCCAGGCCTTGCGCGACTTCATTCCGACGACCCCCGGTGCGGTCGGTATCTACGTGTGCGGGCCGACCGTGCAGTCGTCTCCGCACATCGGCCACCTGCGCAGCGCCCTGGTCTACGACCAGCTCCGGCGCTGGCTCACCTACCGCGGCTTCGACGTCACGTTCATCCGCAACGTCACCGACATCGACGACAAGATCCTCGCCAACGCGGCAGGCACCGCAGAGCAGTGGTGGGCGCTCGCCTACCGCTACGAACTCGAGTTCACGGCCGGGTACCAGCGCCTCGGCATCCTCGCCCCCACGTACGAGCCACGTGCGACGGCGAGCATCCAGCAGATGCAGGACCTGATCACCCGACTGATCGACCGCGGCCACGCGTATCCGGCGGCCGACGGCTCCGGCGACGTCTACTTCGACACCAACAGCTGGGCGGAGTACGGGGCGCTCACCCGCCAGGGTCGCGGCGACATGGAAGCGGCGGCGGACGCCGACCCGCGTGGCAAGAACGACCCGCGCGACTTCGCCCTTTGGAAGGGTCACAAGGCCGACGAACCGGCCTCGGCGTCCTGGCCATCCCCCTGGGGACCAGGCCGGCCCGGCTGGCACATCGAGTGCTCCGCGATGGCGAGCCGTTACCTCGGCGCGGGCTTCGACATCCACGGCGGCGGCCTCGACCTGCGGTTCCCGCACCATGAGAACGAACTCGCCCAGTCAACGGCGGCCGGCGACGCGTTCGCGAAGTACTGGATGCACAACGGCCTCGTGCATGTGCACGGCCAGAAGATGTCCAAGTCCCTCGGCAACTCCGTCTTTGCTGCCGAGCTGCTCGACCAGGCCAGGGCCATCGTCGTGCGCTACTACCTCGGAGCCGCGCACTACCGCTCCACGATCGACTACACCGACCACTCCCTTGCCGAGGCCGAAGCCGCCCTCGAACGCATCGAGAGCTTCCTCGACAGGGCCGACCGCCGCCTCGCCGAGACGCGTTTCGCCTCGAGCGGCGTCGAGCTCGTCCCCGACGAGTTCGCGGTCGCCATGGACGACGACCTCGCCGTGCCCCAGGCCCTCGCCGTGTTGCACGAGACCGTGCGCACCGGCAACGCGGCGCTCGACGCCGAAGACTTGCGCGCCGCCGCTGCCGCCCGTGGCCAGGTGCTCGCCATGAGCGAGGTCCTCGGCATCAACCCCCTGTCGCCCGGCTGGGCCGTCGCGACGGACGAACCAGCCATGGTCGCACTCACCGCCCTCGTCGAGCGCCTGCTCTCCGACCGGGAGACCGCCAGGGAAAGCCGCGACTACAAGGCCGCAGACCGTATCCGGGACGAGCTCGTCGCCGCCGGAATTACCATCGAAGACACCCCCTCGGGTGCGCATTGGAGTTTTGACTGATGAAGAACACAGACCGCAAGGCTCGCACCGGGTCCGTGCGCAAGGGCAGCCGCGGCCCCCAGGTCGGCTCCGGCGGACAGGGCCGCCAGGCCCTCGAGGGTAAGAAGCCCACGCCCAAGGCCGAAGACCGTCCGTACCACCCCGCCGGGAAGCGCAAGGCCGCCCAGGACCGCTTCGCAGCGGCCGGCGGTGGCCGCAGCCGCCCCACGACGGGTTCGCAGGGCGGGCAGCGCTCCACCGCCAACTCCGGCGGCGGTGGCACCTCCACCCGCAAGGCGAAGTCGATCGACGAGCATGAGATCGTCACCGGGCGCAACTCGGTGCTCGAGGCCCTGCGCGCGAAGATCCCCGCGAGCACCCTGTACATCGCAACCCGCATTGAAATGGATGACCGGGTCAAGGAGGTCCTGACCCTCGCGACGGGCCGCGGCATCCCCGTGCTCGAAGTGATGCGCCCGGAACTCGACCGCCTCGCCGGCCGCGACGCCGTGCACCAGGGCCTCGCGCTCAAGGTGCCCGCGTACGAGTACGCGCACCCGATGGAGCTCCTCGAGCTCACGATCAGCCGCGGCTTCAAGCCGTTGTTCGTCGCCCTCGACGGCATCACCGATCCCCGCAACCTGGGCGCCATCATCCGTTCGACCGCGGCATTCGGCGGCCACGGCGTGATCGTGCCCCAGCGCCGGTCGGTCGGCGTCACGGCTTCCGCGTGGAAGACCTCCGCCGGTGCGGCAGCGCGCACGCCCGTCGCCATGGCGAGCAACCTCACCCAGACGCTCAAGTCGCTCAAGGAGGTCGGTGTGCTTGTGATCGGCCTCGACGGCGGCGGAGACACCTCGCTGCCCGAGCTCGGCCTCGGCTTCGCGGAGCGCCCGATCGTCGTCGTCGTCGGCAGCGAGGGCAAGGGCCTGTCGCGCCTCGTCACCGAAACCTGCGACGCAATCGTCTCGATCCCGATCAGCGCGAGCACCGAGTCCCTCAACGCCGGCATCGCCGCGAGCGTTACGCTCTACGAGATCTCCCGCCTGCGCGCGGCAGCGAAGGTCGCCAAGGCCGTCAAGCTCGCCGCCGCCAAGGCAGCCGCCACCGCCTGACCCTTCACCGGGTCAGGGTTCGCCATGACGGAGGATGCCCCGGACCGCGGCATCCGGACGTCGCCCGACCGGACGTCTAGACCTTGAGGCGCCAGTCCTGGGCGTCGTCAGCGCTGGTATCGCCGGCGCCCGCGGCGACGTCGTCGTTCGTGACGTCGATCGGAAGCGTGATGGACCCGGTCGCGGGTTCGATCACGGTCGCCTCGTCGCGGCGGTGACGCAGGACATCCTGCACATAGGACGTGACCGCTTCGGCGAGCGGGATGTCCCTGGACTGGTTCTGGGCCATGTACCAGCGGTGGTCGAGCAGCTGGTGGAACACCTCTGCCGGCTCGAGCTTGCCCTTGAGGTCGCGCGGAATCGCGCGGATGACGGGTTCGAAGACCCGGACGACCCACTCGTGGGCGAGGGCTTCTTCGTCGCTCGCCGGGTCGCCGTATGCGAGGCGATAGGCGTCGAGGTCGTTGAGCAGGCGCCGGGCCTGGTTCTCCTCGGCGTCGAGGCCGGTCAGCCGCAGCAGGCGGCGCTGGTGGTGCCCCGCGTCAACGACCTTGGGCTGGATGCGCACGGTCGAGCCGGTCGCATCCGTCTTGATGGCGAGTTCCTCGATGTCGAAGCCGAGGTCGTTCAGGCGCTCGACGCGTTCGGTGATGCGCCAGCGCTCGGAACTCGCGAAGGATTCGGAGCCGGTCAGCTCGGTCCAGAGCAGCCGGTAGGCGTTCACGATGCCGTTGCTGACCCGGATCGGGTCGAGTTCGTCCGCGGCGCGGCCGCCGGCCTCGAGGTCCATCAGCTCGCCGGCGATGTTGACCCTGGCGATCTCGAGGTCGTTCTCGCGCTGGCCCTTGGACAGGCCGCCAGGGTAGAGCTGCCCGGTCTCCGCGTCGACGAGATAGGCGGCGAAGGCGCCGGCATCGCGGCGGAAGAGAGTGTTGGAGAGCGAGACGTCGCCCCAGAACAGGCCCGCCATGTGCACGCGCACGAGCAGCAGGGCGAGGGCGTCGACGAGGCGGGTCGCGGTCGTCGGTCGCAGCGTCTGCGAGTACAGGGCGCGGTAGGGGAGTGAGAACTTGAGGTGCCGGGTGACGAGGACCGAGTTCAGCGGCTCGCCGTCTTCGTTGGTGCGGTTCGTGATCACGGCGAGCGGCTCGACGCAGGGGATTTCGAGTCCCTGGAGGGTGCGGAGCATTTCGTACTCGCGCTTGGCCATCTCGCTCGTGGTTTCCTTGATCGCGACGACGCGACCGCTGAGGTGCGCGAACCGTACGAGGTGACGGGAGAGGCCCTTCGGCAGGGCGGCGATGTTCTCGTTCGGCCAGGCGTCCAGCGGCAGGTGCCAGGGCAGGTCGAGGAGGGCCGGGTCGGCCGTGGCCGAGGTGATGTTGACAGAACCGCTCATGGATTGAGCCTACCGGTGCGGGTTGGCGGCCGGTGCCGGATGCCCCGCGGACAGGGGCTGTCCCGGGTTGCCGGGACGCAGAACGGCCGGGCGGAATGAATCCGCCCGGCCGTTCTGGTGAATCGTTGTCGACTAGTCGGCGACGGCTCCACCGAGGCGGAGGCCGCTCTCGGCGTCGAAGACGTGCAGGTGGTGCGCGGTCGGCGTCAGGTAGACCGTCTCTCCGGCGTTCGGGTGTGAACGGCCGTCGACGCGGGCGACGATGTCGGTGCGCTTGCCCTCGACCGTGGAGTGACCGTAGAGGTAACCGTCGGCGCCGAGCTCTTCGACCAGGTCGACGCTCACCTCGAGGCCCTCGCCGTGCGTGGTCGAGAGGTGGATGTCCTCGGGGCGGACACCGATGGTGACCTTCGGGCCGGTCGCGCCGGCGATGATCTCGCGGGCGACGGGGATCGTGGCGGTGCCGAACTTGATGCCACCCTCGACGGTGTCCGCGAGGAAGAGGTTCATGGCCGGGCTGCCGATGAATCCGGCGACGAAGACGTTGTTCGGCTTGGCGTACAGGTCGCGCGGGGTACCGACCTGCTGGAGCACGCCATCCTTGAGGACCGCGATGCGGTCACCCATGGTGAGGGCTTCCGTCTGGTCGTGGGTGACGTAGACGGTCGTGACGCCGAGGCGACGCTGCAGCGAGGCGATCTGGGTGCGGGTCTGCACGCGGAGCTTGGCGTCGAGGTTCGACAGCGGCTCGTCCATGAGGAACACCTGGGGCTGACGCACGATGGCACGGCCCATGGCGACGCGCTGACGCTGGCCACCCGAGAGGGCCTTCGGCTTGCGGCTGAGGTACGGCTCGAGGTCGAGCAGCTTGGCGGCTTCGAGAACGCGGGCGGCGCGCTCGTCCTTGTTGACGCCGGCGATCTTGAGCGCAAAGCCCATGTTCTCGGCCACCGTCATGTGCGGGTACAGCGCGTAGTTCTGGAAGACCATCGCGATGTCGCGGTCCTTCGGGGGAACATCCGTCACATTGCGCTCACCGATGAAGATGTTGCCGTCGTTGACCTCTTCGAGGCCGGCGAGCATGCGCAGGGACGTTGACTTTCCACAGCCGGAGGGACCGACGAGGACGAGGAATTCACCATCGGCAACCGACAGGTCGAGGTGGTCGACCGCGGGGCGGGTGGAACCCGGGTAGAGACGGGTTGCTTTGTCAAAGGTGACTGAAGCCATTTTCGGTATTCTCCTTCACCGGCAGGTACGTGCCGGACGATCCGTAGTGATGGGATTTATTGTCGGCCTGCGCATCATGGCAGGATCCGACTGTTCCAGTATGACACGCCCGAACAGGGGGTCTGCGGCGGTTTTGCCCTGCGGACGCGTCGCAAGGCAGCCCCTGTCTGGTCATTTCCCAGACTGGAGTCCTATTATTTGGAGGGCATTTACATAGGAAATGTCGATCCAAAGACCTACCCGAAGCGAGCATTCATGACTATTGGCGGATCTGGCGAGAGTCGACCTTCCCGAAATAAGCGACGCGACGCGGTCCGCACGAAGGCTACCCAGCTGCGTGTCGAGCAGAAGAAGAAGAACCGTCGCAACCGGTTCCTGCTGCAGGGCGGCATCCTGGTTGTCGCACTCGCGATCGTCGCGGTCATCGCACTCGTCGTCATGAATTCGATCCGCCCCGCAGGCCCCGGCCCCGCGAACATGGCCAGTGACGGCGTTCTCATCGGCGAGGGCATGAAGGTCACCGAGACCACGGCCCTCAAGGCCGGCGCCGACGCCGTGCCGTCCACACCGGATGCGACCGGAACCGTCGCCGACATCCGCGTGTACGTCGATTACCTGTGCCCGTTCTGCGGCCAGTTCGAAACGACCAACAGCGACCAGATCGTGAAGTGGGTCACCTCGGGTGCCGCAACGGTCGAGATCCACCCGATCTCTATCCTGACCAGCAAGTCGGCTGGAACCCAGTACTCGCTCCGCTCGGCGAACGCTGCCGCGTGCGTCGCCAACTATTCCCCCAATGACTTCTTCACCTTCAATGCCGCACTCTTCGCGAACCAGCCGAAGGAAGGCACCGCAGGGCTGGACGACGCAGCGATCATGGGGCTCGTGACGAGCTCCGGAGTCGCGTCATCCGTTTCGGAGATCAATACCTGCATCACCGACGTGCGCTACAAGGCCTGGGTCGTCGCTGCGACCAACCGGGCGTTGTCCGGGCCGCTGCCCAACACCACGGTCGAGGCCGTGACCGGCACTCCGACCGTGCTCGTGAACGGCAAGCAGTACTCGGGCGCCCTCGATGACCCCAAGGAATTCGCCGCATTCGTGCTGCAGTCCGCCGGAGAGACCTACTCGACGTCGACGCCGACGCCCACGCCGACCCCGGCGGGCTGATCCTCGACGGGTCCGCAGTTTTCGTCCGCAGCGGGCTCCCGACCGGCGGATGCTGCCGGTCTGGCCCCGCGGAGCCCGTTCGTCATTTAGGATGGGGGACCGAGGCGGGAATCCGCCTCATGCCGGCCTGGCGCAATTGGTAGCGCACCACTCTTGTAAAGTGGGGGTTACGGGTTCAAGTCCCGTGGCCGGCCCCACACCCCTTGAAAACACTGGGATCCACGCCGATCCGGTCATGATGAGCGGTTGTCTCGCCGAGAATCTCGCCTATCCCGGTACTGCGGCGACTGCCGGAACCCGATCGTGTGGTCGAGCAGATCCTCCCACTCGACCAGCAGTAGGTACGTGCTCTGCGACTCGAGAGACCGCGACAACGACACGCTGAGGCATCCGGGCATGGAGGCGATGATCGGGCGAGCCAGGGTGAAGGCTCGCTCGAATTCAACTTCTCGTCCGGCGATGATGGGCAGTAAGGCGTGTTCGGTGAGCACGAGACCAGTGTGCCATTCGGGGTGGCTACGCTGACTCACATGAATGCAGAGGAACTCGCTCGGGAGGTAGATCGGCTGGAGAGATTGAGGACGCTACTCGCGGCCCGGAACCGCATCGAGGAGGTTTCTCGGGCCGTCGTTGCTGCGTCGAGTGACGATGACGCCGCGGAGCGAGTCCGTCGCCTTCTGGGTTGCTCAGAGATCGCAGCGCGGCACGTCATCTCGACACCGTTGCGCATGTACCGTCGCGGTGACGCACTCGCACGGGAAATCGCGGACCTTGAGGAGTACTTGACTGGCGTGGTGCCGCTGGACCCGGCGGTGTCCACGCGCGCCCTGGCTGACGGTACCGAGGACGTAACGGCCGCTCATCCGCTCGCGGAGCTGGAAGCCGGCGAGCCGAGCATCCCTCTCGAAGATATCGTCCGGGACCCGGGCATCCCATTGGACTAGCCCCGAAGGGCGTCCGAAATTCTTATTCGGTGACCAGCCCGATTGCGCACAGTGCCGCCAGTGCAGCGTTCAGGGCTACCAGCGTGCAGAATCTTGACGTCACTGGTCCTGAGTTGATCCCTCCGCGGGCGGATGCTCGGCCAGGCAGAAGAGGTTGCCTTCCGGGTCCGCCAGTGTGGTCCACTGCACGTGTGGGAACTCGTCCAGGACGTCCCACTGGTAGACGGCGCCCAGGCCGAGGAGACGTTCGACCTCAGCACGTCGTGACCCCCACGGGACGGTGAGGTCCAGGTGGGCGCCGCGGCGATTCGGATGGGGGGAGTCACAAGGCCGGAAGAACATCCCGAACCCGTTCGCGCCGGCCGGCGGCAGGTAGACGCTATCGCCACCGGGTGAGGGTGTCGCTCCGGTGACCGACGCCCAGAAATCGGCAAGCGCAGTCGGGTCATGTGCCTCGAGGTTGATCGCGCCAAGGGTGATTTGGGGAGCCGTCATCTCGCCGACGCTAGCACGCGTCCGACACGCATCTCTGGACAGCGGATCCGCGAATGTGGGAGGTCTCCGGTCCAAACGATTGCGACCCGCTCCCGAAGGCGGTTTGATGGACCGGCCCGAGATTCGGATTCCACCAGCGAAGGAGCAGAGATGTCATTCCAGGCCTACCTCGACAACATCGAAGACAAGACTGGCCTGACCCCGCGCGAGTTCATCACCCTCGCCCACGAGAAGGGGTTCGACGACCCGTCCACGAAGGCCGGCGTGATCGTCGACTGGCTGAAGGCGGACTTCGACCTGGGCCGAGGTCACGCGATGGCCCTCGTGCACGTCATCAAGAACGGCGAGAAGATCGACGCCAAGCACGTCGGGACCGGGACCACGCACAGCGATGCGTCCGACACGCTCTGGCTCGACGGGAAACTGAACCGCCCCGGGTGACCGGGTGCACGCAGCCGTCGCCAAGATGTCGTAGTTTGACACTGCAGGCAGACGCCGGGCGTGAAATGGTCGATGATTGCATAGTCGCGCTCGAACGCGCCATCGCGTCGACCGACGCCGCCAGACCAGAGGGACGCACGCCCATGCCGCACGACGCGATCGCCCGGGAGGGAGACCGGTGACAGCAGAGCGCTCCGGACTGCTCGGCTTCGGTCGAACCGCCTGGTTCAGGCTCGCCGTGGCCATCATCCTCGCGATCGGCCTGCTCGCCGCCGCCGTGCTCGCCGCCAAGGGCCTCCGCTCGCTGCCGGCCGTGCAATCCTTCCTGACCGACTTCCCGGGAACGTCGCAGCTGCCGTCCGGGGCGCCCGTCGGCTTCCCGGCCTGGCTGGCCTGGCAGCATGGGCTCAACGTCTTCTTCCTCCTCTTCATCGTGCGTTCGGGCTGGCAGGTCCGCAGCGCCGGGCGGCCGACCATGTTCTGGACCCGGCGCAATACCGGGCTGATACGCACGAAACAAGCGCCCACCCGGATGGGCATCAACGTCTGGCTGCACCTCTCGGTCGACGTGCTCTGGGTGCTCAACGGGCTCCTCTTCTACGTGCTGCTCTTCGTCACCGGCCAGTGGGTGCGCATCGTTCCGGTCAGCTGGGACATCATTCCCAACGCCGTGTCGGCCGCGCTCCAGTACGTCTCGCTGGGCTGGCCGGTCTCCGACGGCTGGGTGAACTACAACGCCCTCCAGACCCTGAGCTACTTCACCATCGTGTTCGTGGCCGCTCCGCTCGCGCTGGCCACCGGCATCCGCCTCTCGCCGCTCTGGACGTCACGCCGGCTGAGCGAACTCGTCCCGCTCCGCCCGACCAAGGCGGTCCACGTCGGCGTGATGATCGTCTTCCTGGTCTTCGTCGTCGTGCACGTGACCCTGGTCTTCGCGACCGGGGCGCTCCGCAACCTCAACCACATGTACGCCGTGCAGAGCGACGACGGCTGGACCGGATTCTGGATCTTCGCGGCCTCGGTCGTCGTGATGATCGTGGCCTGGTTCGCTGCCGGCCCGCGCCTGCTGCGGGCGATCGCCTCGCTCGGCGGCACTGTCATCTCGCGCTGAGTCGCACCGGCGTCGGTCAGCGCTCCGCAGACTCCTGCGCGGCCGCCTCGACGCGTTCCCGGTAGTCCTCCCACCAGGCGCGGTCGGCCGGCGGCATATTGTCGTTGCCCTGCCGGAGTCCGACCTCCCCGTCGATGAGCTCTCGGACGAGGTCGGCGTGTCCGGCGTGCCGGTGCGTCTCCGCGATGAGGTGCACGAGGATCTCGTGCAGGCTCGCCGCGCTCCGATCGCCCGTCCACCACGGCACCCGGCCGATGGTGTCGAGCGTGAGCGCCTCGATCGTCGCGCTCGAGTGCGCCCCGACCCGGCGGTAGAGGGTGATGAGCGACTCGCGGGACTCGTCCGGCTTCGCCCACATGTCCGCGTTGAACTCGACGTCGTCCGCCGTCCACGGCAGCGGTTCCGGAAAGGGCCGGCCGAAGACGAGCCCGAGATACCCGGCCTCGACGCCGGCCATGTGCTTGACGAGTCCGAGCAGGTTGGTGCCGGTCGGCACGAGCGGGCGCCGCACGTCGTACTCGCTGAGCCCGTCGAGCTTCCAGATCAATGCTTCCCGACCCGACACCAGGTACCGCGTCAGATCCGTCTTGGCTGCAGTCTCCGTTGCATCAGTCATCCCGCCAGCCTCGCAGACCCGGCTCGGCGGGCCAAGCGATCCGTGCTGATCCGGTCCGACCCGGGTCGATCCGGGCGGGTCTGCTCCAGGACCCATCGACCGGCTGTGGGCGCCGCGCGACTGCGCGTTCCGCGATCCGTCCGACAACACGGCACGCGCAGGCCGAGCGACCTACGGGCGAGCGCTCATCTGGTCGAAGTCGGGGCTCACGGGTCGGCGGATGCTGCCGGCGCTCGACAGTCCGATGGCCGGCAGTCCCACAGCGGGGTAGTCCGCCTGCGGCCAGACGATCGGCTCGAGCTCCCGGCTCGCCGAGCGGGGCCGCGGCCCCTTGGCGAGGAGGACGACCCAGACATAGCAGCCGACGAGCGCCCAGAGGAACCGGAGCACGACATCCACGAGCGGTTCCAGGAAGGTGGCTTCGGCATCGTCGAGCCTCCGCCTCCGCGGAACCGCGGAGGCGGAGGCAGCAGGAGCGTGGGCGATCAGGGGTGCTATGGCGGCCGTCCGCAGGACGGTCAGCGTGCCGAGGGAGATGGTGTCAGGCCGGACGAGTGTGCTGATTTCTGCGCTCACGCCACGAGGATACGTCGCGCCCCTGCTGCACCCGGGACATTCTGCCGACGTTCAGGTGAAGAAACGGTGAAGCCTCGCCTTCGCGCGCCAACTGCGCCGCTTCGCGCCAGGCCTGCCTGGCGCGAAGCGGCGCACGTGGCGCGCGACCCTCAAAAACCGAAAATGGCGGCAGTCAGCGGCGGTCAGGGGGTGGTCAGAGGGCGGTGAGGTGCGCGGCAGGGTCGATCGGGAGCCGGACGCCCGGCTTCGCACCAGACGGCACTCCGCCGACATAGAGCCAGCCGAGCAACTCCTCCGATTCGGTGAGCCCGTGCAGCCGGTGCACCTCAGCGGTGCGGGTGAACGCCCCGGTGCGCCACATCACACCCCAGCCGGCGTGTGTCAACAGGAGGCTCAGGGCATGTCCGACACCCGCCGCTGTGACGTCCTGTTCCCACGGTTCGACCTTGTCGCTCTCCCGATGGCTCGCGACGACCGCGATCAACAGTGATGCCCGAAGCGGCTTGCCCGCGAGCTTGGCCAACTCCGCAGCGGACGGCGGTTCCGCACCGGCCTCAGCAGCGAGGCGGGCGGATGCCGCGGCGAACGCCGCCCCGAGCCGCGTGCGGGCGTCCCCGCGCAGCTCGATCAGGCGCCAGGGTCGCAGGGCCCCGTGGTCGGCCACGCGCGCACACGCGGCCACGAGCGGGAGCAGGTCGTCGTGCGAGGGGGCATCCGATGTCACTGCGGACGACGAACGCCGCCCGCCGATCGCCTCGAGCGGCGTGGACACGGTCTAGTCGACCGGCTTGAACTCGAGCGAGATGGAGTTCATGCAGTAGCGGTCACCGGTCGGGGTGCCGAAACCGTCGTCGAAGACGTGCCCGAGATGGGAACCGCAGTTCGCGCAGCGCACCTCGGTGCGGACGACGCCGAGGGAGGTGTCTTCGATGAGTTCGACGGCCTCCGGGCGCACCGACTCATAGAAGCTCGGCCAGCCGCACCCGGAATCGAACTTCGTGCCGCTCTTGAAGAGTTCGGCGTGGCAGGCGCCGCAGGTGTAGATGCCGGAACGGCTCTCGTCGAGCAGCTCCCCGGTCCAGGCACGCTCGGTGGCGGCCTGCCGCAGTACGGCAAACTTCTCCGGCCCGAGTTCCGCGGCCCATTCAGCGTCTGACTTCGTGACTTCGTAGTCCATGGTTCATCCTTCCCATCGGGCGAGGGCGCGGTGCAGCGTGGCCGCCAACCCTCCCAGCAAGCTTAAACTCAGCCCGGCAGGGGCGTATTCCGATTCCCGGGCCCGTTCAGCACTTTCACACCGAGACGCCCACCGGGACGCTCACCGGCACGCTCCCGCGCCTGTCCGGGCACTTTTCCTCCCGGGGAGGGAGCGACCCGCGTGGCCCAGCAAATCCATAGCCGACGCCAAATAGGATTCGAGCAGCGAATGGCGATGGTGAAAGAGGTGGATGGTGGACGGCGTGCGTGACCCGGACCCCGCCGACTCCCCGGGCGGCCTCACCGACCGCGACCGCGGCATCCTGAGCTTCGAACGGCGCTGGTTCACCCATGCCGGAGCCAAGGAGCAGGCGATCCGTTCCGAGTTCGGGCTGTCCTCGGCCCGGTACTATCAACTATTGGGCGTTTTGATCGACTCCCCTGTTGCCCTGGCTCACGATCCCATGCTGGTGAAACGCCTGCAGCGGATGCGTGCAGCCCGTGAGCAGGCACGGGAGCGCCGGACAGTGCGCGCTCCGGAGCACCGAACCAGCCCCGCCCCCTAGGCGCAGCCGGATTTCGACCCCGATGTTCCACCCATTCGCCCGCGACAAGAGGATCGACCCAGCCCCACAATGCCTCCCACCTATCCGAAAGACCGCTTCGACCACCTGCCGCACTCCCTCGACCGAGTGGGCGCCCATCGCGCCCCCGGAAAGAAGGGACGCCACTGGGTTGCGTTCTGGTGGGCACTGGGGGCAACGGCCGTCCTGATCGGCCTCGGAGTCTTCGGGATGGCCTCGCTCAGCAACAAACTCAACATCGCGATCCCCGGGCTGTCCTCCAGCTCGGCGACAGACACGGCGACGGATGCCGCGACCGCCGTTCCGACGGCCGTCGCGACGGTCGATCCGAGTCTCACCGTGACCGTGCTCAACGGCACAAAGGGCACGGGTGTCGCCAAGGCTGCCGGGGAAGTCCTCTCCGCGGCCGGCTGGACCGTCGGCGCGCTCAGTAACGCGAGCACCGAAGACGTGACCAAGACGACCGTGTACTACGCCGATGCGACCCTCGAGGGCGCCGCCCGCGGGGTCGCGGCTTCGTTTCCGGGATCCACGGTGCTCCTCGCGAGCGACTTCGCAACCTCGGGGGCCGACCTCACGGTCGTCGTCGGGGCTGACTTCGTGTCAAGCACCACGCCTACGTCCTGACCGGCCATTCGCCTCCGGTTGTATAACTCCACGGGGGCTCCTCGTCAACCCCCTTTCGTTCTTTCTTGGCTTCAGTAATCTTTGACTCAGGTCGCTCATCTCGTTCGTCCGGTTGCCCCCTGGGGCATCCCACCGGTCGGACCAGATGGACGCAGTCACATGCGCCAGGCCCGGTACGGCCAACGGGCGGTTGCCGAAAATATCAGAGCACTGGGGAGTTACACATGGCGAACGGAACCGTCAAATGGTTCAACGCTGAAAAGGGTTTCGGCTTCATCACCGTCGACGGCGGCGGACAGGACGTCTTCGTCCACTATTCCGCCATCGACATGCACGGATACAAGGTTTTGGAAGAGGGACAGCACGTCATCTTCGAACTGGGAACCGGGGCAAAGGGGCCACAGGCCGAGTCGGTACGTCCCGTCTGATCTGAAAAGATCAGGCGCACCCACACCAAGCGCACCCAATCTCGGGTAACACCCCGAGCCGCGCGGCATCCGCGAGTTTGCCGCGTTAGGGTGTGGGGCGTGACAGCGAAAAGAACTGCAAGAATCCACGGGCGAAGCACGGCACGACTTTTCGCTGCCGTGCTTCTTCCATGCCTCCTCTTGGTGATGACGGCGTGCTCCGGAACCGAGCCGCCGACCACGGCGACGCCGACGGCGACCGTGGAACCCACCGCCGCTGCCGTCGACGCCCCGGTGCCGCTGGCGATCGCGCCGCTTCGTGGCACGATCGTGCCGGCCGGGAAGGCTGCGAACCCGTCCCTCGCTGTGAAGATCGACAACCACGAGGCTGCCAGGCCCCAGATCTCGCTGGATCGGGCTGACATCGTCTTCGAGGAACTCGTCGAGGGCGGACTGACCCGTTACGTCGGCGTCTGGCAGTCCGACATACCCGACGCGATCGGCCCGGTGCGGTCGATCCGGCCGATGGACCCCGACATCATCACGCCGTTCGGCGGGATCGTCGCCTACTCCGGCGGACAGCAGGTCTTCGTCGACATGATGAAGGCCACCCCCGTCATCAACTCGGTCTTCGACTACGACACGACGGGCCTGTTCTCCCGCGTCGCCGACAGGGAGGCGCCGCACAACGTCGTGCTGAAGGCCGCCGAACTCGTCGGGCGCAACGCTTCTGTCGCGCCGCCGGTGCAGCAGTTCGCGTACGCGGGCAGCATCGCGGCATCGACCGCCGGGGTCGATGGCACCCCGATCACCCAGATCAACGCGCGGTTCTCCGCATCGCGCTATCCCGGCTGGAGCTGGGACACCGCCTCACAGGCCTACCTGCGCTCGCAGGAGGGCGCCCCGGACCTCGACACGACCGGCGCCCGCAGGGGCGCCACCAACGTCCTCGTGCTCCGGGTCGACATCGACGGCACCTACGGCGAGGTGCCCAAGACCGTCATGATCGGTACGGGGGAGGGCTCGGTGTCCGCCGGCGGCAAGACCGTGCACGCGACGTGGTCGAAGGCCGGGCAGGCCGACCCGATCCGGCTGATCGACGACAACGGGGTCACCATTCGCCTCGCCCCGGGCAATACCTGGATCGAACTGATCCCGAACGGCACCGGCTCCGTCGAACTCGTCCCGTAGCCTCCCGACGCTTCCCGGCGCTCACTTGCACTCTCGACCCCTGAGTGCCAGAATCGACTTGGCACTCTCTCCTTTTGAGTGCCAACCCATCACCGTTTTGGTAACGTCCGGGAGGGACGAGAAACACATATGGCAAAGATCATTGCTTTCAACGAAGAGGCCCGTCGTGGCCTTGAGCGTGGCCTGAACATCCTCGCTGACACGGTCAAGGTCACCCTCGGCCCGCGCGGACGTAACGTCGTATTGGAGAAGAAGTGGGGCGCCCCCACGATCACCAACGACGGTGTCTCGATCGCCAAGGAAATCGAACTCGACGACCCGTACGAGAAGATCGGTGCGGAACTCGTCAAAGAGGTCGCCAAGAAGACCGACGACGTTGCCGGCGACGGAACGACCACCGCGACCGTCCTCGCCCAGGCGCTCGTCCGCGAAGGCCTGCGCAACGTCGCAGCCGGCGCAGACCCGATCAGCCTCAAGCGCGGCATTGAAAAGGCCACCGCTGCGGTCATCGCAGAGCTGATCGCCAACGCCAAAGAGGTCGAGACCAAGGAAGAGATCGCGGCCACCGCATCCATCTCTGCCGGCGACGCTGAAATCGGCGCGATCATCGCCGAGGCGATCGACAAGGTCGGCAAGGAAGGCGTCGTCACCGTCGAGGAGTCCAACACCCTCGGCACCGAGCTCGAGCTCACCGAAGGCATGCGCTTCGACAAGGGCTTCCTGTCCGCGTACTTCGTGACCGACCCCGACCGTCAGGAAGCGGTCTTCGAAGACCCCTACATCCTGATCGTCAACTCCAAGGTCTCTAACATCAAGGACCTCCTCCCGATCGTGGACAAGGTCATCCAGACCGGCAAGCAGCTCCTCATCATCGCCGAGGACGTCGACGGCGAGGCTCTGGCCACGCTCGTTGTGAACAAGATCCGCGGCATCTTCAAGTCGGTCGCCGTCAAGGCTCCCGGCTTCGGCGACCGTCGCAAGGCCCAGCTGCAGGACATCGCCATCCTCACCGGTGGCCAGGTCATCTCCGAGGAGGTCGGCCTCAAGCTTGAGAACGTCACCCTCGACCTGCTCGGCAACGCGCGCAAGATCGTCATCACCAAGGACGAGACGACCATCGTCGAAGGCGCCGGAGACCCCGAAGCCATCGCCGGTCGCGTTCAGCAGATCCGCAACGAGATCGAGAACACCGACAGCGACTACGACCGTGAGAAGCTCCAGGAGCGTCTCGCCAAGCTCGCCGGCGGCGTTGCCGTCATCAAGGCCGGCGCCGCGACGGAGGTTGAGCTCAAGGAGCGCAAGCACCGTATCGAGGACGCCGTCCGCAACGCGAAGGCTGCTGTCGAAGAGGGCATCGTCGCCGGTGGTGGCGTCGCCCTCATCCAGGCCGGCAAGACCGCGTTCGAGAAGCTCGAGCTCGTCGGAGACGAGGCGACCGGCGCGAACATCGTCAAGGTTGCCATCGACGCCCCGCTCAAGCAGATCGCCCTCAACGCGGGTCTCGAGCCCGGCGTCGTCGCCGACAAGGTGCGCAACCTGCCGATCGGTTGGGGCCTCAACGCCGCGACCGGTGAGTACGTTGACATGCTCCTCGCCGGCATCAATGACCCGGTGAAGGTCACCCGCTCCGCGCTGCTCAACGCCGCGTCGATTGCCGGACTCTTCCTCACCACCGAGGCCGTTGTCGCCGACAAGCCGGAAAAGAACGCTGCTCCGGTCGGCGACCCGTCCGGCGGAATGGACTTCTAAGTCCACCCTGCTCGATAGCTAGACCGCTTCACCGCTTCACCGCCAACAGGGCGTCTCCTCCGGGAGGCGCCCTGTTTTCGCGTCCGGACAGGCACGATCCCGATCCGGTCTCCGCACGTCCGGCATCCGCCGCGTCCCGGCATGCGCCACAATGCGGCGGACGCCGCTACCGGGCGAAGAGCCGCGCGTTGGCCTGCTCGATCTCGGCATACTGCTGGCCGGCCTGGTTGAGCGCCTGGCCGAGGCTTTCAGCGCTCTGCGCAACCTGCTGCTGAGTCGCCCGCCAGTCCGTCACGGCGGCCTGGAACGCGGCGGCGGCCTGCCCGGTCCACGAACCCTCCAGCCCGGTCAGTTGGCCGAGCAGCGCGGCAACCTCCGCCTGAATCCGACCGAGCGTCGCCCTGGCCGTCGTCGTGGTGCTGAGCACGAGTTCACTGTCTACCTGGTACCGGGGCATCTGCAGTCCTTTCGAGGGGTGTGCTGCCACCGTATGGCGGATGCCGCGCCGGGCCGGCGAGTACGCCCCGGCTGGGGACAACTCACCGCCACCCGCGCCAGGGGAGGAGCCGCCGGGGTCAGGGCGCCGGGGTGATCGCGAGGCGCTGCGGCGCGTTCGGGGACTCTGCGAGAGGGAACCAGACCCGGAAGGTCGCGCCGCCGCCCGGGGTTTCGACGACCTGGACGGTGCCGTTGTGGCTGGCGACGATCGACGCGACGATCGCCAGGCCGAGTCCGCTGCCACCGGTCTCGCGTGCACGGGAGGTGTCGGCGCGCCAGAAGCGCTGGAATATCTTGTCGCGGATCTGCGGCGGGATGCCCTCGCCATGGTCGATCACGGCGACGGATGCGCGCTGGTTCCGCCGGTCGACGGCGATCTCGAGTTCGATGGGGCTGTCAGCGGGGCTGAAGCGAAGGGCATTGCCCATCAGATTGGTGATGACCTGTCGGATCTTGTTCTCTTCGGCCATGACGACGGCGGGGATCGCGGCGGTCGGGGCAGCGGTCGGCACTGGCTCGGGGAGGATGGCGAGAGCATCCGCTTTACGGGGGCGACGGGTCCGTAGTCGCGCGAGGGTCGCACCGGCGAAGGAAACCGTGTTCGTGTGCGGGACGGCCACGGCCTCGCCTGCCCGCTGGGGGACCGTCACGAGTGCGGAGGTCGGGACCTCGCCGGTGGAGTGCGCGAGGTCGATGGCGGGGGCCAACGGGACGACAGGCTCTTCGTCCGTGTCGGGAGCCGCCGTCACGACCGTGATGGTGCGACCGGGGGCGGAGGCCATCGCGTCGAGCGCCGCATCGCGGGCGAGGGGGAGCAGGTCGACGGGGGTGAGGGCGAGTGGCTTCGTCTCGTCCAGACGGGCGAGTTCGAGGAGGTCCTCGACGAGGCCGCCCATCCGGATCGCTTCCTTCTCGATGCGCTCCATCGCCTGGGCGACCTCTTCCGGAGTCTGCAGGGCACCCATCCGGTAGAGCTCGGCGTAGCCGCGCACGGAGACGAGGGGGGTGCGGAGCTCGTGACTCGCGTCGCCGACGAAGCGGCGCATCTGGTCGATCGTGCGCGCCCGTTCCTTGAACAGGCGATCGATCCTGCTGAGCATGGTGTTGAGGGAACGGTTGAGCCGGCCGACCTCGGTGTTCGGGGTCGCCCCGCCGAGCCGCTGGCTGAAGTCGCCGTCAGCAATCGCCGCGGCCGTGCGCTCCACTTCGCGCAGGGGGGCGAACGTGCTCGTCACGAGCAACCGGGTGATCAGGCCGCCCAGGAGCACGACGCCCAGGCCGAAGCCGAGGAAGATCGTGAGGTAGGTGCCGACGGTGTTCTCGGACTGCTTGAGCGAGACGGCCATGACGAGGGTGCCGTAGGTGCCGTGGACGTTGGTGACGAGCGGCACTGCGACCGCGAGGAACTCGGTGTCGTGCGAGGCGTCCTGCAGGCGCATGGTCTGGCCGTTGAGCGCGTTGACCGACTGGAGGTCAAGGGGCATGGTGATCTGCGGCAGCTCGCGTGCGGGCACGTCGGTCCAGGAATGGTAGCGGAGTTCGCCGTTCTCGTCGTACAGGGCGACGAAGTAGTCCGAGGGAACGACGGTGCCGGTATTCTGCCCGAGGGCGTTCGCGGTGTATGCGACCGACGTCGTCTGGGCATCCGCCTGGAGCTGCGCGTCGACCTGCTGGATCACGTACTGCCGGAGCATGGCCATCGTGCCGATCCCGGAGACCAGGAGACCGAGCGTGAGCATGAGAACGGTCACGCCGGTGATCTTGGACCTGAGGGATATGCGGTTCCACCGCTCCGTGAGTGACTGATGCATCAGGCTGCCAGTCTATTTGTGCAGTCTGGGACTATGCCTTGGCAGCCTTGAGCATGTAGCCGAAGCCGCGCTTGGTCTGGATCAGCGGCTCCGAGGAGTGCGCGTCGACCTTGCGGCGCAGGTAGGAGATGTAGGACTCGACAATGCCGGCGTCGCCGTTGAAGTCGTATTCCCAGACGTGGTCCAGGATCTGCGCCTTCGAGAGCACCCGGTTCGGGTTGAGCATCAGGTAACGGAGCAGCTTGAACTCGGTCGGGCTGAGCTCGATGGGTTCTTCGCCGACGAGGACTTCGTGGGTGTCCTGGTCCATGGTCAGTTCGCCCGCGCGGATGACGGCGTCTTCGTCGGCGTGCATCGTGCGGCGGAGGATGGCCTTGATCCTGGCCACGATCTCGTCGAGGCTGAACGGCTTGGTCACGTAGTCGTCGCCGCCGACCGTGAGGCCGGTGATCTTGTCTTCGGTGTCGTCCTTGGCGGTGAGGAACAGGATCGGCGCCGTGTAACCGGCGGAACGCAGGCGTTTGGTCACGCCGAAGCCGTTCATGTCGGGAAGCATGACGTCGAGGATGATCAGGTCGGGTTCCTCTTCGAGCACGGCGGAGATCGCCTGGGCGCCGTTGCCGACGGCCCGCACGGCGAAGCCGGCGAAGCGCAAGCTGGTGGTGAGGAGATCCCGGATGTTGGGCTCGTCGTCGACAATAAGAATGCGGGGGCCATCAGTCATTGGACCAGTATCTGCGCGTTAGCTGGACCTTTGCTGTGAGTGACCGGTGTGGTTCGGACGTGAGTAGATTGTGGGTGGGGAGCGGAGCCGCCGGGGCTGATCGGAGGTGGACGCCGCGACGGATTCGAACGGGAGAACGCCATGAAAATCGCAACATGTGTGATCGTCGGGGCCGGCCTCGCCGGGGCGCGCGCGGCAGAGGCGCTTCGCGTCGAAGGCTTCGACGGACGGGTCGTTCTGCTTGGCGAGGAGGCCGAGTACCCCTATATCCGGCCGCCGCTGTCCAAGGATTTCCTCGCCGGGACATCCGCCCGCGACTCGATCGACGTGCACCCGGCCGACTGGTATGCCGCACAGGACATCGAGGTCGTGCGGGGTCGCGCGGTGACGGCGCTCACCCTCGACGCGCGGCAGCTGAGCTACGCCGGCGGCGGGACGCTGCACTATGACCGGCTCCTTCTCGCGACCGGGGCGGCCGCCCGGCCGTTCCCCGGCCCCGGGGGAGACCTGGACGGCGTCCACCTCCTGCGCACCGTGGCCGACTCGACCCGGCTGAAGGCGGCGCTCGCGCCAGGGGGACGCCGGATCGTCGTGGTCGGAGCCGGCTGGATCGGACTCGAGGTTGCGGCGGCCGCCCGCAGCTACGGCAACGACGTGACGGTGCTCGGCCAGGGCGCCGTGCCGCTGCAGCGCGCGGTCGGCGCGGAGATCGGCGGAGTCTTCGCCGCGCTCCACCGGGCCAACGGGGTAGACCTGCGAATGGAGACCGGCGTGGCCGAGATCCTCGGCACGGACGGAAGGGTCACGGGCGTCCGGCTCCAGGCGGCCACGGACGGGACCCCCGGCCAGGACGGGTCGTCCGGAGAGGTCGTGCTCGCGGACGTCGTCGTGGTCGGGATCGGCGCGACACCCAATACGCGGCTCGCTCTCGACGCGGGGCTCGAGGTCGCAGACGGCATCGTCGTCGACGCGGCCTTCCGCACCAACGAGCCAGGGGTTTTCGCGGTCGGTGACGTCGCGAGCGTGTTCCATCCCGTTCTCGGGCACCACCTCCGGGTCGAACACTGGGCGAACGCCGAGAATGCCGGCCGGGCCGCCGCACTCTCCATGCTCGACCGTGCGGTGAGCTACGAGGAGATTCCCTACTTCTACACGGATCAATTCGACCTCGGAATGGAATACTCGGGATATGGCGATTTGGCGAGGGATGCGGAGCTGGTGTTCCGGGGAGACCGGACTGCCCGCGAGTTCGTCGCGTTCTGGGTCGTCGACGGCCGCGTGGTTGCGGGCATGAACGTCAATGTCTGGGATGTCAACGAATCCGTCCAGAACCTGATCAGGTCGCGCGTGCGCGTCGACGTGTCCGCGCTGCGGGACGAATCCCGCAGCCTCGACAGCCTCCTCGGCCCCGCGGCCGCCCGGAGCCACGGCGCCGACGCCGGTCGAGCGGTCGCCGACACGCCAGGGGTGGGTTCCTGATGGCGGGCGGCACCGCCGCGTTTCCCGTCCTGATCCATCCCCGGCGCATGATCGGCGGCCGCGAATTCGATTTCGACCGCGAGATCGCGGTGATGGCGATCATCAATCGCACTCCAGACTCGTTCTTCGACCAGGGCGCCACCTTCGCCCTGGACAAGGCCGTCGCTGCCGCGCACCAGGCGATATCCGATGGCGCGGACTGGGTCGACATCGGCGGGGTCAAGTTCGCGCCCGGCCCGCCCGTCCCCGTCGAACAGGAGATCGACCGTGTCGTCCCGGTCGTCCTCGCCTTGCGCGGCGCCGGCGCGGTCATCTCCGTCGACACGTTCCAGCCGGCCGTCGCACGGGCGGCGCTCGCGGCAGGCGCCGACGTCATCAACGACACCACCGGCATCCACGACCCGCTGATGGCGGACATCGTCGCGGACAGCGACGCGACCCTCGTCGTGACGCACAGCCTCGCTCGCCCGCGGATGCCGCACCCGGCCCCGCGCTACGGCGACGTCGTGGGCGAGGTCGCCGCGTTCCTGCGTGAGCGCACCGAGCTGGCCCTGTCCCGGGGGATCCCCGCAGAGCGGATCATCATCGATCCCGGCCATGACCTCAACAAGAACACCCGGCATTCGCTCGAGCTCACCCGGCGCCTCCCCGAGATCGCCGCGCTCGGCTACCCGACCCTCGTCGCGGTCTCCAACAAGGACTTCATCGGCGAGACCCTCGGCCGCGCCCGTGACGAACGTGTCGAGGGCTCCCTCGCCGCCGCCGTGTTCAGCATCATGCAGGGCGCCCGGATCGTGCGGATGCACAACGTGCGCGCCGCCGTGGACGCCGTTCGGATGACCGAGGCGATCCTGGGCTTCCGCGAACCGGCGTACGAGCGCCACAACCTGGCCTGAACGATGACCGACTTCAGCCAGGCGAGTCTCCTCGACGCCTACCGCATCGAGGACAGGACCGCCGCGCGGCTGCGGGTGAACTTCATCGCGAGCCTCGACGGCGCCGCGACCCACGACGGCCTGAGCGGTGGCCTGAACAATGCCGACGACAAGCTCGTCTTCGACACGCTCCGGACCCTCACCGACGTGATCCTGGTCGGCGCCGGAACGGTCCGCGCCGAGGGCTACGGTGGCATCCGCCTGGATGCCGCAGTCGAGGCCTGGCGCGTCGCGCACGGGCTCCCGCCGCAGCCGCGGATCGCGGTCGTGAGCGGGCGCCTGGATCTCGAGGCCGGGCATCCGCTGTTCACGGACGCCGCGACGCGCCCGATCGTCATCACGCACGCGGGGTCACCGGCCGACAAGCGCGCCGACCTCGAGGCTGTGGCCGACGTGCTCGTTTGCGGGGCGGCGACGATCGATCTCCCGCTCGCGCTCCGCGAGCTTGCCGCGCGGGGCCTGCGCCAGGTGCTCTGTGAGGGCGGCCCGAGCCTGTTCGGGGCGTTGCTCACGGCCGATGCCGTTGACGAACTCTGCCTGAGCCTGAGCCCGGTTCTCGAGGCAGGCACCTCTGGCCGTATCGCGCACAGTGCCGCGGCCGCGTCACGCCCGATGCGTCTCGGCCACGTGCTCACTGCCGGAGACATGCTCTTCCTGCGCTACACGCGCCCGTCGCCCTGACCGATTCCGTCGGATCGGTCAGGGCAGGTCAGCGGATGCCTGCTGCGGCCTCGTCGACCAGGGCGTCGGTGTCGAGGTTGTTCGCGTCGAGAATGGTGTAGCTGTACCCCTGCTCCGCGAGGAAGCGCTGGCGGTTCTGTGCGAAGTCCTGGTCGACGGTGTCGCGGGCGACGAGCGTGTAGAAGTTGGCGGCGAGGCCGGACTCCTTGGGACGGAGCAGCCGGCCGAGCCGCTGCGCCTCCTCCTGGCGCGAGCCGAACGACCCGGAGACCTGGATGGCCACGGTCGCCTCGGGCAGGTCGACGGAGAAGTTCGCGACCTTGGAGACGACGAGCAGGTTCTCCTCGCCGACCCGGAAAGCCTGGTAGAGCCGTTCGCGTTCGTCGACGGGGGTCGCCCCGGTGAGTTTCGGCGCGTTGAGGGCGTCGGCGAGTTCGTCGATCTGGTCGAGGTACTGGCCGATCACGAGGATGCGTTCGCCGGGGTGCTTGGCGACGAGACGCTTGACCACGTCGAGCTTGGCCGGGGCGGTCGCGGCGAGGCGGTATCGCTCGTCGTCCGCAGCGGCGGCATAGGTGAGCCGCTCGGACTGCGGCAGGTCGATCCGTACCTCGTAGCAGGAGGCGGGGGAGATGAAGCCCTGGGCCTCGATCTCCTTCCATGGTGCGTCGAAACGCTTGGGGCCGATCAGGCTGAACACGTCGCCCTCGCGGCCGTCCTCGCGGACGAGCGTCGCGGTGAGGCCGAGGCGGCGGCGGGCCTGCAGTTCGGCCGTGAGTTTGAACACCGGCGCGGGAAGGAGGTGCACCTCGTCGTAGATGACGAGGCCCCAGTCCATCGCGTCGAGGAGTTCGAGGTGGGCGTACTCGCCCTTCCGCTTCGCGGTGAGGATCTGGTACGTCGCGATCGTGACGGGCTTGACTTCTTTGACCTGCCCCGAGTACTCGCCGATCTCGTCCTGGGTGAGGGTCGTGCGTTTGAGGAGCTCGTCGCGCCACTGCCTGGCCGAGACGGTGTTGGTCACGAGGATGAGCGTGTTGGTCTTCGCCGTGGCCATTGCGCCGGCGCCGACGAGGGTCTTGCCCGCTCCGCAGGGCAGGACGACGACGCCGGAACCGCCGTCGAAGAAGCTCGCGACGGCCTTGTTCTGGTAGTCGCGCAGCGCCCAGCCGTTCTCGAGCAGCGCGATGTCGTGCGGGGTCCCCGGCGTGTAGCCGGCGAGGTCCTCGGCCGGCCAGCCGAGCTTGACGAGCTCCTGCTTGAGCTGGCCGCGGGCCCAGGGTTCGACGAGGAAGGAATCCGGGGTCGGGTGGCCGATCAGCAGGGGGGCGATCCGCTTGGCGCCGGAGATCTCCATCAGCACAGCCCGGTCGTTGCTCTGCAGCACGAGCTGGCCCTCGTCGTCGCGCTCGATGATCAGGCGGCCGTAGCGCCCGACGGTCTCCTCGATGTCGATCCGCACGGTCTGCGGGATCGCGAACTTGGAATACTTCTCGAGGGTCCCGAGCATGTCCGAGGCGGCATGTCCCGCCGCGCGGGCGTTCCAGAGGCCGAGCCGGGTGATCCGGTAGGTGTGGATGTGCTCAGGGGCCCGTTCCAGCTCGGCGAACACGGCGAGGTCGTGGCGCGCATCTTCGGCGAGGGGGTGGGCGACTTCGAGCAGAACCGTGCGGTCGCTCTGGACAATCAGTGGGCCATCAGACATAGCCGTTAATCCTACGCCCGCATGGCTGGGAGCCTCCCATCGGCCCACCCCCGCTTATGGGGCAGGTGTGATGCTGATGATGCTCGAGAGCGGCAGAGTGCGTTCGATGTCGGCACGGCGGTCCCTGGCGCGGAATCGGCCTCCGCCGACACTGGCCGGTTCGAGCAGGTAGTCGACGACGACCCCGCCCGGCATCGCAATGCTGACGATGACGGTCTGCTTGGACTTGATCGCCGAATCGAGTTGGCGGGCGAGCCAGGCGTCGGCGGCGACGTCTTCGCCGCCATCCGTGGCACGGAGTTTTTCGACCAGGATGAGTGCGAGGTCAGGGGCCTCAGGGGGGAGGACCCTGGCGAGCTGGTGCCTGCGGAGGTGCAGGACCTCTCCGTCGGAGCTCTCCGCTGCGACCGGGTACTTGGCGTCGTTGAGCGCCCAGAACACGACGTCCGAGGTGAACCGGCTCGTGAGGCGGTGGGCGTCCGCGCGGACGAGTCCGAGCGGGCCGAGGGTCTGGTCGACGGCGAGGGTGCCGAGGAGTTCATCGTCGTCCGAGCGGACGTAGCTCCGGCTGAGCGCGGTCGGTGCGGCCACCTCGCCGACCCGGATCCGTCCATACCGGCCTGCGGACTCCCGGATCAGGTACTCGATGGGCTGGGGGATGCCGGTGAGCGAGATCGTGCGCAGGAAGTCGAGGAGTGACTCGGCGGTTTCACCCGCGGCGAGCGCCCGGTTGACCGAGGTCGCCGAGATTCGGTAGCTGAGGGCCAGTTCGCGGCTCTCGACGTCGGCGAGGCCGCGGAGCCGGGCGTCGATGGAGGGAGCCAGGGGGCCTGGGGAGACGATCGAGAGGTCGTTCTGCAGGTAGACGGCGCCGACTTCTGCAGGCAGGGACGCCCCGATCGTGGCGATGGCGCCGTCGAGGTCTTCGGCGAGGACAGCGGCACCGGCCGGGCTCGTGGTCTGGTGAGCGGTGATGCCGATCAGCTCGGCGTCGCGGGCGAACTCGGTGACGCGGGTGTCCATCCACTCGCCGCCTGCTGGGTAGAGCCAGGTCACGAAGCTGCGCAGTCCCTCGCCCCAGGAGACGCCGGGGCGGTGCGCGAGGATGCTGCGCACGTCGGCGGGCAGTGCCGCCTGCCAGGAGCCGGCCAGGGCCGCCCAGCGGTGCGCAGTGCCCTCGAGGAGCCAGGCCTCGCCGGCCTCCGTCTCGTTCCAGTACCCGGTCGAGTGCGCGATGAGCTGCGCCCTGGCTGCTGTCGCGACGTAGGTGGCGACGGCGTCGATATCGATGCCCATGACGGACGAGAGGCGCTTGGTGTCCGGCAGGCCGAGTCCGCCCCGGCTGAGCTCGCGCACGGGCTCCCGGGAGAGTTCGGTGACGAGCTCGGCGATTGAGGAGACCGCCGCGAAGGCACGTTCGGCGGCGAGGCGGTCGGTGAAGCGGCTGTCGGTCGTGATCACGGTCGCGAGCGCGGAGGGCGCGGGTGTCGATGCGAGCTCGAGGGCGGACGGCAGGCCGAGGTCGGGCCAGGTGGCCAGGTGCTCGGCGACCGCCGGATACACCCTGAGGCCGTCGTCGGACAGGAGTGCGAGCATCAGTTCGTCGAGCACGGCTGCGCGCGCGGCGACATCCGCTCGGGTGACGGGCAGGCCGCCGAGCTCGGTGAGGCGGGAGGTGAGCGCATCGAGGCCGAGGGACGCGCCGGGTACACCCGTCTGCTCGGTCGGTTCGGCGGGCGCCTCGGTGGCGGTGATCGCAAGCACGGCCAGAGTCGACCGGTCGAGCCGGGAGAGGGCTGCCTGGACCGCGGCCGGGTTCAGCAGGGCTTCGGCGAGGTCGAAGAAATCACGGATGCCGTGGGCTGAGATCGCGCGGATCTCGATCGTGCGGCGCAACGCCGCGTCGTCGAGGGCACGAAGGCGTGAAGCGAGCGTCAGCACGGCGTTACTCCCCGTTCTGTCGTGCCTCGCGAGCGCGGCGGACGGTGGTCGTCACCAGGAGAACGATGATCAGGATGAATCCAATCGGCAGTCCGACAAGCGGGAGCGCGAGGATCGCGGGCCAGACACCCTCGCCGAAGCCGTTGTTGGCGCCGGCGCCGAGCCAGGTGCCGATGATGACGGCGAAGAACGCGAGGATCGACAGGCCGACGGTGGCGGCGACCATATAGGCGAGGATGCGTTCCGGCCGGCCGGCGGCGTGTGGAGTTTGATTGGTCACAGTGTCAAGGATACGGGGCGGGGACGAGTGCAACCGAATAAGCTGGGTGCGGTTGGCGCGCATGTCGCGCGCCCGGAATTCAGCGAGGTCCAGATGCCCACCGGCAAGGTCAAGTTCTACGACGAGGAGAAGGGTTTTGGCTTCATCAGTTCCGATGACGGCCAGGAGGTCTTTCTCCACGCTTCTGCGCTGCCCACCGGAGTGACGGTCAAGCCAGGAACGAAGCTCGAATTCGGCATCGCCGATGGCAAGCGCGGCGCCCAGGCGCTGTCCGTGCGCATCATCGAAGCGCCGCCGAGCCTCGTCAAGCTCAGCCGCAAGCCCGCTGACGACATGGCCATCATCATCGAGGACCTCGTCAAGGTGCTCGACGGCATCGGTGCGAGCCTGCGTCGCGGCCGTTACCCCGATAGCGCCCACAGCCACAAGATCGCCGCCATGCTTCGCAAGGTCGCAGAGGAACTCGATGCCTGAGCAGATCCAAGACACCACACTCGACGTACCGGCTGTCGACGCCGTCGCCGATGACGCCGCGGCCGACGACGCCGAGTCGCCGGCAGCGGATGCCGTTCCCACCGACGAGACACTCGTCGCGGCTGTCGAGGTGGCCAGGGCCGCCCTCCTTACCTTCACGCCGGAAGACACCATCGGCGACCCCCTCGGACACGTCGTCGAGGGTGACCGGGTCGTGTCGCTGCTCTTCGACTGCACCATGACCGGGTATCCGGGCTGGCGCTGGACCGTCACGCTCTCGCGCATCGACGGGGAATCCCTGCCGCAGGTGCTCGAGACCGAGCTCACGCCGGGGGACGAGGCCCTCGTCGCACCCGAGTGGATCCCGTGGTCCGATCGCCTCGCCGACTACCGCACGGCCCAGGACCTGGTCGCTGCGACCGCGGCCGCCGACGCTCTCGACGACGACACCGACGACGATGACGACGACACCGATGACGATGACGACGACACCGATGACGACGACGCAGACGACGACGACGCAGACGACGACGACGCAGACGACGACGACGCAGACGACGACGACGACGACGCAGACGACGACGATGATGAAGAAGAAGAAGACGATGACATCGACCCGGACGACATCGACGAAGACGAATAGCGTCTGACGAACTACCGGCGCCTCACGCGCAGCCAGGCCAGCCCGGCGACGCCGAGGCCGACCCCGGCCACCGCGCACCACAGCCACCAGCCGAGCCCGCGGGCCGCGAGCTCACCCTGGAAAACCAGGGCGAGACCCGCGGCCACGAGCCAGGCGAGTGCTCCGATCAGGATCGGCGTGCGCGCATCCGCTTTCGCCGGCTCAGGATCGGGCCGGCGCTCGCTGTCTCTCAGCCAGAGGCGCACGAGGACCGCTATTTGCCCAGGTTGGCGACGACGAATTCGATGGACTTGACGAGCTGGCGTACGTCGTTCGGCTCGATCGCCGTGAACGTCGCGACGCGCAGCTGGTTGCGGCCGAGCTTGCGGTAGGGCTCGGTGTCGGAGATGCCGTTCGCGCGCAGCGCCTTGGCTACGGCGGAGGCATCGATCGCGTCGTCGAAGTCGATCGTCGCGACAACCTGCGAACGGTGGTCGGGGTTGACGACGTACGGCGTCGCGTAGTCAACGGTCGCTGCCCAGTCGTAGAGCACCGAGGAGGACTCGCGGGTGCGTGCGGAGGCCCAGGCGAGGCCGCCATTGCCGTTGATCCAGTCGAGCTGGTTCTCGATCAGGAGCAGGGTGGCCACGGCCGGGGTGTTCAGGGTCTGGTTGAGGCGCGAGTTGTCGATCGCGTTCTTCAGGCTGAGGAACTCCGGGATATACCGGCCGCTCGCGGCGATCTGCTCGACGCGCTCGATGGCCGCGGGGGAGAAGAGCGCCATCCAGAGGCCGCCGTCGGAGGCGAGGTTCTTCTGCGGGGCGAAGTAATACGCATCCGCCTGATCGGCGGCGTAGTCGATGCCGGCGGCGGCGCTCGTGGCGTCGATGACGGTCAGTGCTCCGGCGTCGCCGTGCACGCGGGTGACGGACGCCATCACACCGGTCGAGGTCTCGTTCTGCGGCCAGGCGTACACGTCGACGCCCTCGGTCGGAACGGCCTCGCTGCGCGAGCCCGCCGGGGCCTTGATCACGTCGGGTGCTTCGAGGAACGGTGCGCTCGCCGCGGCAGCGAACTTGCCGCCGAACTCGCCGAAGACGAGGTTCTGGGCCTTCTTGGAAATAAGGGAGAACGCGGCTGCATCCCAGAAGGCGGTGGACCCGCCGTTGCCGAGGACGACTTCGTAGCCTTCCGGAGCGCGGAGCAGCTCCGCCAGGCCGGTTCGGACCCGGCCGACCAGGTTCTTCACCGGTGCCTGACGATGGGAGGTACCGATAATGGACGTGCCAGATTTAAGGAGGTACTCAAGCTGTTCCTGACGGACTTTGGACGGGCCGCAGCCAAATCGTCCGTCAACGGGCAAGAGTTCGGAGGGAATTATCAGATTCGACATGAGGCGATTCTAACGACCCCTAACACGGCGATAAGGTTGTGACGCACACGGAGGCACTGGGAGGCCGGCGATGACTGATCTGATCGACACGACCGAAATGTATCTCCGCACCATCCTCGATCTGGAGGAGGAGGGCATCGTCCCCCTCCGGGCCCGGATCTCCGAACGACTGGGCCATTCCGGCCCGACCGTCTCGCAGACCGTCGCGCGCATGGAGAGGGATGGGCTCGTCGTCGTGTCCGGCGACCGCCACCTCGAACTCACGATCAACGGGCGCCGTAAGGCCGTGCATGTCATGCGCAAGCACCGCCTCGCCGAGCGCCTGCTGAGCGACGTGATCGGCCTCGAATGGGAGTTCGTCCACGACGAAGCCTGCCGCTGGGAACACGTCATGAGCGAACAGGTCGAGCGCAAGATCCTGGAGATGCTCGGGCATCCCACCGAGTCACCGTATGGCAACCCGATCCCTGGGCTCGACGAACTGGGCGACTCGCCCGCCGTCGCATTCATGGCGGGAGTCACGAACCTCGTCGAGGTCGTCGCGGGGTCGACGACCCCGGTGACCGCCGTCATCCGCCGCCTCGGCGAACCGGTGCAGTTCGACCCGGAACTCCTCGCCCAGCTCAAGAACGCCGGCGTGATGCCGGGCAATTCGGCGGTTTTCTCGGCACTCGGCTCCTACGTTCTCGTCGAGGTCGCGGGGTTCGCTGAGGGTCTCGAACTGCCCAATGAAGTCGCGAGCCACATCTTCGTGGCTACCCCGGTCGCCGCTCTCTAACCGCCCGTTTCGCGGGGCAAAACCCGAACGGATGCCGGGTTTTCGGCGGTCGAAAGATGACCCTTTCGTTACGCGTTCGTTATTAAATCGTCACCAAGGGGTGACAAACGGAGAAACCTCACGTACTGTCGGACGAGTCCCACAGGCCAGAACCGGCCGCCGGGCTCGAAGCAGGACGTCTCTCTTCCCGTCTCCTGGTTCGGTAACACATGCGACCAACGCATTGGACGGGGCAACTACCTAGTGTTGTCGAGGCGCCGGAGGTACACACTTTGGCCGAAGAATTAGGTAGAAGACTGTCCCGTCGAGGTTCTGCCCCGACACCCGCACGGCCGGCCCCGACGCCGGCGCAGCGTGAAGAGGCCCCCGCGCGCGGGATCTTCACCCGCCCGTCACGCCGGCGCGGCGCCATCGCCAACATCGTGATGATGACCCTGGCCGGCGGACTCGTCGCCACCATGGCGATCCCCGCATACGCGTTCGCGCCGAGTTCTCCCGGCACGGATATCGCGCACGGCACGACGGCATCCACGGCCCTCACCCGGTCCGGCGCCCAGTCGCTCACCGTCGCCGACCAGGCCTCGACCGTCAGCGTCGCCCGCGACAGCTTCAGCGCCACGACGCCGGAAGAGATCGCCGCGGCAAAGGCGGCAGCAGCATCTGCGGCTGCCGCAGCAGCAGCCGAAGCGCGCCGCGTCGCCGCGGCCGCCTCCATGACGACGTATGCGGCCGCGTATTCGGGGCCGTCGGTCTCCGACTTCCTGGCGAACCCGTCCTACCCGACGTTCAGCCTCGCATCCGTCTATAACGTCGGCCTGCAGTACCAGGGTGTTCCCTATGTCTACGGTGGGTCGACCCCGGCCGGTTTCGACTGCTCGGGCTTCGTCATGTACGTCTACGCCCAGTTCGGGATCAGCCTGCCGCACTCGGCAGCAGGACAGGGCGCCGCGGGCACCCGCATCTCCCTCGCCGATGCGCAGCCGGGTGACCTTGTCATCATGGACGGTCACGACGGCATCTACGCCGGCAATGGCAACATTCTGCACGCGCCCTATGAGGGGGCTTCCGTGAGGGTGCAGCCCATCTGGACGAGCTCGTACTACATCGTCCGCCTCGGGATCTGAGTCGCTCGGACGGGGCTTGGCGAGGCCGCGACGTGGCCTCGCCGGGCGGCAACGATGTGAACAATGCGTAACAGCTTGCCCACGAAGTGTTGTGGGGTGCTGCGCGGCGTGTCGCTTGTGCGTTAACCTGATGCTCTGTAGTACTGCGAGTCTTTTGGGAGAGCCAATGCGCGAGCGATGCACGATCCACACCATGGATGTGCGCTGCCGCTTTGCGTTGCGGCACGGCAGTCAAAATTGTCTGAGTTGCGCGTGTTCTCGCGTTTCAGACCGTAGGGCGTTGTCATTGTGACAGCGCCCTTTTTGTTTGCCCGTTTGCCCCTGACTCTCGGTGCGAGGGAGTAGATCGAATGGCTGGAAGCCGTCCAGCCCTTTTCGAAAGGGAACGAATGCGCACACTTGTTCTGAACGCGGGCTACGAGCCCCTCGCCGTGGTCTCGTTCAAACGGGCCATCGTGCTGGTCATGAATCAGAAGGCCACCATTGTGGCCGCCGACCAGGCCCACCCGGTCTGGGCGACGACCGGCTCGTGGGATCGACCGAGCGTGATCATCCTCACGCGGTACGTGCATCTCCCGCGCTCCCGTTCGCTGCCGGTGAGCCGGCGCGGCGTACTCCGCAGGGATGACCATCGCTGCGCGTACTGCGGCCGGACTGCGAATACGATCGACCACGTGCAGCCCCGTTCCCGCGGTGGCCGGGACAGCTGGGACAACCTCGTGGCCTGCTGCCTGCGCTGCAACAACATCAAGAGCGATCGCACTCCCGCCGAGATGGGCTGGGATCTGCTCTTCCACCCGAAGATCCCGATCGGGTCCAGCTGGGTCGTGCGCGGAGTCGAGCGACCATTGCCGCAATGGGACGAGTATCTTGCGCCTGCCGCCTGATCAGGCAATGTAACGGATGTGTAACGCCGGGGGTGACTTCTTCGACGGTTTCCCCTAGGGTGGGATGAACCCGATTGATACGCCACGATCCAGAGGAATCCTGTTGCCCGAGTCTGGCGTGTCCGATTCCGAAGCGAGCCCCGAGGTCTTTCTCACTCGTCGCGAACTCCGGGCCCAGCGCGAGGCGCTCCCGGCTTTGAGCCCGGCCACGGAGCAATTCCTGGCACCGAAGCCCGAATCCGTCGTCGTTCCCGCAGTGAGGCCGCGTAGCCGTTTTTCGGCCTCGCCCGCGAAGCCGGTCGGTCGTTTCCCACGCAAGCGGCGGCATCCGGTCAAGATCGCGATCGCCGTGTTCGCCATCCCGGCCATTTTCCTCACCGCGGCATTGCCCGCGTACGCCTTCACTCCGCGCGCAGCCGGTGACATGACGAGCGCAACGCACTCGTCGGGGAACAAGACCGTGCAGGGCCTCACCGTCGCAGCAGCGGCGACCGCGGTCACTGTTTCGCGTGACGGCTTCGCTGCCACCACGAAAGAGCAGCTCGCGGCGCAGGCGCTCGCGGCCAAGAAGGCCCTCGCTGCCCAGCAGGTGGCGACCGCCCGTGCCGCTGCGGCGGCCTTCGCCGTCTACGGCGTGCGTGCGGAGGGTGATGACTACCCCTGGTACAACATGCCCACCGAGTCGCAGGGTGGCGGCCTATCCCCGCTCAGTTACTACTACCGCGAGTGTGTCGACTTCGTGGCCTGGCGCCTGAACCGAGACGCCGGTTCGACCGGCTCTTCCTGGCGCTGGACCTGGAACAGCCTGACCCCCGGCGGCGGCAACGCGAGCGCCTGGGCGAGTGCGTGGTCCAACCACGGCTGGACCACGAGCAAGACCCCCGTCGTCGGCGCGGTCGCCTGGTTCAACTACAACCACGTCGCTTATGTGCAGTCGATCGGCGGTGACGGATCCGTCGTGCTCGAGGAGTACAACTGGATGGGCAGCCACGCGTATCACAAGCGCACGGTCTCGCCGACCGACGTCGCGCTGTTCCTATACCCGCCCGCGTAATCCTGATCGGGCTCGCACCAGCTAAACTTTGACAGCCAGCCTCTGTAGCTCAACGGAAGAGCAGTTCCGTCCTAAGGAAACGGTTGGGGGTTCGAATCCCTCCAGGGGCACACTTTTTCACGCCGAACCGGGCCTTATCGGCGTTTCCGGTGACTTGGACCGTTGGTATCCGCCGTTTCTGTCCAGGTCTATGCGTGTACCTACGTGTGTACCCAAAAGGAAATGGTTTGGGCCGGGTCGACAGCCTTGCACCGCAGTGAGTCTGCGCACTTCTGGGCAATGCCCGCGGGGGCTGCAATGATCAAACCCATGGGGAAGATGAAGAGCGCGATGCAACGATCCCTCTCTAACTCGGCCGTACTGAATTCTGGGCGTGTTGCGTGGCCGCGTGTCGAGATGAGTTCGAATAACAAAGTCAACGAGTTGGCAGCCGGCACGACGCTTGACCACGGAATCGACGACGCCCGGTCAGTCCGCGAAATCTAATGCCGATATCGTCCAGTAGGGATCGCGGTCACCCCCAGCGTTTACTCCTGTGCTTCGTTGTAACGTTCGCAGGATTGGTGCTTTCCGGGTGCACCGTATTCGATGAGCCCACGATGTCCTTGCCCCCTGACGGATCCGCAAGAGAGCTTCGTCAGCAGGTGATCGCGGCCATTGACGCCGGGGACCAGCAGGCGCTCCAGGATCTCTTCACGTCCGCAGCGTCGGCATACACTGCCGAGAGTGCGGGTGTCGTCTTCGAACAGTGTTCCAAGATCTCTCCGGTTGGACGGGAAATGAGCAGTGCCTCCGATATCTCCCCGAAGCTGATGACGGTTGATTTGGTGGGCAAGGCGAAGCAGGGCTCGACGCTGGGGCAGTCGTGCGCATTCGTATTGATCTGGTCGGGTGCGGGCCCGTGGGAGCTCGGAATTGGCAGCCCTCCTTCAAACGCGTGACGTAGGCCGCTCTAGATGCCGGGCAGTCGGCGTCACGCATGAGTGTCATGCTTGCATGGAATGGGAGTTCGCGTGCTAGCGTCTGGCCTGTGCTGCCGCCCGAGGAACACCGACCAAGGTCCCGTTGGCCGTTGTGGACGACCGTCCTCGGGCTTGTAGTTCTTTTCGCAGCCGGAATCGTCATCGCCCTTGATGGTGTAGTCCGTCTGCCCGGCCCGATTGTCGAGGTCGCGCTGCTCGTCGCATTGGTTGCCGCAGTGATGGTGGCCGGCGCCACTTGGGCAGAATCGAGACGTCGCGGTATCGGGTGGGTGCGCAGTCTTGGCCGATCTCTGCGGGCGCTTGGCCGCTTCGTTTTCGACTTCTTCTAGAAGCCGTTCGCATCTGCCGCAGCAGGACCGTGGCTACGCAGATTCTCTACGCCGATTGACCCCTGGCACGGTGACGTCGCGAATCCACCGGGGCAGGTATCCGCATTGACCTCGACACGGGCGCGATCGTGATCCACCCTGAGAAAGAAGACGTCTACGTTGAGATCGCCGAGCTCAGGGGATTCCACGACGAAGCGTGGATGGTCTGGCGCCCCGGCGAGGACAGCTTCAAGGACTTGGCCTGACCGCAACAGCTCCGGGAAGGGGCCCCAAGAGACTCGCCACCTCGGAATGTAATCAAACTAGATTTGAAGGGTGAACTGGATAATCGTTGCAGGTGTCATCACCGTGATCACTGTTGTAGCCATTGTCGGGCAGCGCAAGGGGTGGGTCGACTTCTCCTGGAATCAGAGGCGTCGAGGCGGATCGATGACAATCGCCGATGAGGCATTCAATCCGACACGTTACGAAGCGCAGGTAGAGATGGACCGCCAGTCGATCTTGCCTGAATATTGGCTTCGATGGGCACCACCTCTGGTGCGAGTGAGCCCCACTGTTCAGATGCGTGATTCGTATCGTTCAGCCCCACCACCGGCGTAGTTGAGCCCCACCTGAAAAGCTCCTCCCACCATGTGACGGACACATGGTGGAAGGAGTACCGGTAATGGTACGGAAGATCAAAGCGAAGCAGATCCTGCAGCTGCGTAATCAAGGCTTGTCGCGACGGGCGATCGAGTCCGCCCAGGGCATGTCCCGGCACAGCATCCGAGCTGTGCTCGATGCG